>NZ_JAASUA010000003.1:0-382614 GCF_014322845.1 Listeria immobilis | reverse complement strand
TAAAAAAACCAGTGTGGAAAAAGGGAGTAAACCACACTGGTCAAAAAGGGAGTTTGGGATTTTCATTCTAAAAGGGGAAAGAATGAAAATGTTTTGCTTGTTGTTAGCTTATAACTATATATTAACCAATATTTTGGTGGATATGCTGTGATTTTTGTTAAAGTTTCATGAGATTTCCCGGTTTTTCTTTTCATTTTTTTGTATAAAAAAACCAGTGTGGAAAAAGGGAGTAAACCACACTGGTCAAAAAGGGAGTTTGGGATTTTCATTCTAAAAGGGGGAAGAATGAAAATGTTTTGCTTGTTGTTAGCTTATGACTATATATTAACCAATATTTTGGTGGATATGCTGTGATTTTTGTTAAAGTTTCATGAGATTTTCCGGTTTTTCTTTTCATTTTTTTGTATAAAAAAACCAGTGTGGAAAAAGGGAGTAAACCACACTGGTCAAAAAGGGAGTTTGGGATTTTCATTCTAAAAGGGGGAAGAATGAAAATGTTTTGCTTGTTGTTAGCTTATGACTATATATTAACCAAGAAAAGAAAATTTCTCCTGTGCGTTTGATTAGAAAATAGTAAGAAATATATTTATTTCATTTAATAAATAAAAGCGATACGTTCGGGCACTCCCCCAAACATATCGCTTTTCCTTTATTAATCTTCAAAATTATAAAGCGGTGTACTTAAATAACGTTCCCCATTACTTGCAACAATAGCTAATACTTTTTTTCCTGTTCCGAGTTCTTTTGCTAGATTAAGAGCAGCTTTAATAGTTGCTCCAGATGAAATACCCACTAGAATTCCTTCTTTTTTAGCTACTTCGCGAGCTGTTTCTATTGCATCTTCACTAGAAATTTTTAGAATTCCATCATACACTTTTGTGTCCAGTGTATCCGGGATAAAACCTGCACCGATTCCTTGGATTTTATGAGGCGATGGAGATCCTCCACTAAGAACAGGAGACTCCTCTGGTTCAAGTGCATATATTTTTACATCGGGATAATTTTTCTTAAGTACATGTCCTACACCTGATACTGTACCACCTGTGCCGACTCCTGCGATAAATGCATCCAATCCATCTTTTCCAAATGCTTCGACAATTTCCGGACCCGTTGTTTCTTCATGAACTGCTGGGTTCGCCGGATTATGAAATTGTTGCGGTACAAAATAATTGTTTTCTTTCGCTAATTCTTCCGCTTTGGCAATAGCGCCTTTCATCCCATCTGGCCCAGGTGTTAATACCAATTTCGCGCCATATGCTTGAAGTAACTTGCGACGTTCCAGGCTCATTGTTTCTGGCATTACAAAAATGGCTTGATAACCTTTTGCTGCTGCCACCATTGCAAGTCCAATTCCTGTATTACCACTTGTTGGTTCGATAATTGTATCTCCAGGTTTTAATACGCCCGACTTTTCTGCATCTTCAATCATCGCGTTTGCAATACGATCTTTTACACTGCCACCCGGATTTTGAAATTCTAATTTTACATATACATCTGCGCTTCCTGCTTCTGGTAAACGATTAAGTTTTACAATTGGTGTTTTTCCTATTAAATCAGTTATTGAATTTGCAATCGTCATTATTAAAGCACTCCTATCATTTTAAGTCTTTCATATAGTTTAATTAATTCCGACCTATTTTGTCAAGTTTAACGTCTTTAAAAAAAGAGCACTCAAATAGAGTACTCCTTTAGCTTATTTTGCTTCTTCATATAGTTTTTCCAGTTCTTGTTCTGAGAAATCGTATGTGTTCCGACAAAAATGGCATTCCGCTTCTGCACCATGATCTTCTTCAATCATCGAGCGAATTTCTTCTTTTCCTAAGGAGATAATCGCGTTGCCAAAACGGTCTTTAGAACAATTACATTCAAAAGATACTGGGATTTTCTCGAGGATTTGTAGATTTTCTTCGCCACCTGCAAGTTTAGCTAAAATCGTTTCTGGTGTTTCTCCTGCTTCAATCATTCTGGAAATAGTTGGTAGAGCGTTTAGATTTTTTTCGATTTCATCAATAACTTCATCTGTCGCCCCAGGAAGAAGTTGTAACATAAAACCACCAGCTGCTTCGATGGAGTCATCCGGATTTACTAAAACACCAACACCTACTGAAGAATTAATTTGTTCGGAAGTAGCCAGATAATAGGTGAAATCTTCGCCAATCTCTCCTGAAACGATGGGAGTTTGACCAGTGAAATTTTCTCCAAAGCCTAAATCTTTTACAACTGAAAGCATCCCTGATGTTCCAACACCTCTTCTAACATCTAGCTTTCCTGAATCATTTAGTTCACTGAAATGAACATGTGGATTTGTGACATAACCACGAATTTGACCTTGGGCGTTACTATCCGCCACGATTGGACCAATTGGACCGTCACCTTCTATTTTCACAGTGATTTTTTGGTCTTCTTTTTGCATTGCTCCAAGGAATAGTGTCCCCGTCATTGTTCTACCAAGCGCTGCGGAAGAGACAGACCATGTATCATGTCTTTTTTGCGCTTCATTAATTGTTTCTGTTGTTACTGCTGCATATACACGCGCCATTCCATTATAGGCCAACGCTTTTACTAAATAATCACTCATTATCTAAAACTCCTTTTTTTCTGTTGTTGGTTTATTTCTTCGATACAGAAGTTCTAACCCTTTTAGTGTTAAAAATGGGTCTAATATGTCTACTGTGGAAGATTTTTCCGTTATCATCCTAGCAAGCCCTCCGGTAGCAACAACTACTGGACTTGATTGAGATTGTTTTTTCATCTCGTTAATAATTCCTTCGCATTGCCCAACAAAGCCATAAAAAACGCCGGCTTGCATGGATGCTACTGTAGATTTCCCGATAATTTGCTTAGATTCAGCAATATCTACACGAGGTAGTTTCGCTGCCCTATTATACAAAGCTTCAGTTGATATCATAATACCCGGAGCTATTGCACCACCTTGATAAACGCCAGATTCATCAATATAGCAAAATGTGGTGGCTGTTCCAAAATCAACAACAATAACCGGTGTTCCATACTCTGCTGATGCTGCTACGGCATTTACAATACGATCAGCACCGATTTCTCTAGGATTATCTACTTTTACATTAAGACCAGTTTTAATTCCCGGTCCGACGATTAGCGGTCTAATATTAAAATAGCGCAAACACATCGTTTCCATGGCGTGCATAATTGGCGGTACTACAGACGAAATAATAATTCCTTGAATATCAGCTGGATTTATATTTGCATAAGAAAAAAAGTTTAAAACTGTCATGCCAAGCTCATCAGATGTTCTGTGGCGGTCAGTTGTCATGCGCCAATGTTTTAATAGATTTTGCTCTTTATACACTCCAACAGTACAGTTAGTATTTCCAACATCAATTACAAGTATCATAAGTTTGTCTACCGTCCTTTAGAAGATTTTTCTAACGTATCATATCATGTTTTAATGTAAAATCCGAGTAATACAGCTTCAAAAAAGAGACTGGAATATCCAGCCTCTTTAATCTTATTCGTCTTTTTTGTCATTTGGAGTTTGCTCAACGTCCGGAGCATCTTCAGAAGTTACTTCTTTTGGCTCATCTTGTGTTTCTTTGATGTGCCCTTCTTCTTTTAAGTCTTCTTTTTCTTCTTCAAAAGATTTACCTGCTACTATTTCGTCTTTTTCGGAAGGATATTCTGCTTCTACGTCAATTGTATCAATATCTGGAGGCATTACACCATCATCAAATAGGGAACGGATTTGACGAGCATCTAGAGTTTCTACTTTTAGTAATGTTTCCGCGATAAGTTTGTGTTGTTCTTGGTGTTCAGTAATAATTGTTTTAGCGCGGTCATAACAGTAGCGAATTAAACTTTGAACTTCTGTATCGATTTCATAAGCAATTTTATCTGAGTATCCTTTGTCACTACCAAAGTCACGGCCCATAAATACTTGACCATTTCCGGAAGCGAATTGAAGTGGCCCAATTTTATCACTCATACCCCATTCAGTTACCATGCGGCGAGCAAGTTCGGTCGCACGTTCAAAGTCGTTACTTGCACCAGTTGTTACTTCACCAAACGTAACTTCTTCGGCTACACGTCCACCAAGTAAACCAGTAATACGGTCCATTAATTCGGCTTTCGTCATTAAGAATCTGTCTTCTTTTGGAAGCATTACGGCATAACCGCCAGCTTGCCCACGTGGGACAATCGTAACTTTATGCACTACTTCTGCTTCATCAAGAACCATTCCAACGATTACGTGACCACCTTCATGATACGCAACTGTACGGCGTTCTTTTTCAGAGATAACTCGATTTTTCTTAGCAGGACCAGCAATTACACGATCACTTGCTTCATCAAGATCACTCATATCTATTTCTTTCTTATCGGAACGAGCTGCTACTAAGGCCGCTTCATTTAGTAAGTTTTCTAAATCAGCACCAGAGAATCCAGGCGTACGCTGTGCAATTGCTTTTAAATCAACACTTTTAGCAAGTGGTTTGTTACGAGCATGAACACGAAGTACTGCTTCACGACCTTTTACGTCTGGACGATCAACCATAATTTGACGGTCAAAACGGCCTGGACGAAGAAGTGCTGGGTCAAGTACATCGGCACGGTTAGTTGCTGCAATGATGATAATTCCTTCGTTACCGCCGAAACCATCCATTTCAACTAGTAATTGGTTTAGGGTTTGCTCACGTTCATCGTGACCTCCACCCATTCCTGCACCACGTTGACGACCAACTGCATCAATTTCATCAATGAAAATGATACATGGAGCATTTTTCTTCGCATTTTCGAATAAATCACGGACACGGCTTGCACCGACGCCGACAAACATTTCTACAAAGTCAGAACCTGAGATAGAGAAGAACGGCACACCCGCTTCACCTGCAACTGCACGAGCAAGCAAGGTTTTACCAGTACCCGGAGGCCCTACTAAAAGAACACCTTTTGGAATACGAGCACCAAGATCCGCAAATTTACGTGGATCTTTTAGGAATTCAACTACTTCTACAAGCTCTTGTTTCTCTTCATCCGCTCCTGCTACATCAGTAAAGCGAACTTTTTTCTTATCATCATTGTAAAGTTTGGCTTTGCTTTTACCAAAGCTCATTACTTTACCACCGCCACCGCCTTGAGACTGGCTCATTAGGAAGAAGAAGAGGATAAAGATGATTACAAACGGAACGATGGAGGTTAGGAATGTAACCCAACCGCTATTTTGTTTAGCGGGTTCAACTTCCATTTTCACATCTTCTTTAGATACTGCAGTTTGTAATTCTTCCAACGAAGTATCGCTATTTAAAGCATAAGTTGTAAAAGCTGTACTGCTTGTTTTGCTTTGTCCTAGACCAGTTTTTTTGTCATCAGAAGAACTTTTATCGCTTGATTTGAATTCTCCTTCAATTGTATAAACACTTCGGTCTGGTTGTATGGTTAATGATTTAACTTTACCATCTTCTAATTTACTCATAAATTCCGTATAGCTAATATCTTTCGCTGCCTCTTTATTTGAATTGAACGATGCAACGATTCCGATTATAACTAGGAATATGATGACATAAAATATTGCATTTCTAAAAAACCTGTTCATTCCTTACCTCCTCCCACGCAAGAGCTTGGATCTTACTTTTTCTGGATTTAATCCCTTTAAAAGTTGTTTTCGACTAATAGCAGATTCCCCTGATTAATAAAAACATATCCGTTTCGCCTTTTCTCTTACGAAGTTATTCTATTATTAATTTAGATTTTTTAATATTTATTGATACTTTTTTCACCTTCGAAAACTAAGACTAATGATAGCATACCGAATCTATCTTGCCCACTATTTTGCACGGCTCTCATGAATCTTTTTTCGTTTTGTTTTCTTAAAAAGCTAGCTATTATATTTTAACAAAAAATGGTTCTGTTTGTTAATTAATTTCACTCGCTATAAATTTCTGGTTTTAAAACACCTATATATGGTAGATTGCGATAGCGTTCTGCAAAATCTAAACCGTAGCCTACAACAAATTCATTTGGTACTACAAAGCCTACATAATCCGCTTCAATTGCCACATTTCGTCCTGCTGGTTTATCTAGTAAAGTAACTAATTTTACTGATTTTGCTTTGCGATACTTAATGAGATCTACTAAATAACTAAGTGTGCGACCACTATCAATAATATCTTCTATTACTAGCACATCACGTCCTTCTACGGATGCATTAAGGTCTTTAATTATTTTTACTTCTCCAGACGATACTGTACCATTTCCGTAACTGGATACATCCATGAAGTCCATTTCTAAGTATGTGTCTACGCGTTTAAGTAAGTCTGTCATAAAAGGAGTTGCCCCTTTTAATACGCCCACTACAAGTGGATTACGTCCTTCATATTCTGCTGTCAACTCACGACCGAGTTCACGAATCTTTTCTTGTAATTCGTCCTCCGATATCAGCACTTTCTGAATATCATTATGCATGCTCTCGTTTCCTCCTATATTTCGAGTGTACCTAATAATGTACTGCTTTTTGTTACGACTAAATTCTCGGTCATATGCAGACTTTTTCACGCCAGGGATCCAAAGAATTTTCCCAGTGTAATCTGTTATCACGGGTAGATTGTCGCGTTCTTGCCTTGGTATTTTGGCATCGATGAAAATATCTTTTAGTTTCTTGCTACCTGCTTGTCCTTTCATTGTCATCTTGTCCCCGTTCACACGGTTCCGGATGATTAATGGAAGTGTAATATCCGCTGCATCTAGAAGCATTCCGTTCAATCCATTCGTTTGTACGACTGAACTTTTTAATTTTAAACGGATGCTTGCTTTATTTTCTAATTCAATGCGGTCATTTAGTTCTAATTGATGATAAAACTCAGCAGATGCTTGTCTTTCTCCAAATTGAAAATGGAGTTCGTTGTAAGATCTAGTAACAATGAGTTTTTTGGGTAAATTGAGCGAACTAGACGGATTTTCATTTTGAATCATCTGGATAATCTGATATATGTGATTTGCCGTAATAGAACGAACATCCTCATTGTACAGATAACTCAATATTAAATGAATTGCACGGCGTTGTAAAGGATTCGCTTCATTTTTAAAGTTGCTAAGTAAAAGTGTTGTTTGTTCTTGGTTTTGGATAAGGTTTTTCTTTAATAAATCTTTCGCTAAATCTTCCAAAAACCGGAAATCTTCACTTGTTTCTTCAGAAAATCTCTCAAAATGAGCATATACAGCTGGATTTTCTTTTGTAAGAAATGGTAGCACTTCTTGTCGATAGCGATTTCTAGTATATTCTGGGCTAGCATTGGATTCATCTATTTCATATGCTAAATCATGTTTATTAGCATACTCTATAATTTCTGACTTTGTAATTGATAAGAATGGACGAATTACAAAACCACCTTGCACACTGCGTTTCGGTTGGATACCGGACCATCCCATACTTGAACTTCCACGAACTAAGCGCATGAGGATGGTTTCGATTTGGTCATCCGCATGATGTGCGAGCACTAATTTATTGATACTTTTTTCAATCATTATTTTTGTGAAAAACTCATATCTAACTATTCGCGCTGTTTCTTCAATGCCTTTTTGCATCATTTCGGCGCGTTTTTTCACATTTACTTCTTCTGTAAAGAAAGGAATATCGTACTTTTCACAGTAATTTTGGACGATACCTTGTTCTTTTGCTGCATTTTCTCGTAAACCATGATTGAGATGGGCTACATAAATTGCTTCTTTTGGAACTAGATTAGCTGTTTGTAAAAATTGTAGTAATGCCAAAGAATCCGGACCACCAGAAACTGCTACAAGCAATTTGTCATCGGACCGGATTAAGTCGTGTTTCTCAATATATTTATGTACTCGTTTTTTGGTGTCATCCATTCAAGAAACCCTTCCTTCGAAATTCGGCTCATACATTTTATTAAAAAGTGCACCGTATTAATAATCCATACGGTGCATCCTTCATTTACAATAAATTTCACGGTTTAGCCGCGTTTTGCTCCTCGGCCACCACGTTTGGATTCTGTTTGGCGTTTGATAGTCGTTAATCTTTCGTCACTATCTTTCAAGAATTTAGACATTATATCTTCAAAGCTCTCGGCTGGTTTTACATAGTTTCCAGCAGGTTTTTTGCTGTATTTTGGTTTGCGATCATAACTTTTTTCTGGACGGTCCGGACGATCTACTGCTTTACGAATGGACAGACCAATCTTGCCATCATCACCAATATTCATTACTTTGACAGTAACTTCATCTCCTACAGTTAAGATGTCGTTAATGTCCTTAACATAGTTATCTGCAACCTCACTAATATGGACTAAACCTGTTTTGCCACCTTCTAACTCCACAAATGCTCCAAAATTAGTAATCCCAGTAACTTTCCCTTGTAACTTGTTGCCTACTTCGATCGACATAAAAAAATGCGTCCTCCTTAAAATATCACTCTATTGCTTAATTATAGCTATAATAAAAAGAGTGTCAAACAGTCAAACTCGTAATCCCCAAAAATGTACCACTTAATTTTCCCTTTGATTCTGTAATGGAGAATAATGGCTCAACCTTGACTTACTCTTCTTGTTTCGAATTCTCTTCAGGAATGTTGAAAATAATTTCTCCATTTTTGGATAAATAATATTCACTTCTAGCTAATTTAGCTATGTATTCATCATTATGAAGTTTCTTAATTTGATCATTTAGCTCTTGTTCTTCATCTTTCATTGCAACCATTTTTTTGTCTACTTTTACTTGTTGTTCTTTCTTATCTTTTAGTGATAGAACTTGTTGTGTATAGGTAACAGTTAGTAACCCACCAACAACAGCAAAGATAATAGCCATAAAAGCAAGTCTTCGAAACAGGGCAATGCGACGACGGTTACGAGTTTTCTTCATTGCTGCAGTATCTTTGATGTAGCGATTTTCTATTCTCGCTACTTTTGTTTTAGCTTTTTTCATACATCGTCCCTCCCATGTTCTTATTTGCTTTTCGTTTGTGAAATTCGGTAGAGAAAAAAACGTTTCTTGATTAAAATAATATCAATAAATCAGCCATTTGTCTATTGGAATCCACGATTTTTATCATTTTTTTCTTGACTTTTTCATAAAAAATTGGTTGTGCATTTTTTTAAAAAGAAAAAAAACGTTTGAAATCGGCTATATTAACCCGTTTCAAACGATTTTTCTATCTACTTTCATCTGTGCGTTCTTCTTTAATAATTGTGTACATTTCTGTTGCTTGTTCTTTTTTTGCGTTTTCTTCTAAACGTTCGATTTTCGCAGTAACAATCTTTGGACCAAAACGGATAACTAATTCGTCACCAGACTTCACATTTGTTCCTGGTTTCGCGGTTATGCCATTGACAGCAATACGTCCTTTTTCAGCTACTTCTTTCGCTACTGTACGACGCTTAATTAATCTTGATACTTTTAAATATTTATCTAATCGCATGGTTGTTGCCATTTTATTCACCTACTTTTATGTTTATTTTCGCGCAACTAATTTGCTGAGCGCTAGTAACTTGGAGCCAAACGGAAGGAAAACAAAATCTTTCGGTCCAAGTAGTTTGTATCTTAGTGCAAAAACGAGAAAAACCCCGCCGCCAAATAACGCACTTATAATCGCTTGAAACGCACTGCCCATCCTTGTTTCAAACGGGACAAACCATTCGATTAAACAAGGAATTATCGCCATTAAAGCTAATGCTGCGGCTAACCTTAGTAGCATTGATTTTTCAACGAAGGGAACTCGGATTGTTTGTTTTAATGATACGTAACAAATTAGTAAGATTACTGCTAAACCAACGCATGTTGATATTGACGCTCCGACTGTTGCATAATGCGGAATCAATATACTTCCTGTTATCCATTTTACAACAAGTCCGATTCCAACACCAATAGCAGGGACAATAATTTTTCCAAACCCTTGTAAAATACTACTTAACATAACAATTAAAGCGCTAAGAAAAACTGCTGGCATAAATAATTGCAAAACAAAAGTACCGTCCGGCGTTTGAAAGAGCATTTGATTTAAAGGGCGCATAATGACAATTAGTCCTACTGTTTCTGCTCCAGACAAAATGAGTGTAATTTTGATTGCTAGAAGGATAGAACGTTTTAATTCTTTTTGCTGATTTTGAACCCTTGCAGCAGTAATCATTGGTACGAGTGCAAGCGCGAGCCCAGTTGAAACCACTAGCCCTAACTGTAAAATCGGTTGTCCACGGTCGTATATCCCTTTCAGTGATTTGGCAATAAAATCTGGAATTCCCGAATCACTCATTAAGCGATAAACTTGAAAAGAGTCCACTAGTTGGAACAATATTAGCATTGAACTAACGATACATATCGCCATGCTTTGACGAAGAAAATCGCGACCTATTCCGATTTTTTCTTGTTTTTCAGCAAATACAGCTGGTTGTATCCCTTGACCTGATGTAAGTTTTTTATTGTAAAAATGGCGCAATACCAAAATTCCTGAAACGCCACCGAAAATCGCGCCGCTCATCGCCATCGCTCCTGCATCATATAAATCTAATTTCATATGAAGAGCTAAACCAGCCCCAAAAAGAATGACGGCGACACGGATAATTTGTTCTACTGTTTGAGAAATCGCTGTTGGTATCATCTCTCCTGTGCTTTGAAAGAAGCCACGCATAAAAGCAAGATATGGTGTAAGCAAAAACACAAAACTAATGACTCGAATAAGTTCAGAAAGCGCCGGATCTCCCATCATCATTGCAATAATGTTAGCAAACAGAAATAAAAAGGCAAATAGAGAGACGCTAACAATTCGAAGCATCCTAAAAACAGCTCGCATTATAATTTGTTGTCGTCTTATATCACCGTTTGCTTCTGCTAACATTTTAGAGATAACAACTGGAAAGCCCCCTAAAGCAAGGGTCATCGCAATTCCATATATCGGATATACTTGTTGGAAAATATAAAACCCAACATCTCCCACCATATTTTGAAAAGGTACACGGTAAACTGCACTAAGTATTTTAGAGATAAGCGAGGCAGCGGTTAGCCAAGCTGCTCCTTTCATCAGTCGCTTCATGGAACGTTCTGACATCCCGCCACCTCCTTTCTTTTTACTTATTGGTTATTTTTCGGTAGATACTTTTTCTTTTAAAGCTCCGCGAAGTTTTTCAGCCAAACTTTTAATTTGATAGAGCCATTCTTTTAATGGTTTATTTTGGATATTGGCAGTGATTTTCAATTGTGTCCCTTCCATGCCAACACCAATCATTCGTCCAAATTCACCAATGATTTGCATAACGACATCCCCACGAATGCCTGCTGTTCCACTTTCGGAAAACAACATGGTAATTTTATTTTGCTCTTGTTTTACAGACTCGATACCCACTTCAAGTGCATGTACTTTGAGTTCTGTCATCGTGAATAGATACTCGACTTCTTCCGGATACTCACCAAAACGGTCAATCATATCACTTTGCAATTCTTCCAAATCATTCAACACTTCTATGTTGCGGAACCGTTTGTACATTTCGATTTTTTGTCGTCCATCTGTTATATAATATTCCGGTATATAAGCATCTACTTGGATATCAATTTCAACTGGTACGATTTGTTTTTGTTCTTCTTTTGGTTTTTTGGCTTCGATTGCTTCTTTTAGCATTTGCGAATAAAGGTCAAATCCTACAGAATCAATAAAGCCATGTTGTTGCGCTCCAAGGATATTACCTGCACCACGAATTGATAAATCACGCATCGCAATTTTAAAACCGGAGCCTAGTTCTGTAAATTCTTTAATAGCTGACAAACGTTTCTCCGCTTCTTCACGAAGAATTTTGTCTTTTTGATACATAAAGTAAGCATAAGCAATTCGATTCCATCTACCTACTCGTCCGCGTAATTGGTACAGTTGCGATAGACCCATTCGGTCAGCATCTTGAACAAATAGAGTATTAACGTTAGGAATATCTACACCTGTTTCGATAATAGTGGTAGTTACGAGAACATCAAACTCTCCTTCAAGAAAGCTTAAGATGACAGATTCTAGTTCAGATTCGCCCATTTGACCATGAGCAATTGCCACACGAGCATCTGGAACCATTGCTGAAATTTCGTCTGCTTTTTGAGTAATTGTTTCTACTCGGTTGTAAAGATAATAAACTTGACCATCACGGGCTAATTCTCGTTCAATCGCTTCTCTAACAAGTACATTATTTTGTTCTGCAACGTATGTTTGAACTGGGAAACGGTTTGCTGGCGGCGTTTCAATAACTGATAGATCTCGAACTCCTAACATAGACATATGCAACGTCCTTGGTATTGGCGTTGCAGTTAAGGTTAGTACGTCGATTTTTGAACGCATTTGCTTTATTTTTTCTTTATGAGTCACACCAAATCGTTGTTCCTCGTCAACAATAAGCAGTCCCAAATCATGGTATTCCACATCTTTAGACAATAGACGATGCGTTCCAACAACAACATCCACTGTGCCATTCTTCATTCCTTTTAAGGTTTCTGTTTGTTGTTTTTTCGTACGGAAGCGACTTAAAAGACCGATTTCTATTGGGAACCCTTGAAACCTTTCTTTCATTGTTTCAAAATGTTGTTGCGCTAGAATAGTTGTCGGAACTAAGAATGCCACTTGTTTACCATCCATAATCGCTTTAAACGCCGCACGAAGCGCAACTTCTGTTTTCCCATAACCAACATCACCAACAAGCAAACGATCCATCGGGCGAGGTCGCTCCATATCTTTTTTAATTTCCGCAATAGAGCGCAGTTGATCATCGGTTTCTTGATAAGGAAAAGCATCTTCAAATTCTCGTTGCATTTCTTCATCCGGACTAAATGCATAACCTTTTTCTGCTTCTCGTTCTGCATATAGTTTGATCAGGTCATCCGCAATATCTTGGACAGAGGCTTGTACTTTTTTCTTAACGCGTTTCCATTCTGCGCCACCAAGTTTATTTAATCTTGGGGACTTGCCTTCTGCGCCAACATATTTTTGCACTAAATCGAGTTGATCAACAGGAATAAATAGTTTATCTTCTCCTTGATAAACCAGCAATAAATAATCTTTATGCACCCCATTAATGTCTAATGTTTCCATCCCAACATACCGCGCAATACCATGATTAATATGCACAACATAATCGCCCACTTTTAATTCGGAGTAACTTTGAATTCGCTCCGCATTAGACAGTTTTTGACGTTTTTTTACTTTTTTCACTTTTTTGTTAAAAAGCTCTGATTCACTAATGATTGCTACTTTGGCAAGCGGTAGTTCAAAGCCGTTCTGGAATGTCCCAATAACGAATTGCACAAGACCGTATTTAGGAACATCCGATTCGCTTTTTAAAATGGTACTTTCCATATCATAGTCAGTTAAAGTTTGCTGCATTTTCTCTGCACGTTCCATATTTGGCGCCAGAATTACAACGGCATAATTATTCTTATGCCAGCTTTCTAGTTCTGTTTTTAATACGTTCATTTGACCATGAAATTGTTGCATCTGTTTATAGACAATATTGGTTGTTTTAGATACTCGCATGCTCGCCATTTGCTTTTGGAAAAGTGTTAAATAAATTTTTGGTGAGCGGTTTTCATCTAGTAATTTTTTAAAAGAATGA
The DNA here is from genome assembly GCF_014322845.1 of Listeria immobilis. Classification (NCBI taxonomy): domain Bacteria; kingdom Bacillati; phylum Bacillota; class Bacilli; order Caryophanales; family Listeriaceae; genus Listeria; species Listeria immobilis. The sequence continues at coordinate 369,055 of NZ_JAASUA010000003.1, read as the reverse complement.
CTTACTTGCACATCACGCACAGTCTCCATTCGACTCAATGTCTCCGTTTGCCACTCCGCTTCTTCTTTTTCCAAGCCTTCTTCTGTTTCTAAAATCCTTGCAAATTCATCTAGTAAAATTGCGGTATTTTTTGAGAAATAGTCAAAAAGAGATGCTGGATCTGGATAAGCTAAACCAATGTATTTGAAAAACATATCTGGTTTTACCCCTGAACGCAGCATTTCTAAGTCTGCTTCTAAATTTTCAACAAGTGCTTGTTTATCTTCTTTTTCTTTTAGTTCATTTAATGTATGTGACATTTTCTTTTCCAGACGTTGAACAATATCTGGATAATAACTTTGATCAAGGATAATTTCAGTCGCGGGAAGCAAACGAAACTCTTCTACACGTGAAGTAGAGCGCTGCGTTTCCACATCAAAGAAACGAAGGGAATCCACTTCGGTATCAAAAAGTTCTATTCTAATTGGAAATTCTTCCGTAATCGGATAAATATCAATAATGCCGCCACGAACACTGAATTCACCTGGTGTATTAACCATGCCGCTCATCGTGTAACCCATTGTCACTAATTTTTGGCGTAAAATTTCTGGATCCAGTTCTTCGCCTTCTACGATAGATATATTAAATTGCTTCCAAAGTGATACTGGGGGCAGCATTTTTCTAAGTCCCGCGACTGGAACAATTACTATTCCCGGTTTTTCAGATAGCAGAAAATCTAGCGCCTCCACTCGTTGACCTCGAAGTTCCGGGCTAGAAATGCTTAGCTCAGAAGAAATTAGTTCGTCTGCAGGATATAAAAACAATCGATCTGCATCCATTAATGAAAGTAAATCGTCATATAATTTTTGCGCATGATATAAATTATGTGTGACAAATACAACTGGACGTTTTGAAGCGCCTTCTACGACACTTGCAAATAAAGCGCGTGAAGACCCGGTAAGACCTGTAACCAGTTGTGCTTTGTTTTTTTCATTGAGCGCATTTAATATCGCTCGAATATCTTTTTGTTCATATATTAATTGTTGTAATCCTTTCAAGGGAAAACAGCTCCTTTTTTCAGAAAATTCATTCTATGTAATGCGAAAATAAATCAACGCCTCGAAGAAAGACCGAAATACGTGACAAAAATATTGCCACGCCTCGTTTTAGTCTATGTTTTTAATTATATTTATTCATTACCTCAATAAATGGCAACTGCGCGAAATCTTCTATTGCATCTGCACTTTTTTGAATTGCTTCAATAATATCTGGTTGTTCTGCTTTTGGAAAGTCACCTAGCACGTAGTTAATAACTTCCCCATGACTTGGACGACTCACACCAACTCGAATACGGTTGAACTCTTGTGTTTTTACATGTTGGATGATTGATTTCATTCCATTATGTCCACCCGCGCTGCCTTTTTGTCGCAAGCGGATTTTCCCAACTGGTAAATCTAAATCATCGTAAACAATAAGCATATCTTCTATCGGGATATTGTAATAATCCATTAGCGGTCGAATGCACTCACCAGAAGCATTCATAAAGGTTAAAGGTTTTACTAACAACATTTTTTCTCCACTTACATTGATTTCACTTATCATTCCATTAAACTTAGATTTTTTCCAAGGAGTTTGATGACGAAAACTTAATTCATCTACTACCATAAAACCGACATTATGCCGGGTGCGTTCGTATTTTTTGCCCGGATTTCCGAGGCCAACTATTATTTTCATAAAGCTTCTCCTTACATGAACTAAACCACTTCACGAATGAACTGGTTTTTGTTTCGATGTTTTTTTGATTATACCACGGAATTGATTTGGTTGAAAGTTTTCCAATCAACGCTTATGTTCCGCAATTTTATTTTCAATTATCTCCCATGCTTTTTCATTTTCGGCTTGAAAGTTCGCTTTTTTCCAATTTACTGGTGTTTTGCCAAGATATTTTTTAAAACCAAATTTTTGATATAGATAAATTGCTTGGTAACTACCGGTTTGACTTGTTAGATAGACAAAATCATTTTTATTTAAATGTAGAATTTCAGATAATAATGCTTTTGCGATACCTTTTCCTCCATGCGAATCTAGTACAGCAACCCAGTGAATACGACTTTCCATCTCACCAAAAGTATCTCCATCCCACAACATTGCCGTCCCAACGATTTCCCCATTTGGCGCTTGAACAAAAACGCAACGTTTAGCTAATTTTTCTTTCTCTCCGCTAAATTCTGTTTTAAAACGGGCATAAATCTCTTCTAAGGAGGTAACTTGTCCTGATTCTAACTGTAAATTGCACCATTCTTCTTCCAACCCGTCTTCATAAAAACGAAAGAAATACCCATCCGGCAAACTATATTCCGGATAATTAGTAGCATCATCATTAACCATAGCAACAGAGATTTTCGGAACAGATTGATCCAGCATAAAAACGCCTCCTTTTCTAATATTATACAAAAAAATAAGGAGGCGCGCGAGTAAACGCGTACCTCCGAATGGATATATTTGAAAATTATTCTACTGGTTCTTCATCATTACCATGTAAAGCTTCTGGTTCTGGCGCTTCTGAAGTTGTTGGCTCTTCTTCAGCACGAGGGGCAGAAACTGTTACAACTGTTTCTTCTTCTTCCACTTGCACAACATAATCTTTGTTTTCTGGAAGATTATTTGTCGTTAATACATCACCAATTTCTAATGTGGAAATATCTAATTCAATCGTTTCTGGTAATTTTTCAGGTGTTGCCGAAACTTTTACATCATGGATAATTTGTTGTAACACACCGCCAGCTTTAACACCAGGCGCATCCCCAACTAATACCACACGAACATCGGTCTCCACTTCTTCATTCATATCAACCGCTAGCAAGTCCACATGTACTAATGTGTCTTTTAACGGATCCACTTGATACTCATGCAATAAAACATTTAATTTCTTGCCGCCAACAGTCACTGCAAATACGGCATTTCGACCATTGTCACGAACTGCTTTGATTAATTCCAAAGAATCAACGGAAACTGGAACATTTTCCGATTTGTAACCATAAATAATTCCAGGTACTTTTCCTTCACTACGCAATCTCGTTACTTCTGAATGTTGCGTTGTTTCTCTTTTCTGGACCTCTAATGTTGTTGCCATAAAAAATCACTCCACTCATTCAATTTTGGTACACTCCTATTATATCTACCCTTTAAAAAAATAGCAAAACAAAGCAAATGGGTTGATCACGATTAAGAGGTTTATAATTCTCAATAAAAGGTAAACAGAAAATAGCGGTTGCTACCTTATGCAAACGTTTTAAAACTGTACTATAACGTTTTCAGTATTTTATTATAACAACTTTTAAAATTTCAGGACGTTCAATGCTTCACAAATGAAAAATACATGTTATACTGTACTAGTAAATAGATTTTTTATAGGAGGAATTCGAAATGAAAGATCATCAAAAAATTATTTTAGTTGGCGACGGAGCAGTTGGTTCTAGTTACGCATTCGCTTGTGTGAACTTAAGCATTGGACAAGAATTCGGTATTATTGACATAGATAAAGACAGAACAATCGGGGATGCGATGGATTTAAGTCATGCTGTTCCATTTTCGACACCGAAGAAAATTTACTCAGCTAATTATAGCGACTGCCATGATGCAGACCTAGTTGTTGTTACTGCAGGTACAGCACAAAAACCTGGCGAAACTCGCTTAGACTTAGTTAACCGGAACATTAAGATTATGAAAGGCATTGTTGATGAAGTAATGGCAAGTGGTTTCGACGGTATTTTCTTAATCGCATCAAACCCAGTCGATATTTTAACTTATGCGACATGGAAATTCTCTGGACTTCCCAAAGAACGTGTTATCGGTTCAGGAACAAGCCTTGATACAGCCCGCTTCCGTATGTCAATTGCCGATTATTTAAAAGTGGATGCACGTAATGTCCACGGTTATATTTTAGGGGAACATGGCGATACAGAATTCCCAGCATGGAGCCATACAACCGTTGGGGGACTACCAATTACAGAATGGATAAGCGAGGATGAACAAGGTGCAATGGATACTATTTTTGTAAGCGTTCGTGATGCAGCTTATGAAATTATCAATAAAAAAGGCGCTACTTTCTATGGTGTTGCAGCTGCTCTTGCCCGTATTACTAAAGCTATTTTAAATAATGAAAATGCGATTCTACCTCTTTCCGTATATTTAGATGGCCATTATGGAATGAACGATATTTTCATTGGAGCACCTGCCGTAGTTAACCGTCAAGGCGTTCGCCATATTGTTGAAATGAATTTAAATGCCACAGAAAAAGAACAAATGAAAAAATCCGCTGATACTCTTAAAAAAGTATTAGATGATGCAATGCAACAAATTGATTAATATGTTTCCACCAAAAAAGCATGCTACCTTGCATGCTTTTTTGTTATACTTAATTTATTCGAAAGGAGGCTACTCATGATTACTTTTGATCAGCTGGATGCCGAACTAAGTGCTCTTCAAAACCCTAATACTATCAAAATCTTTAGAAACCATGGCTGCCCAGAAACATTAGAACTATACGGTTTAAAAATCGGCGACTTAAAGAAAATTATTCGTCGTGAAAAACTAAATAAAAATCAAGAACTAGCGATTCAACTAATTGAGTCTAATAATAGCGACTTAATTTACCTAGGTTTACTTGCTGTCGACCCTAAAAAACTAGACGTAAATCAAATCGAACAATGGAATAGCGCTTTTCGCGAAACATGGACAATGCTAACTTCCGGCTTAACTTCCGTCGTAAGCAAACGTGAAGACGCACTCACTTTTGCAAGAAAATGGATGAAAAGTGATTTTGATTTAACTAAATCGATGGGATGGCAAATTTTCTCAGAACATATTGCCAATTTGCCTGAAGCAGAAGAATTGCTTGAATTCGCAAAGCAAAACTTACAATCTGAAACAAACAGAACGCGTTATTCTATGAATAGCTATATTATCGCTTGTGGAATTTATAAAGACGAATTATATGAAAAAGCATTAGAAGCAGCTAATTTTGTAGGTAAAGTTCATGTTGATTTAGGGAAAACCGCCTGCAAAGTCCCTGACGCCATTCCTTATATTGAAAGAGCGCGTAGCCGAAAAAAATAATTAGCTATCCTTTGACTCAAAAAACTACTTAGGGGTATGATAAAAGAAAAACTGGAGGGATTAAACAATGATTGTAACAACTTCACCAAATATCGAAGGCAAACAAATTATCGAATATAAAAAAATCGTTTTCGGCGAAGTAATTACCGGGGTTAACGTTATGAAAGATATTGGAGCAGGATTCAGAAATTTCTTTGGCGGACGCTCACAAGGATATGAAGACGAGCTGATTAACGCACGTGAGGAAGCTATTAAAGAAATGGAACAACGCGCACAAGACATCGGTGCAAATGCTGTGATTGGTGTAGATATTGATTATGAAGTACTTGGAGCAGATAATGGCATGTTAATGGTCACTGCATCCGGTACAGCTGTCGTTACAGAAACCCAAGACTATTAAAAAAAACGGAAATCAGTCATTAAAGCTGATTTCCATTTTTTTACGGTTATTTTCAATCAAGGTATTGCTCAATTTGACTATCTATATATAAATATTGCCCTGACCGAAGTGTTTTCTCATAAATATCCACATATGGCAAAGCTCTTTTTTTCGCAAAAGCAATTTCTGCATCAATGTCATAGGCGATTTTTTTAAAATGGATGTCAACAACACCTGTAGCAGCGATATCAATAAGAGCATATTGAGCTAGATTATCTTTTGTTTTCCGACTTTCCCCGCCTGGTAGTCCGACCGAGCCAGAATTAATAATCAACTTGTCATCCACCGTTCTTCTAAGCGATTGCCGATGAACGTGTCCATTAATCGCGACATCCGCATCAGTATCCGAAAACATCTCATCAAAATAGGCTTGCTCTTCCGTCGCATAAATCGGGAAGCTAGCGGATTTTGGCATCGCATGAAAAACATCTATTTTCGTCCCCAATATTTGAATTGATACTTTTTTGGGCAATGTAGCTAAATAACGAAATTTTTCATCACCTAAAAAAGCATAATCATATTTCACTAATTCCTCAATCATCCGTCGTTTTATAGAATAATTAAATGATTTTCCTTCCAAAAAGTCCCTATACACCTGTTCATGATTTCCTAGCACAAAAGAAAGCGGATTGAGTTTTTCCAGAAGTTCCAGACAAATATCTGTACCTGGACCTTTTAAAGCTATATCACCGACCGTTATGTATTTTTCCGCATGTTCATTCGCAGCATCTTTTAACACTGCTTTTAAAGCTTCTACATTACCGTGAACATCCGATATAATTGCAACTCTCACTTTATCCATAAACTCCCCCCAATCCTTATGTGACGCTTACAGAGCTATCCCCTCGCTCATTTTAGCCCTTTTCATTTTGCGTTTCTCAATCTCATCTTAGTATTTTAAACTATTATGCCAGAATGCGCCACTCTTCTTCCAAACAATACTAACACTTAAAAAATCCGGCGAACATAATAACATTTATTTTCATTTTAGTTAAACCCTTATAAGAGAAACACATCTTTTTCTTCTATTAAAAATAAAAAACAGAAATCCTCATCAATAGAGAATTTCTGTTTTAGTTTAAGCGATTTTTTATTCAAACAACGAACTTACAGATGCGTTTTCATGTACGCGCACAATTGCTTCACCTAAAAGTGGCGCTACAGAAAGTTGTTCCATCTTGTCTATCCACTTATCTTCTGGAAGTGCAATAGAGTTTGTAACAACTAATTTTTCAATTGGTGATTCTTCAATACGTTTCATTGCAGGTCCGGATAATACCGGGTGCGAACAACAAGCATATACTTTTGTTGCCCCAGCTTCACGAAGCGCTTTTGCAGCAAGCGTAATAGTTCCCGCTGTATCAATAATATCATCAATAATGATACAAACCTTCCCTTCTACGTTACCAACAATATTCATTACTTCCGCCACATTTGGACGCGGACGACGCTTATCAATAATAGCAATCGGCGCTTTCAAACGATCCGCCATTTTACGAGCACGAGTAACTCCACCATGGTCTGGCGAAACGACTACTAAATCATCACCCAAATGACGTTCCCCAAAGTAACCACTTAGTAAGCGTACAGCATTCAAATGATCAATTGGAATATCAAAGAAACCTTGAATTTGCGGCGCATGCATATCTAGCGTAATCATTCTTGTCGCTCCAGCTGTTTCGATTAAGTTTGCAACTAATTTTGCCGTAATTGGTTCGCGACTTCTCGCTTTACGGTCTTGGCGTGCATAACCATAATAAGGCATAACAATATTAATTGTCGCCGCAGAAGCACGTTTCAACGCATCAATCATGATCAAAAGTTCCATTAAATTCTGGTTTACAGGGTTACTCGTTGATTGAATAACGTAAACATGACAACCACGGATACTTTCTTCAATATTAATTTGGATTTCTCCATCACTAAAATGAGTAACGCTTGATTTTCCTAACTCAATACCTACTTCTTTCGCAATCTCTTCAGCTAGTTCACGATTAGAATTTAGCGAGAAAATCTTCAACTTTGGATCAAAATACTCGTTTGACATAATCAGCCTCCACTATTTTTATTAAAATTTTAAACTTTCCAATTGGAAATTATTTACCGTGATTCAAACGTTTTGCATAACCTATCTTGTTGTCTTGTTTCGCGCGAGCAATCCCAAGCGCGTCTTCTGGAACATCTTTTGTAATAGTTGAACCAGCTGCAATGAAAGCGCGATTGCCTACTTTGACAGGGGCAACTAAATTAGAATTACAACCTACAAAAACATCATCGCCAATAATCGTTTTCGCTTTATTTTTGCCATCATAATTAACCGCAATACTTCCACAACCAATATTTACGTTTTTGCCGATTTCTGCATCCCCCATATAAATGAAGTGTGGCAGTTTTGTCCCTTCACCGACAACCGCTTTTTTGGTTTCAACATAATTGCCGATTTTCACGTTATTATGAATATCGGATTCTGGTCTTAGATGCGCATAAGGTCCGATTTGAACATCATCCCCAACCTTGCTTTCAAAAATAGCAGAACTTCTGATATGAGCGCGTTCACCAATAACACTATTAGCGATTTCCGAGCCACTTGTAACAATACAATCGTCTCCAATCACTGTATTACCACGCAACATAACACCAGGTTCAATAACAGTATCTTGACCAATTTTTACATTTATATCAATATACGTACTTTCTGGATTAACAAGCGTTACCCCATTACGCATATGATTCTCATTAATTCGGCGTTGCATTAATTTAGATGCCTCAGCTAAAGCGATTCGATCATTCACTCCAAGCGATTCCTCGAAAGATTCCATTCGATATGCCGCTACTACTTCATCTAAATCTTTTAAAATTTTAATAACATCTGGCAAGTAATATTCTCCTTGCACATTATCATTAGAGACATTTTCTAACGCCTCAAAAAGAGCTTTATTATCAAAACAATAAGTACCAGTATTAATTTCTGAAATGCGTTGTTCTTTTTCAGTCGCATCTTTATGTTCGACAATTTTTTCTACAATGCCAAGGTCATCACGAATGATACGTCCATAACCAGTAGGATCTTCAATCACTGTTGTCAGGATCGTTGCTTTTGCACGTTTTTCATGATGATATTTCAATAGAGCTTCCATTGTACTAGCCTCAATTAAAGGAGTATCTCCGCAAACAACTAACGTAACACCATCTTTATCAGCAAGGGCTGTTTTTGCTTGAAGTACCGCATGGGCTGTTCCAAGTTGCTCTTCTTGCTTTACAAACTCGCTTTTACCAGCTAGATGCTCTTGTACTTTTTCCGCTCCATGCCCAACTATTGTAACCACTTTATCAACATCAAGCGTCGAAATTTGATCTACTACATGTTCGACCATTGGTTTTCCGCAAACAGGATGCAATACTTTGTAAAGTTTTGATTTCATCCGCGTGCCTTGGCCAGCAGCAAGCACTACAGCATATCGTTTTGACATTATATAGAACCTCCATTTTTCACTATTCTTCCACTATGAATGATAACGTAAAAATTGCATTTTTTCAAGATTGCGCCCAAATAAAAACTCTTAACCATATTTTTAGGTAAAGAGTAAATTTAGTGTTTTATTTGTTTGAAAATTCCGAAAGATATAGCATGATTGTTTATTTGTTTATTGAAAGCAGAGATTACAGTCGTGCTACAATAATAGTTTCGTGATTGTGCCTGATTTTGCAACATCATTCCGAATTCCCCTCCCAAATTTCAATCTACTTTTAATTATACCATAGCTAAAATGGAACACCAAGACTATTTATCATTTTCCCTATATTTAAAAACGCAAAAAGGGCTAGCACGAGGCTAGCCCTTGGAAATTTTTAATTATTCAGCAGAAACGGATTCAGATTCTTCTTCTGTCACCGCATTAGCTTCTTCTTCACCAACACGTACATATTCAGCTAAAACAACTTCTTGAATTTTTGCACGAGTGTCAGAATTAATTGGGTGAGCGATATCACGGAACTCACCGTCAACGCCACGCTTACTTGGCATAGCTACGAATAAACCGTTATTCCCATCAATAACGCGAATATCATGAACTACAAATTCCTCATCTAAAGTGATTGAAGCAATTGCTCTCATTCTTCCATCAGTTTCTACACGACGTAATCTCACATCTGTTACTTGCATTATTAGTCACTCCTTATCCCATTTGCCTCGATCAAAAAGAATATGCTTTTCCCAGCCAAACATCAGGTTCATTAAATCCCCTTCTCAAGCTGTTCACAACAATGTCCTTCCCGAAATGAGGATTTTTTAATTCTCTTCTGCGACACTTTCGTCAGCAGATGTTTCTTCACTTGCAGTTGGTACTTCCGCCACTTCATAAGCAGCTAAAACAGCTTCTTGAATTTTCGCACGGGTATTCGAGTTAATAGGGTGTGCAATATCTCTAAACTCTCCATCCGGCGTACGTTTGCTTGGCATAGCTACGAACAGTCCCTCGTTGCCATCGATAACACGAATGTCGTGAATAACAAACTCACCATCAATCGTTATTGAAGAAATAGCTTTCATTCTCCCATCTGTCTCAACACGGCGTAATCTCACATCTGTAATCTCCATTATCTTCACCACCTTATTCTAGTTGCTCTGTTAATAACCAATGCTCACATGCAACATTAAGTACACACTCGAGAAAAATTCCCCCATAGAAAAAATCGCTTTTGAAACAAGCAACATTTACGTAAAATTATTCCCTACAAACATAATAATAAAAAAAACTAAATTTGACAACTTTGTGAATTCGGAATCAAAAAAAATAGTTTTTTTTCAAAAAGTATTGACATTTTTGAATTGTTCACTATGAAATGACCTTTGTATACAATGTTATTTATTTATATGTAAAAAACTCTCAAACCATTGCTAGAGCTGAATTACAATGTATTCATCATACTATTTTATAGGCAATAATGCCAGTAAAATGGTTGAAATCAATTCATTTCTTACAAGCCATTGTATACAATATAACGAGTTTTTCCCCCTTAATGGCACCTATTTTTTAAAATTTGTACTTTTCCCAGTCTCTATGCATACTTCTTCTTATTATTGTATATTTACCCTAAAAACAGCATAGCCATGCACGTTTTCATCGTATGCTTTATTTTTCTAAATTTATTTTTTGGATTGATAACGCTTAATTGTGACAAAAATGTTAAATCTAGATGACAAGACAACTAGTGGTTCATTTATACATAAATAGCCCTTTTTTAATACTAAAAAAGGAATCCAAAAATGTTTTGAATTCCTTTTTAGGTTTATTCTGACCTTAATGCATCAATTGGTCTTAATTTTGATGCTTTGTTGGCAGGAGCGATTCCAAATATTACTCCAATGCAAAGCGAGAATACAAAGGAGAAAATAATCGTCCCAGCAGTTATTCCTGATGATATCCCAGCAAATGAGCCGAATATTAACGCACCAGATACACCAATGAGTATTCCAATAACCCCACCACAAACACTAATAACAATTGATTCAATCAGGAATTGTAGTAAGATAGCTCGTTTTTTAGCTCCAAGTGCTTTTCTAATACCAATTTCTCTCGTACGTTCACTTACCGAAACGAGCATGATATTCATAATTCCGATACCACCCACGACAAGCGAAATAGCAGCAATCGCACCTAGCGCAGTTGTTAAAGTTGCGCTTATTGTATTAAATGCATTTAAAATTTCTTGTTGATTGATAACTTGATAAGATGGTCCCATTTGAGCGGAAGAAGCATTTTCTTCTTGCTCTTTCTCATCACCAAACTTAATGGCTAAACGAGATTCCAGCGTGTTTACAACAAAGTCAACATCTTCAGCAGCTTTTGTTTCTACATAAATTGTACGGACATTCGTATCTTTTAGTAGTCTTTGCGCAGAAGAAATTGGAATGAAAATTTGGTCATCGCTTGAACCCATCATTGAAGCGCCTTTTTCTTTTAGAACTCCAACCACTTTGTACGGCATTCCGTTTAACCTAATTGTTTCACCAATTGGATTCCCAAAGCCAAACAAATCATTCGCGACTGTAGAGCCTATTACAGCTACCTTCTGACCATATTCTGTATCAATTGGTAGCAAGAAGCGCCCTTCATCCATTTCCAAGCTACGAGCCGCTCTGTACTGATCATTCGTACCAATGACCTTATTGCTTGAATTTTTATAATCATATGTTGCATTTACTTGTCCAGATAGTTCTGGGGAAACACTTTTGACCCCATCAATATTTTGGTATTTCATTACTTCATCATAGGTGTATTTATCATTCGGATTAACTGAGCTGTTTACAACGGTGATTAAATTAGATCCTAAATCGCCCATTTGTTCATCCACTTCTTGAGTAACTCCATTCCCCAGTGAAACTAATAGGATAACAGATGCTACACCAATGATGATACCTAGCATGGTTAGGAAAGACCTCAATTTACTTGCTTTTAATTGTTTCCACGCCATTTTCATGCTTTGGAGAACGTTCATGCTTTAGTCGCCTCCTCGTGGAATAATTTACCATCTTGAATACGAATACTTCTCGTTCCATAAGACGCAATTGTTGGATCATGGGTTATCATAACAATCGTATTGCCTGCCCGATTTAATTCTTGAAGAATACCCATTACTTCTTTACCAGTTTTGGAGTCTAGTGCTCCGGTTGGTTCGTCTGCCAACAGAATTTGAGGTTTTCCAGCGAGCGCTCTTGCAATAGCGACCCGTTGTTGTTGTCCACCAGAAAGCTGTGTTGGTAAGTTTCTCCGTTTTTCAAGTAAGCCAACTTTTTCCAAACATTCAAGCGCAACTTTTTCACGTGCTGAAACGCTTAAACCTGCATAGATTAAAGGTAATTCGATATTTTCAAAAGCCGATAATTTTGTAAGTAAATTAAACTGCTGAAAAATAAAGCCGATTTTCTTATTTCTAATTTCGGATAATTTATTGTCGCTCAATGTAAAGACGTCGACATCATCCAAATGATAGCTTCCTTCATCTGGCACGTCTAAGCAACCAATCATATTCATTAATGTTGATTTTCCTGAACCGGATGGACCAACGATGGATAAAAATTCGCCTTGGTCAACGGTAAAAGTAACATCATCTAATGCCTTAAAAGTTTCTCCGCCTAAAGTATATGTTTTTGTTAAATTTTTCATGTCAATTAGCGGTTTTGGCATGTTTATCCCTCCTTCATACAATTTTTCTGATTCTTGCTTACATAAAACTTAGCTTGGAGCACCTGGAAGCGTCTCAGTTTCTTGTGTAGGAAGGATTACTTTTTCGTCTTTTTTAACACCTTTAGTGATTTCAATATTGTCTTCGTTATGCAGACCTGTCTCTACAAATTTTTTCACTTTCTTTGTTTTACCATTATCTTTTTCTTCTGGAACTAACACATAGTATTTATCGTCGCTATCTTTTTGAACTGCCTCAATCGGCACATAAAGCGCATCTTTTTTCTCATTAACTAAAATAGATGCATCTGCTGTCATTCCCGCTTTTAGATCGTCTGTTTTATCAAGTGAGATAATTACCGAAAAACTAGACACACCGTTTTGCACCTGACCTTGTTCCGCGATTTCTTTCACTTTTCCTGTGTATGTTTTATCAGGAAGTGCTGTTACAGTAACTTTTACTTCTTGGTCTTTCTTGATGTTTGGAATATCAAGCTCGTCCATTTGCGCCACTAATTGAAGTTCGTCATAATCAGGAACTTGTGTGTTTTCTGGTGAAATCGCCCCTGTTCCAGTAGCGTTTATTTTCATTTCTCCTTGTTTCACTTTTGTTGTAACTAATTTCTCTTGTGTTACAGAACCGCTATCTTTTCCAAGCAACATAACCGCACCAACGGCTACAACTGCAATAATAACAATAACAATTAACCATTTAACCCATTTTTTCATGAACGTTCTCCTTCTGCTCCCAAGTATTTGAAAGGCTTAGATTTTATGTAACAATGATAGGATTTATTTTAACATAAAACTTAAGTGAGTGAAGTACATCGCAGGTCTGATTTGTTCATATCATCACTTTAATAAAAAAACAACCCTAGAGTCGCCTAGGGTTGTACGTTTAGCTATTAAAATAATTTCCGTCAACTACTTCAATTTGTTTCTCTTTCATATTCACGTTTTTAATTTTCACAAGCGAAACATAATCATCTACCAAGCGTTCTTCGGCATATTCTGATTCAACTAAAACGCCAATTCCAACTAAATGAGCATTAAACTCTTCAAGTAAATTTTTCATTCCGTTGATTGTTCCTCCAGCTTTCATGAAATCATCTACTATAACAACATTAGAACCTTCTGCTAGGCTGCGTTTGGATAGTTCCATTTTTTCGATTCGTTTGGATGAGCCGGATACGTAATTAATACTAACCGTCGAACCTTCTGTCACTTTGCTATCTCGCCTTACAATGACAAATGGCACACTTAAATGTTCTGCAACAGCTTGCGCAATCGGAATACCCTTCGTTGCAACAGTCATAATTGCATCTATTTTCTTATCGTTAAATTTCGTTGCTAAGATTTTCCCAATCGCCTTCAGTGTAACTGGTTCGCCCAATAAATCTGAAAGGTACAAATAACCACCTGGTAGCAAACGATTTGGTTCTGCAATTCGGTTACATAATGTATGCACGAAATCAAGCACATCATCATTCCCAGCAATAGAAATATACTGCACTCCACCTGCAGCTCCCGGAACTGTCTCAAGCGTACCAATTCCTCTATCTTCAAATGTTTTCTTTATGATAACCAAATCTTCACTAATAGAAGACTTAGCTGAGCCATAACGTTCAGCAAACATCGTAAGCGGCACTAGTTTTCGCGGATGCGATAAAAGAAACTGGGTCATATCAATTAATCGTTCACTGCGACGAATCTTCATAATCTCTCTCCCTTTGATAAAATTCCGTATATTAAAAAGCAAATTCTTGTATTTTGTCCGTATTTTCTCTATTATAAAACGTTTTCCATGAAAATGACAACTTTTATTATTGTAACGCATTAAAAAACCCGCCAAATAAACATCCTTTGACGGGTCAGTATTTTTTATAAATCGCGGAAACTAATAATTTCTACTTCTTGTTGACCTAAATAAGCTTGCAATTCTCTTGATGTAAGTATTGTATGCTCCTTTGTCCTTGGCTTAACATAACTAGAAATATTAAGTAAAATATCATCTATAAAAGCCGGATGGGTCATAACTTCAACCACATCATTTGTCCCGATATGTTTTTGAACTATTTTTTTAATCGTATCACAGCTAACACCATCTGCATAAAAATCAGTAGCAAATAAATCTGGTGTTTTAATCGCACCAAAATCAGAAACATCTGCGTGGCGTCTCAAACTTACACCATATTTTTCTGCAAGTTTATGTTGTACAGGATAGATTAATGGTTCAATGGAGTGATGCGTATCAAAGTGAGAAATAGTAATGCCAGAAGCTAAAATTTTCTCGATTTGGGCAGTTAATTCACGTTCAACCTCTCCCATATCGACATCAGCTAAGCCAGATTCTAGTGCATCATAATTTCTACGGAAGCGGCCGTTCTCATCTGTAAGCGTCTTTAGCCCTTGAAGTAATGGAGAACCAAATGTTAAAGTCAAATGCGCCCCAATATCTAGACCTGGATTTTCTTTCGCTACTTCAATCGCTAAATCAAACGCCGGGCTATTAGCTAACAGTGTCGTTGATTTTACAACCCCTCTTTTGTAAGAATCTAAAATACCATATACTGCTCCTGGGCTAATTCCAAAATCATCTGCATTAAAAATAATTTTCATTCTTCTGACCCCTCTCAACCTTTAATAGTATCGTTTTCACTCTCACTCCATGGTCGAACCATATAAACTTCCTCACAAAAGCCTCGTAAGCCGTTATAGATGCGTTTTGCTCTTGAGTACTGTTTGACAAGTGCAAACACTGTTGGCCCGCTACCACTCATTAAAGCCGCCTCAGCACCAAACGCTAACATCTTGTCTTTAATTCGTTTTACTTGTGGATTTTTTTCAAGCGTCACGGATTCAAGAACATTCCCTGTAGATGAGAAAATGCCGTCTAAATCCCCTTGCTGCATTGCTGTAATCATTTTTTTCGTATTCGGGTGTTCTACCTCATCCACTTGTAATTCTTTATAGATTGTTGGAGTCGACACACTAATACTTGGTTTCGCTAGTACAATCCAGCAACCGGGCATATTCGGCAGTGAAGTGATTTTTTCTCCACGACCAGTTGCGATAGCGGTCCCACCATAGACGCAAAACGCAATATCAGAACCGATTTCCGAGCTAATTTCTGCTAATTTCTCGATTGAAAGACCTAACTCCCAAATAACGTTTAACCCTTTAAGTGCTGCAGCTGCATCCGAACTCCCACCTGCAAGCCCCGCAGAAACCGGAATATGTTTATCTATTGTAATCCGCACACCTGCTTTTACATTAAAGCGTTTTTTCAAAAGTGCGGCTGCTTGATAAATTAAATTGCGGCGATCTTCTGGGATGAAGTGCGCCTTTACATCTAGCACAATAACGTCCTCATCTAGCCGTTCTAAATATAGTCTATCCGCAAGATCGATAGTTGTCATTACCATCTCTACTTCATGATAACCATCATCACGTTTATAAAGCGCATCAAGCGATAGATTAATTTTAGCTGGCGCCGTTATGCTTATTTTCATTTTCCCCGCCTCCGCGTTCAAAATCTCTTTTTCTATTCTATCATATGAAAGAAGAAATATGTAGCTGACGGTCCAAAACAACCCTTAACAAAGCAAAAACCGAACCATTAATGATGGCTCGGCTACTTCAGCTTCTTACAAAGCTAATTCTTTATTATCATCTGTAAATACAAGTTCTACTGCGTCTGTTAAAATATCCGTATAACTATAGGATACTCTTTCAAAGTTGTTTTCATCCTGATCAAGCTCTACAATGAAAACGGATGGATATGTTTCAGCTAGGATGCCGCAACGTTCAATCGTTTTCTTACGACCGCCGTTTGCTTTCAATGTCAATGCTTTACCTAATCTAGAATCTAAATTCGTCTTAATGCTTGCAATGGTTTTTGGCATTTATTTTCCACCTCACTAAGAACTATTATAGCACAGATGGCTCAAGAAATCAATAACCAAATATTTTAACAGTTGTAAGGGCTAGCTGTCAACTAAGAAAGCGCTTTTTTCAAAAAAATTATTTTTCTGCTAAAAAACCAGCTAAAAAATTGCTTAATTTGGCGAATTCAGGGATATCTAATGTTTCTCCGCGACGAATTAAGTCTATACCAATGCCATTTAAACCATTTACTAATTCTTCTTTACGTGCTTTTAGAGCCGGGAATTTAGAAGCCAGATTGTTCCAAAGCGTTTTTCTTCTTTGGGCAAATGCCGCTCTTGTAACTTCAAAGAAAAATTCTTCGTCATCAACTTGGGCTAGCGGTTCTTTACGACGCTTTAGATGAATAACTGCTGAATCGACATTAGGTTGCGGCATAAACACTGTTTTCGGCACAATAAAAGCTAGTTCAGCTTCCATATAAAATTGGATAGCAATGGTTAAACTGCCATAGCTTTTAGTGCTTGGAACGGCACTAATCCGATCCGCAACTTCTTTTTGTAACATGAAAGTCATGGAATCAGCTGGAATATTATCATGTAGTAGTTTTAAAATAATCGGAGTAGTTACATAATAGGGCAAATTAGCTACAATTTTGAGTGGTAGCTCTGGTTTGGTAAATTGAGTTGTAATTACTTCTTCTACATTTGCTTTTAGAATATCTCCGTGAACGACTTTAACGTTATTGTATGCGCTAAGTGTATCATCTAAAATTGGCAATAAACGTTGATCAATTTCAAACGCAACTACTTCATTGGCTGTTTTAGCTAATTGTTCTGTTAGCGCGCCAATACCCGGACCTATTTCAATGACATTTGTTTCTTTCGTAATTTCAGCAGTATCCGTAATTCGGGTCAAAATGTTACTATCAATTAAAAAATTCTGCCCTAAACTTTTTTTAAATAAGAAACCATATTTTTTTAAGATTTCTGTTGTTCTTCCAGGTGTTGCAATATCTTTACTCATTTTCTTCCTCCTGCATAAGCTTTTGGCACGCGGCTACTAACTGCTGTTCACTAATCGCAAATGATTCCAAACGCGTTTGTAGCTGTTTTCCATTAGTGTAGCCGATTTTAAGTATATTTCCGAGTTTTTCTCTACGTTCTTTTGACCCTTGTCCGCCAAGAAGACCTAAGTTCATTAAAATCTCTTTTGAAATAAAATGTTTTTCAGTTCGTGTATTACTTGTATGGAAATGTTGTAATGCTTCTTGAATGGTAGCGTTACTAGCATGTTCCACTCCAAGACCACGACCCGCTTTTGGTAAAGCATCTTGACGATTAATAAAAGCATGCTTACAACCTGGAACTGCTGAGTCAATTTGTTTTCTAATTTTTTCACCCGGAAAATCCGGATCTGTAAAAATAATGACTCCCCGAAGTTCTTGCGCATGTCTAATTCTCTCAATTGTTTCTTGTGAAAGTGCCGATCCATTTGTTTCGATGGTATCCGCAACAACAGAACGATTAATCGCAGTTGTATCATCGCGGCCCTCTACGACAATAAACTCGTGTATTACAGGCTTCTCGTTCATAATGATTACATCCTTTTTAGTAAAATAAGTACATACATCATACCACATTTTGGGCAAAGAAAAAACGAGGCCCTATGAGTCAGCCTCGTTTTTATGCGATTATTAGTTTAACACTTTTACGGTTACAGTTCTTCTACCCCAAGAGTAGCATGAACTTTCATTTGGGAAATAAACGTCAACGATATTTCCTTTGATTGCTCCACCAGTATCACCAGCGATAGCTTCTCCGTATCCTTCTACCCAAACGCGTGAGCCAAGTGGAATAACACTAGGATCAACAGCTACTACTCTCATTCCAGGATTAGCACTTAAGTTAATTCCTGTCGCAGTTACACCGCCACCAGAATATGCAGTGGATTCCATTGTGAATGTTTTTCCACCAGCTGGAGTCGATGATTTAGCAGAATTTGATGATTTTGGTGAATTAGAAGTTTTAGATGTTGTTGCTTTTTTAGCAGGTTTTGCACTCGCTATTTCAGCAACTACAGCTTTTGCTTTTGTACCGCGAACAACTACTTTATCAGATTTTGCAGAAGTGACATTTTCTTTAACGACATCGCGTTTTTTCTCTTTGCCATTTTCAAATGTTACTTTATACTCAACAATTTTTTCACCAGTTTTACCTTCTTGAACGACTTTTTCAACACCTTGATTTAGGCTATCGTCTTCTTTGTAAACTGTATTAAATTTGATTTGTTCTTTTTTCTTGTCAGCTTTGGAATCAACATATGTAACTTGTACGGTCATTTTTTCCTTTAAGTTACTGTCTTTCGCAGGTGACACACGATCATCTTGATCAAGTTGGATGTTTTTCTCAGCTAGCAAATCGCCAACTTGAGTTTTTGTTGTCCAAACTGTATCTGTTTTTGCTCCGTTTTGTAAGGAAAGTTGGATGGCACGATCAATATCAACTTCAAGGCCATCTTTTAATTTATCTTCTAACGCTACGTTTAGCACATCATGTGGACGAGTTGTAATATTTTCATCTTTAAGTAAATCTTCTACATTTTCTTTAGTGCTCCATACGTTTTTCTTTGTTCCATTATCATTTATTGTAACTTGGCGTGCTGGAAGATATTTGATTTCCATGCCGTCTTTAATGTCTGCGTTTTTACCTGGCGCAATTTCATCATGTTCGCTTACTTTTATTCCTGCTTCGTCTAATGCTTCAGCAACTGTTTTGGCATGCGTTCTTGATTCTGTTTTTTCGCCAGCATTTACTATAGTGATATCGTTTTTAGTTCCTTCGAAAACGAAATAAAAAACCAATGCTACTACAATAACAAATCCTGCAATCATGATTGGTAATTTCCATTTTGATGATTGAGCTACGTTACTGCTGTTTTCCATGGTCATGTATTTCTCCCCTTTCTGCTTCGCTAGTGATTATATACAGGGGAGCAAACAACTGTCAATTTTTTAAGCAGATTGTTCATATTTGCGCAAACTCAGTAAATAAACGTTGGTATAAAGCCATTTATGAATCCACATAAATATAAAAATATCAAATGTAACAAAAGTATGTCATTTTTCTACGTCTCTGGTCGTAGGCATAAAATAAGGGTTTTGGTCCAAATGCCTATTTTCATATCTTTGAAGCTTAAGATTGGGTTACAGAGTCGCCCTTATATTACAGTTTTGTTACATTCAATCTTTAATTCTAAATAGTCGTTTTGCGTTATCCATTGAGTGCGTAGCGATTTCGCTATATTTCATTTCTTTCAGTTCTGCAATTTTTTTGGCAACTAACTTGACGTATCCAGGTTCATTTCTTTTTCCGCGATTTGGTGTTGGCGCAAGATATGGGGCGTCTGTTTCGATTAATAATCGGTCAATTGGTATAGCCTGAGCTGCAATTTTTGGTAATTTAGCATTTTTAAAAGTGACTGTTCCGCCAAAAGAAATGTAAAAATTCATCGCAAGACAAGCTTCCATAACTTCTACCGTTTCACCAAAACAATGCATAATTCCGCCAACTTCTTCGGCATGCTCTTCTTGCAAAATCCGAATGATATCTTCAGTGGCTTCACGATTATGAATGACTATCGGTAAATTCACTTCTTTTGCCAAACGAATTTGTTTCCGGAAAACTTCAAATTGGGTTTCTTTCGGGGAAGTATCCCAATGATAATCTAAGCCCATTTCGCCTAAAGCTACTACTTTTGGATGGGTAAGAGCTAAATCTCGCAACCATTCTAAATCTTCGTCTGTAAAGCTAATTGCGTCTGTAGGGTGCCAGCCAACGATAAGTGAAATGAAATCGTATTTGTCCGCTAGTATTAATGCACGGTCAATTGTTTCCTTATTAAAGCCTACGACCGCCATACGAGTTACATCGTTTTCTTGCGCTCGTTTGATTACTTCTTCTATATCATCGTCAAAAGCCTCGTCATTGAGGTGTACATGCGTGTCAAATAACAATGGAATTCCTCCTAATAAATCAATTTCCTTCTATTATACTATAAAATATAATTCAACCAAAAAACCATCTTCCAATTAGATGGTTTTTTGGTTTTTTAATTTTTATTTTACTTTTGCTCCATTTGGAAGAGCGTTATTTGCTTCGATAACACTTAGTTTGCCATCTTTCTCGCCGGAAAGAATCATCCCTTCGCTCATCAGTCCGCGAAGTTTTACTGGTTTCAAATTGGAAACAACGATGACTTTTTTGCCAATTAAGTCTTCTGGCTCATAGAATTCTGCAATACCAGAAAGTACTTGGCGTAATTTACCTTCACCTAGATCTAATTGGAAACAAAGTAATTTGTCAGCTTTTTTCACTTTTTCTACTTGTTTTACTTCGGCTACACGTAGATCTATTTTGTCGAAATCTTCAATACCAATTTGCGGTGTTTCTAAAGCCGTGATTTCTTCTACTGCTTCTGATGGCGCTGGTGCTGAACCCTTCATTTCCTCTTGAATGAAGGCTACTTCTTCTTTTGCATCTAGTCTTGGGAAAATTGGCGTTCCTTTTTTCACTACAGTTGTTCCAGCTGGAATTTCTCCGTAGCCATAAATACTATCCCATTTCTTTAAGTTTTCTTCTTGTAGGCCAAGTTGTAAGAAGATTTCTCCTGGTGTTCTTGTAAAGAATGGTTGTAAAAGAATAGCAATAATCCGTAAATTTTCTGCTAAATGTGTCATTACGCTTTCTAGTTCTGCACGTTTTTCTTCGTCTTTGGCAAGTGCCCATGGAGCTGTTTCATCAATATATTTATTCGTACGGGAAATAAGCGACCAAAGCTGGTTAAGGGCTACAGAGAACTGCATATGGTCCATGCTTTTTTCGTAGTCAGCAACTACATTATTTTTAAAATCAACTAAAGTTTTATCAAATGGTGTCACGTCCCCTTGGTAGGCAGGAATTTCACCATCAAAATATTTATTAATCATTGCGACTGTACGATTTAGCAAGTTTCCTAAATCATTCGCCAAGTCATAGTTTACCCGGTCAATAAAGTCTTCTGGTGTAAATAGTCCATCCGAGCCAAAGGGAACTTCGCGTAATAAATAATAACGAAGCGCATCAAGGCCGTAACGATCAATTAACATATAAGGATCTACTACATTTCCTTTAGACTTCGACATCTTACCATCTTTCATCAAAATCCAACCGTGACCAAATACCATTTTTGGAAGTGGTAAATCTAGTGCCATCAATATAATCGGCCAATAAATCGTATGGAAACGAACAATTTCTTTCCCGACGATTTGTACATCAGCTGGCCAATATTTTTGGAATTTTGTATCATTATCCGTATTATAACCAAGTGCTGTAATATAGTTAGAAAGCGCATCAATCCACACATAAACTACATGTTTTGGATTTCCCGGAACTTTAATTCCCCAATCAAAAGTAGTTCTGGATACCGCTAAATCTTCTAAACCTGGCTTAATAAAATTATTTAACATTTCATTTTTTCTTGATTCCGGTAAAATAAATTCGGGATGAGAATTGTAGTATTCTACTAAACGATCTGCATACTTACTCATACGGAAAAAGTAAGATTCTTCTTTAACAAGTTCCACTTCATTCCCGCTAGGAGCCTTTCCGCCAATTACTTTGCCATTTTCATCTTTGTAAACTTCCTCTAATTGTGTTTCAGTAAAATATTCTTCATCAGAAACCGAATACCAACCTTCATATTCACCTAAGTATATGTCTCCTTGCTCGACAAGTTGTTCAAAAATTTTCGCTACGGATGTTTTGTGGCGGTCCTGTGTTGTACGAATAAAGTCTGTATTAGAAATTTCTAGTTTTTTCCAAAGCTCTTGAAAACCTTCTGAAATTTCATCAACATATTCTTGTTCAGAAATCCCGCGTTCTTTTGCTTTTGCTTGGATTTTTTGTCCGTGTTCATCTGTTCCAGTTAAGTAAAACACATCGTATCCTTTTAAGCGTTTGTAACGAGCCATCGCGTCTCCGGCAACAGTCGTATAAGCGTGTCCAATATGTGCTTTTCCGCTTGGATAATAGATTGGTGTTGTAATGTAAAACGTATTTTTCTCTTCAGGCAACACAATTCCCTCCTTCAAAATAAAACAATTAGTATTATTATATCATTTTTCATCCTAAACGAAATAATTAATTAGACGCCTTTTGCCACACCGATTAAAATTCCACCAAGAACAACTAAAATAACTCCGATAATTACATAAACCATTTCTTTTCTTGTCTTCTTTTCTTTTAGTAATACGATGCCGCCGATAGTTGAAATCACTACACCTAATTGAGAAAGAGAGAATCCGGTTGCTACACCGACTAGTTGATTCGCATGTACCATCACAACATTTCCCGTAGCCCAAATCATTCCCGGAATAACTAATAAAAGTGTTCGCTTATTGATACGTTTTTCTTTACCAGTACTTTGAGTCATAATTAGCGCAGTTAAAACCATCCCAATCGCTTGCGGAAGTATCGCATCAATTCCATTAATTTTAAAGCCTTGAATTAATACTACTAAGCCAACATAACCGGCAGATGAAATCACTAATGTAATCAAACCTTGTTTTAGCGCTGTTGAACCATCTTCTTCTTTTTCTGCATAGGAAGTAAGAAATATTCCTCCTACAATCAATGTTAAAGCAATGAAGCCGAGAATTATCCGTAATGTCGTATCCCATTCATGAAATAAAATGACTCCACATAGCGTTGTTCCAACTAGTTGCATCCCTGTTGAAATCGGCATAGCTTTTGAAACGCCAATTATTTTAAAGGCCTGTAGTTGAAACATCTGTCCAACCGACCATAAACACCCTGTCAAAAAGCTAATACCAACTGTCTTGAGTGTATAAACTGGATCTGTAAAGAAAAAAACGATTACTGCAAAAATTAGCGCCCCTAGTGTCATTCCCATAGTTTGTTGCCTTGTAGAACCGCCAAATTTAGTAATGAGTAGCGGAACTATTCCCCAAAGTAACGCAGGAATCAGCGCAATCATAATATTCAAATCGTTATCCTCCTTATCGACCTTTTGTTATGATTTTCAATTACTTTATTATAGCGGAAATAGTAGGAAGAAGATAGAGGATTCTAAAGGATTATTCCAAATAAAAAAGCTAAATAGGAGCAACCTTTAAAACAGGTAACTACCATATTTAGCTCGATCATTTTAATTATTTAAATGCGTTCAAGCGGTGGCAAAAATACCTCGCCGTCAAGCACTTCTTGTTTTGCAACGTATAATCTAAAATTCAGTGAGAAATCTCTTCCTTTTTCTGTTGGCAACCAGTTTTCTTCTGCCACGTCTGCAGGCTGTTCAGGTGCTAAGTATAACGTTAGGCTACCGTCTTCATTTAGTTTTGTATTAGAATAATTGTTTATACTGAATTTATTTAGTTTATTGGGGATAACATGATAGTCTGGAACACTATACATCGTAATCGACCAAAAACTATTTACTAATTTCTCAGGTAGTTCCTCTTTTGTAAAATGAATTTTATAAGTATTATCGCCACTTAGCATTTCCTTATTTGAATCTGTTTGACCGATGAAATATAAAGCTTCATCAATAGTGTTCGCCCATAAGCCGCCAAAATTAATGATACATCGCGCTAATATATCATTTTCAAATGCCCCAGCAACATATGTAACTGACCATCCGCCTTTTTGCGTTCCAAATCCTTTTGCTCCAGCTAAGAAATAGGGAATGGCTTCTTTAATAATAAGATTTTTCACTTCAGCTCTTTGTTCGTCTCCAAGTGCAATATAATCTGCAACTTTTTTCGCTTTTGCTTGGAATTCAGCTGCTTTTGGCATTTTATCAGGATAACTAGCTAAAATAGTTTCTAAATTATTATAAATTTCTTCCATTAAGAAGGCTGCATTGGTAAATGTCGGTATTTCAAGTGGTTCTTGAATTTTAATGCCAGCTGGTGCATCTAATTTAAATTGTTGTTGTAGTTTTACTGCGCCATCTGGATCACCTTTTTGTTCTACCCGAAGTAGTAATTTCACTTTTTCAGCAGGTAATTCAATTTTCACAGCATCAGCAGGTATAACTGGACTTGTGCCTTGTTTAATAAAGGCGAATTTCCCAAATGGATGTTCTGGATAATTTCGTTCGTTTATATTCGTTACTACTTCACCCCAACCGTCTAGAAGTTGCACGGTATAATAACGCCCTTTGATTTCTGGAACTTCTAAAATAACTGCGTGTTCGTCATCCACAGCTATCCATGTTTCAGAATAAACCACATCAAAATTAGGATTAACAAAATTCGCATCTGCTGGAGCAATTGTATTTTGTTTTAATACATTATAAGGCACCTTATCTTCGTTAATATCAAAATTTTCTTGTCTTAAAACAAGATAGCGTGACAATAAATACACATACGATTCTTTAACAGTTTCTGCATTTACATTTAGGTTATTACCCATTTTTTATGACCGCCTTTAATTTGTTTTTATTTATCAAAAAATGTGCTGAATTTTAAAGATTAACTTTTTGCTATTCCAATCATTGTTCCACCGATTATAACTAAAATAATTCCAATAATAACAAGAATAAGCTCTTTTTTCGTCTTTTTCTCGCCAAGGAAAAGAATTCCCCCAATGGTTGAAATAACTACACCCATTTGAGAAAGTGAAAATCCAGTGGCGATTCCAACTAATTTATTAGAGAATAGTAATGCTAAGTTACCTGTAGCCCACATAACACCGGGTATCATATTTAGCCAAGTCTGTTTTGTAAAACGTTTTTCAGATGATTTAATGGAAAATAATAACCCTGCGACAACCATCCCCACTGCTTGCGGTAAAATAGCATCCCATCCACTAATATTAAACCATTGCGTAATAACAACATACCCAACATATCCAACCGAAGAAATAACTAAAGTAATAAGTCCTTTCTTCATATTTTGACCAGAATTTTCATCTTTATGTTGTTGATAACTTGTTAAAAATATCCCAAAAATAATTAGTGCTAACGCTGAAAAACCAATGATTAATTTAGAAGTCGTTCCCCACTCATGAAAAGCAAAGACCCCAAAAAGCGAGGTTCCGACTAATTGCATCCCTGTTGAAAGTGGCATAGTTTTTGAAACGCCGACTTGCGTAAAGGCACGAAATTGATTCATTTGACCTAAACTCCAAAATGCCCCTGAAACAAAACTAGCTATTAATATGGTGGCTGTATATTCTGGATTGGTAAAAATAAATACACCCACTGCGAAAAGCAATGCACCAAATGTTGTCCCAATAATTTGCTGCCGCGGTTTTCCGCCAATTTTTGAGACAACTAACGGCATAATCCCCCACATAACTGCTGGAATTAATGCGATAACGATATTCATATATTTTCCCCCTAAATTTTCTCTACTTGGAGTCTTTACCCGTTCTACCCCCAAATCATTCCTATTCTGATGATAATCTGTTAAAATGAATAAAAATTACGTGGAAGGTGAGAAAATGAAATCAACTGGAATGGTAAGAAAAATCGATGAACTTGGTCGCGTTGTAATTCCGATTGAAATTAGACGCACCATGAATTTGAACGTAAAAGACCCCCTTGAAATCTTTATTGATGATGAAACAATTATTTTAAAGAAATATTCTGCTGGTTTGGTGTGTGATGTTACTGGAGAGTTTTCCGTTGAAAATAAGAAATTTGTGGACGGTAAATTGACACTAAGCAAGGAAGGTGCCACGGAGTTGATGGAAGAGATTAAACGGCGGTTTGGTGATTCGATATAAAAAAATCATGCGCGATTGTCTTATTATGGGACATCGCGCATGATTTTATTTTATTTCATGATAAGCAGCATAAACTTCGCGCTTAGGTAGATTTCTAGCTTTCATGACGGTTTTAATCGCATCTTTGGAACTAACATTTTCTTGTTCCATTACTTTGCTGACATGTGTTTTAATATCTAATTCCTGCCACCATAGCGTTTCTTCCGCAAGTGGCGGATTCGCATTTCCTTCTATTATAATACAAAATTCCCCACGTACTTCTTCTTCAGTTGCCCAATTTACTGCTTCCTCCACCGTACCACGCAAAAATTCTTCAAAACGTTTAGTTAATTCCCGGCATAAAACGATTTTCCGCTCATTTCCAGTAATTTTGCTAATGGCTTTTAAGGTTTCTTTTAAACGATGCGGTGATTCATATAAAATCCATGTTTCCGTGCGAGCCGCTAATTTTTCGATTTCTTGAGTTCGTTCTTTGTTTTGGCGAGGTAAAAAACCGTAAAAATAAAACGGTTGCGGCGCCAGTCCTGAGGCAATTAGCGCTGTCAAAGCGGCGTTCGCTCCTGGAAGTGGGATGACTGGAATATTTGCTTCTAGCGCACTTTGAACAAGTTCATAGCCCGGGTCAGAAATTGAAGGCATACCCGCATCACTCACAAGCGCAATAACTTCTCCGCTTTGCATTCGTTCAATAATCGTATCTTCTTTATTTTCTTTCGTGAACTGGTGGTAGCTTGTCATTCGAGTCGTAATTTCAAAATGATTTAAAAGTTTCACCGTATTTCTTGTATCTTCTGCTGCGATAATATCTGCCTCTTTTAACATCCTAATCGCTCGAAAAGTCATATCTTCTAAATTCCCAATTGGCGTTGGCACTAAATAGAGCGCTCCCGCCATAACTCCACTAAAACTTTTTTGACTTTTAATCATTCCGTACCCTCCTCCCGCTTTAAATAGGCATCTTTATTTTTACGTGATAATTTTTTAAAAGCCGCTTCCGCTTTTGTTGCTTCACTTCTTGTTGCAAACTTTTCGAAATGAATTACTTTTACCGGCCGGCGAGTTTTTGTATATTTACATCTGATTCCCGCATTATGTTCTGCTTCCCGGCGCAAAACGTCTGTCGTATAACCGCCATAATAGGAATTATCACTACATTTTAGCACATAAAAGAAATGTTCACTCGCTTTCGCCATATAAAATCTCCTTTATTACTGGGGTATATTCGCCAGCTTCATCATAGACGATAATTGGTGGCATATATTTCACGCCTGGTTTTCCGTCTTTGATTCCTTCTACCAGTACTGTGTTTGCCTCTCGTTCTAAGCGTGGATGCACCATTTGAATCCGCTTCGGCTCCAAGCGATACTTTCGCATTAAATCTAGAATATCCAGCAGACGTTCGGGACGATGTACAAAATTAGCTTTCCCACCTTGTTTTAACAGGTTTGAAGCAACTCGAATCGTGTCTTCAAGTGTGCACATAACTTCATGTCGCGCAATTCGGTAATGTTCATTTTCATTTTTCAAACTGGTTTCCGGACCTGCAAAATAAGGCGGATTGCAAGTAACAATATCAGCGCGTTCTTTTGGTATAATATCGGTAATTTTTTTCAAATCATACTCAATCATCTCAACTTGGTCCTCAAGCTCATTGTAGATAACGCTTCGTTTTGCCATATCTGCGAGTCGCGGCTGAATTTCGACACCTATAATTTGCGCTTTTGTTCGAGTGCTAAGTAATAACGGAATAATACCGTTCCCGCTACATAAATCAATTATCTTCCCTTTTCGAATGGGTAAATAACTAAATTTTGCCAGAAGAACCGCATCAATGGAAAATGAAAAGACAGATGGACTTTGAATAATCCGCAAGTTTTCTGCCAGTAAAAAGTCTAACCGCTCGTCACCTATTAATTTTAGTTTTTCCAACCAAATCACCTTTTCTAGTAAAAAGCCCTTCTCCAAATTCGAGAAAGGCCCGTCATGTTATTTTTTATTAAGTAAGGATAGGCAAAATAGACAATCTTCATCATTGCCACGCGGACTGCCGAAATGTACATTGCAGACATGAAATCCTTCTTTGTAAAGTTGGACAAGATTATCATAGCCTTCCCCGAGTTCAATCATTTGTTGCATTGCTTCTTTTCGATTTGGGGCCATTACTCCATGTGCCGCCTCATCTTCTTCTACTTCCTGTTCAGGAGGTGTTTCATCCGTCAAAGAAAGCCTACGTCGCAAATGCTCATTCTCAAGGTTTAACCGATTATTTTCTTCCAACATTTCACCTAAGTTTGTCTTTAGATCTCCAAGTTGCTGATACAATTCGCCAATTTGCTCCTCCATATTACTGACTGAGTCAAAAATAGCTTTTTTATCCAATTTTTTCACCTCAAGACTTTGCCGGTTGTTTTAGAAAATCGTTAAATGGACGTAATTCATCCAATTCGTATTCTATAACCGTCTCTTCTTCGGGCAAGCTTACTTGTAAGATTCTAGAAAGCAAGTTAATTCCCGAAACACGTGCTTCTGCGCCTTCTGGAGTTTTCACTTTCACACCAACATCTGGCATTTCACGTTTAGCTTGCTCATATTCATCGTTTTCATATTTCAAGCAACACATTAAACGACCGCATAACCCAGAAATTTTCGTTGGATTAAGTGACAAGTTTTGGTCTTTTGCCATTTTGATGGATACTGGTTCAAAATCGCCAAGAAACGTTGAACAGCAGAGCATTCGACCACATGGACCGATTCCACCAAGTAACTTCGCTTCATCACGAACTCCGATTTGGCGAAGTTCAATGCGCGTCCGGAATACAGAAGCTAAATCTTTCACAAGCTCCCGAAAATCCACGCGTCCTTCTGCGGTAAAGTAAAAAATAATTTTATTACGATCAAAAGTATAATCAACATCCACCAAGCTCATTTCTAGTTCGCGTTCGCGGATTTTCTCATCACATAACAAAAAGGCTTTCTGACAAGAATCACCATTTTCAGCAACACACTTATAATCAGCTTCTGTTGCGACTCGAAGTACTTTCTTTAATGGCAAAACAACATCTTCTTCGTCCACATAACGCGGCTCAATGACGGCTTTACCAAATTCAATTCCTTGTGCATTTTCCACAATTACACCTTGATTTTCTGTGATTTCCAGTTCTCCAGGTGAAAAATAATATATTTTACCAACGTCTTTAAAACGGACGCCAACAATTTTAAGCATAGTGATTACCTCCCTTGAATTTCAAGAACTAGTTGTTCCATTAGAAGTTGCAAATTCATATTGGAATCTAGCTTTGATTTCGCAGCGAGAATCTTCTCGATTTCCCCTGTGGTTTCAGTCAATGATTTACGCAAAGCATCTTGCGCGAGCATTCCTTTTTGCGCAGTACAAATAGGTTCGTAATTTTCATCAAGTGTGAGGTGCAGCCTATCTCGGTATAGCAGTAACAACAATTCCAGACCAAGCGCCATCTTATCTTTCTCTTTAAAAAGCGGCATCCATGACTCTTGAATAATGATTAACGGACTAGTCCCTTGATGATGCAATCCTTCATACAACTTAATTACTACGTTTCTTGCATCGCCAAACCAATCATCTTCTTCAAATTTTTTCGCTTGTTCGGTGCTACCTGTAATACTAGCATAAATCCGCGCTTTTTGTTCGGAAATATTAATCCGCGTTAAAGAAGCTACTAAACTTTCAAATGTTAGTGATTTAAAAGTTACTGGTTGTAGTCTTGATTGAATAGTTGGCAAGATTTGACCTGGGTTCGTTGTTAAAAACAATAATAACAAACCGCCTTCTGGTTCTTCTATGAATTTCAGCAGACTATTGGCTGATTGAACAGTCATTTTTTCTGCATCGTAAATAATAACAACTTTTCGATCTGA
Source organism: Listeria immobilis (assembly GCF_014322845.1). Lineage (NCBI taxonomy): Bacteria > Bacillati > Bacillota > Bacilli > Caryophanales > Listeriaceae > Listeria > Listeria immobilis. The sequence continues at coordinate 338,765 of NZ_JAASUA010000003.1, read as the reverse complement.
TTCCATTCCGCGTTTACTTAATTCTTGCTTTAATGTGCGGACTTGATCGATTTTAATACTAGCTCCATCTGGCTCTAGCAAATGAACATCCGGATGATTATGGCTGGCTATTCTGGTGCAATTCGCACAATTCCCACATGCAAGCTCTGTCTCGGTTGGCTCTAAGCAAAAAAGACTTTGCGCTAACCAAAGTGACATCCGTTTTTTCCCTGTGCCACTTGCTCCTTCTAATAAATAACCATGAGATAATCGATTTTCGCGGACACTTTTTGAGAATATCTTCATGACCACTGGTTGCATCACTGTAAGTTCATCCTGTAATCCCACAAAAAACTTCCTTTCTATCCATATTGTAATATTATACCATGACAAGTCCCAAATAGCTTCGGAATTTTAACAAAAAATAACGATGGTTTTGTTAAAAAATATTACAATTTCAATAAATTAGCTTTTTTTTATAAATTTAAATGGACACTATTCCTTTTTGAGCATAGAATATAAGAAAGTAGTTTCTATACTTAGACTTAAAAGGGGCTGTCTGGTATGAATGAATCAAATGGGAGTATGGAGCTTTATTTAAAAGCACATACTGAAGAAATAATAACTAATTGGTTATCAAAAATTTACGAAAACGAAAATACTTATACTAGCTTTGTCTACTCCCCTCGCTATAAAGATGAACTGCGTGCAGATAGTGAACAAACAGCGGATTTAATTATTTCTTATTTTACTGGTAAAAAGGCGTTTTTTGCCAAACTAGATAAATGGCTTGATCATATGTACGAGCGCCGTATGGAAAATGAAGTTCCACTACCCGAAGTTATCACGACACTAGATAAACTTCGACGCGAATTTTTAACTGCGGTTGCTGATTTTTGCATTGAAAATGACGATGTTTCAAAATGTGATTTTTCTTCTAGCATGGCGATGGTTAACCACGGTTTTGACCGGATTAATGAGGCGTTTTCTGCAATGTATTATCGGGATATTGTTCAGCATTTGGAACAACAGCATCGTTTAATTGAAGAAATTAGCACACCTGTGATTTCGATTACCAACAAATTAGCAATCCTTCCTTTAATGGGGCGCGTTGACCGGGAAAGAGCTGAAAAACTTTCCGAAATCACAGCTAATAAATGCGTCAAATTAGGCGTTGAACAGCTTTGCATTGATTTATCGGGAATATCTTATTTTGATGATGCACTTGGAGAAATGCTTAATAATTTAGTAACCGTGCTTAAGCTTCTTGGCGTTGAGGCATTCATTTCTGGCGTCCAACCAAAAATGGCTCAACAAATTAATCGTGTTGATTTGAATTTATCCATTCCAGCCTATCATTCTTTAAAGGCTGTTTTACAAGATCAAACAAGAACCAAGTAAAAAAATGGAACATAAAGCGATTTATTTAATCGTCTTATGTTCCATTTTTATTATTTTCTTCTAAATAAGATTAATCCGCTAGCTGAAATTACTACCAATAATAATCCCAAACCGTTAACATAAGGAGAATCACCTGTTTTTGGTAATGCAGATGGCGAACTTGCACTATCCGCACTTACTATTTTATCTGGTGTTTCCGAAATTACCGATATTTTTGGTTCATTTGGTGTTTTAGAGTTACTAGGAATTACTGGTTTTAAAGGCTCATTTGGTTCGTTTGGCACTTTTGGAATAGTTGGCGTTTCTGGTATCTTGGTATTCTCTTTCGTTACAAGTAATGCCTGTTTCGCCGTTTCTTCTGTAATTGTAAATTCCACTGGTGCCGCATCTAACAAATAACCGATTGGAGCTTTGGTCTCCACTAGTTGGTATTCTCCAAGCGTTAAATCAGTAATAGTTAAAATTCCTTCGTCGGTTGTTTTAAGACCTGTTTGTAATGTAACTCCTTGCGCATCCTGTAGTTCAAATTCCGCACCCGCTAATTTCGCTTTTGTTTCACTATCTAATTTCTCAAGTGTGACAGATCCTGTAATCGGGGCATTTTCTTTAGATACAAATAACGACTGATGCGTATCGTCAATTGTAAATTCTACTGGAGTTGCATCTAATTCGTATCCAACTGGCGCTTTGGTTTCGATTAATTTATACGTATCAAATTTCAAATTCGCAATTGTAAGTTTCCCATCAGAACCAGTCTTAATCCCTTCTTGCAAGGTAGTTCCAGCAGAATCCACTAATTTAAACTCTGCATTTTCAAGTGGGTTTCTTTGTGCTGTATTATCTGTTTTAGTTAGTTCTACAGATCCAGTTGTCCCTTCACCGCTACCACTCCCGCCAGATGTTGGTGTTAAAACTTCAATTGTTTTTGAAACAAAATTAGTACCAGATAATATCCCTTTATTTGCGTAATTAGATGAAACGCCGCCATCTGTTGCAATGGTATAATAAGAAACTTTCACGGAATCAGTTAAATTACCAAATGCTATTTTAAACCCATCGCTCGTTTGTGTAATGGCCGAGGCTGGTACTTGAGTTCCTTTTGTAAAATTATCATTTGCGTCAAACTCACCATGGAATGCTCTCACAGAACTAAAATCAAGTGTTTGATTTGGTCCAATAAAGTCTTCGTATATCGCATTATCAATACTTACTTTCGCATAATTTATCCGAACAACCCAATTGATAAGTGCTGGATTTTTCTCATCAGCCCAACCATATTTATATAAAGTTTCATTTGGACCTATTTGGTTTTTTGGTCCAATATCAACTGGAACAGTCACATAATCTCCGTCTACCGGAAATTCAATTGGGACTTGTTCGCTTCCTTGAATTATATTTGTATTCCAGTTGCTCCAAAAGTTGAGATTCCCTTTTATATTCGACTTTTTCTCTACATAATCTGTAAAAGTAACAACAACTTCCCCAGTAGCTCTCGTTGCAACCACATTCCCAACTGTATTTCCTTCATCATCTTTTAAGGCAAAACTTAAATCCGTTACTATTTTTAATTGCTCTGGTAAAGTAAATGCCATTGTATCTCCAGCTTTTAAATCTGATGAATTTGGTATTTCCCATGTATAGTGAATTTGGATACTATCATAATAGCCAAAATCTGTTTTAGGGTTACCGTCTGCATCTTGCAATTCAATTGTTTTTAAAAAATCAGAACTATAATTAGTTGCAGCTTTCACGAAATTTGTTTGAAGGAGCACATTCATAAGTAAAATCGCACTGAGAAGAAGCAAGAAATTCCGTTTAACACTATTACCCTTTTTCATAACACAACTCATCCTTTACTTGTTTTATCGCTTGCAATTCAATCAATTCAATGTGAGTATACATTAAAAAACGTATAATTTACACGTTTTTATGGGTAAAAGTGTCTTTTATGTGAACTTTTTGCGAACTTTAGGTCGGGATTCAGACTTATTTTAAGTGTTAATTACGGTTATTGTGTGGTTTAACATGTTTGCAAACTGTCTTTTTAGATACTTATTTATAACTAAAAAAATAAGGCACCCCTGTATTAGGGTATGCCTTATTTTTAATTAAATTATTTTAAGCGCGTCTTCTTCGGTTTAGTGTCCATAGTAGGAAACTAATTGCCAGTAAGCCAAGTCCAGTCCAGACTATCCAAGAAGTGGTTTGATCTCCTGTTTTGGGTAGTGGTTTTATTTCTTCATAGTCAGCTGTATGTTGCTCAGTGCATTTGACTGTTAAACCGGATCCACCTTTGGAAGATTCGTTGGATTGATTTGGCTTTTCTGGGTCCTCAACTTGAATGGTAGCAATAACGGATAGTTGTTTTTTACCTGCATCCGCAGTACCTTCACTCGGGTCGATTGTGTACGTAACTTGGTATTTTCCTGCTTTACTTGTATCTACTGTACCGCTAGTTTGTACTTGTTCAAACGCAATGGCTGTACCATCACGGTTTATTGCGCTAATAAAATTATCTTTCGCTTTCCACTTATCACCTTTTTGAATGGTGCTGTCTTGAATGGTGATTTGTGCTTGATTTTTCAGAACTGTTACATGGGCTACAGCTTTTATTCCGTCATAAAGATAACTGACTTCGTAAGTACCTGGAGCACTTGCATCTACTGTTCCTGTAATAGTCATATCCGCAAATGAGACTGGGTTACCTTTTTTATCGGTTGCCTTCTCAAAATTGTCATTGGCATTCCAAGTATCTCCTGCGTAGATAGTGCTATCAATCACATCAATGCTAGTTTGTCTTGGTTCAACAGTAACATTAATTGTTGTTGCTACGCCATCATAGCTATAGGTCACTTGATACACGCCAACTGTATTTGGATCGACTGTAGGCGTTTCACTTACAGCAACTTTTTGGAATGCTACTGCTTCTCCATCTTTATCAGTCGCACTATCAAAGTTATCTGCAGCAGTCCAAGTATCTCCTGTATAAATCACAGAATCATGGGCATGGACAGCTGTTTGTGGATCTTTGACAGTGACGTTAATTGTATTCGATACACCATCATAGCTGTAAGTCACAGGATAGATTCCTGCTTGTGTGGTATCGACTGTACCATTTACTTGAATCCCTGAGAAAGAAACAGAGTTACCATCTTTATCACGAGCGCTATCAAAATTGTCTGCAGCAGTCCAATTGTCTCCAGTGTAAAGAACGGCATCATGTGCATTCACGGCAGTTTGAATTTCTTTGACTGTTAGTGTAATTGTTTTAGATACTTTACCATAGCTATAGGTAACTTGGTAAGCCCCTGCTTTATTAGTGTTAACGATTGGTTTTTCAGTTACTTTTACATCTTCGAAAGCAACCGGATTGCCATCTTTATCATAAGCACTGTCAAAGTTATCTTTTGCAGTCCAGTTATCTCCTACATAGATAGCAGAATCATGAGCGCTAATTCCGGATTTATTTTCTTTAACGGTGACAGTAATGGTTGTTGATACGCCATCATACGTGTAAGTAACTTGGTTTGTACCCGCTTGATTAGTGTCAACGGTTCCTGTTACTGTCACATCTGCCAAGTCTAAAGTATTACCATCTTTATCTAGCGCGCTATCAAAGTTATCTGCGGAACTCCATGTATCCCCAGTATAAATCGTTGAATCATGGGCATTCACTGCTGTTAAAATTTCTTTAACTGTAATTTGGACAGTAGTGGATACACCATTATAAGTGTATGTTACTGGATAAACGCCTGCCACACTAGTATTGACGGTTCCTGTTACTACAATATCATTAAATGCAACCGTATTTCCTTCTTTATTGATAGCACTATCAAAGTTTGCTGCTGCAGTCCAATTATCGCCTACATATAAGGTCGAATTATGTGCATTAACTGTTGTTAAATCTTGCGCAACCGTTACTTGAATAGTTACTTCAACATTTTTCCCATCTTTAGCAAGAGTGTATGTTAGTGGATAGGTCCCGCCTAGATTGGAGCCGTTTTTAATTGCATTTAATTGTGTTTGATTTACTTGTACTAAGCTTAAACGGTCTTGCGCACTGGAATTGACACCACTTTTCACTTCTTCAAAAGCAGCAATTTTCGCTAAACTTAATGCCTTAGCATCCGTAACTGCAACAGCTTCTTTATATTCTAATGAAAAGTCTGTCGCTCCCATCATAAAGCCATCTTGCTGAACAATATTTCCGTCTGCAGAAGTGACATACACTGGTGCCGTCGAGCTTTGTTCAGTTCCAAAAACATCTTTAAGCGCAATCGTTAAGTCTGTTGCAGCAATTGTTTTGCCTCCAGTAGAAACACCTACAACAGCAGCTGAACCATCTGTTAATGTTTGTACTGTTGCTACTCCGGTGTTAGCACTTGTCCATTTATAGCCATTTGCGCTTGCTTGGATATTTTGGAAAAAGGCTGGTTCTATAGTATCTTCTGCAGCTTGCCCACTTGTAGAAGCTACTTTTGGTAATGTAATTTCAATACTACGTCCCATTTGGATACGTTTCTCATTTAAATTAACTTTTAAATCTTGCTCTGGTGTATAAGCATAATAACCTGCATTGATAAACTGTGAAGTCGGTTGGGTTGGATCAACATTTTTTGCCCATCCTTTATCAGCACCGCTATAAGGTACATCACTATCCAATGTCACATCTTTACCAACATTTTTCAGCGTGTACTGATAGCCCGCTTTTTCCGGGAATTTCACAGCATAATTTCCATAACCTACATCGGATTGATAATCAAAGGTATATGAGCCGTTTGCATCTGTATTGGTAGTAATATTTTCGCCATCTTTTGTTGCTGGGTTATATGTGGATGTTGTGTCATCCCATTTATAAAGTTCGACGGTTTCGTTGGCTAGAGCCTCATCACCCTTTGCCTTCTCATATAGTCCATTGGCGTCTTTATCATTAAATAATGTCCCAGTCACTTCGCCGATTACGAGTTCAGCTCCTACTTTTGTACCGGATAGTGAACCAGAGAAAGTATTTGTGATTACACGATAATATGGATTGTAGATGTCACGTTCACTGATTTTATTGTCTTTGTTAGCAGAATCAAAAGTTTCATCTACTTTGAGTGGTACTTGGAAAGTTTGAGTTTCGCCAGCGTTAATTTGTGTTTTGACATTGATGCGAACCATGTTAACTTTTTCATAATTGGAAACAGTGTCGCTGTAAATACTATCGGAAGCGTAATTGTCCGCGGTTGCTTCGGTTGCGTAACTCACATCGAACTGAGTTTGTTGTTCAGCACTGATATTAAGTGCGTTACTTAGTTTCATATCCCATTTGAAGGCTTCACTTTGGAATTTGGAGCCAAAGTTTTGACCGGTTTTTGGAATCGGAATGTAGAGTTCAAATGTGCTCGCTTCACCACTGGAAGTATTGGTAATTTGAACTGTATAATCAGCGTCAGTTCCTGGTGTGAAATAAGAAACGGTGTTGTCATCGCCTTCCACGTATGCAGCTTTTGCACCTTCGCCAGCTACACTTAGGAAAGTTTCTACAGTAACAGTATCTTGTTTTGGAACACTTAGCGGGCTACTATTAACAGATAGCAACTTTTCGTTTTCAATGCCGTTTTTATTTATATCTAAACCATTGTCTGTGAAATAGTTAGTATATATTGCAGAAGAGACATTTGGTCCGCCCCATGCAATAACATCTTTTGCATCCATATCAATACTTTTATCTAGTGTTACATCAAATGTTGTATCATAACTAAGGTTTAAATATTGGTTTTTGCTCGGATAGCCTACATAAAATCCAACTGTGACACCTGTTGTTTTCAGAACATAAACCTGCTCACCCTTGTTATCTGTTTCTGTTTGAACTGTAAAATCAACATTTTTTCCACTCTCATCTGTTAATTTTATTGAGGATGGTTGGATTTTTGTTCCTGCTAAAGTCCGTAAATATACTTCTGGATTTTTTAATGTGGTGCGTGTTCCATATGGGTAATCGAATATAGCAAGTGTTGCTTTCGTATTTACTGTATCCCCTGCACTTGCAACATTAACAGCTTCACCTGCTTTATTATAAAAAGTGGCTGTTCCATTTGCAGCTGAGGTGATAGTATTGGAGACGCCATAATTCGATACACCAGTCACTTTTGTGTTTGCTTCATCATTAGCATCCCAAATTGCCCCTTTAAAATCTACTGATGTAATTCCAGGCTTAACAATTCCATATGAAGCAGTCGATGTCGCTCGGTAAGTAGCCGAGGGATCCGTGCTAGCAAATCCAGTTGAAAAATCTCCTACATTAGCTCTTACTTCTGTAAAATATTCTCCTTCTTGAAGGCCAACAGCAGCAGCATCTAGAACTGCCATTCGTCTATTACTAGCTACAGGTACAGTTCCATTGAAAGTACGATAGCTAGAATTTAGATTTGTTTTATATTGAACATCTGTTACTTTATTTCCGGAAACACTTCCGTCAAATGGTAAATTAACTGTATAGGCTTCCCAATTTGGGTCAAATTGAATTTGATAAACTTGGTTGGTCTTCATCCCAGCAGTCTTTCTATTTGTAACCTGGATACTACCTGCCCATGATTCATTTTCAGGATTGATACTCCTATGTGCTCCTATTAAAGTCATTTGATTCAATGAACTAGCAACAACCTTACATTCTTCAAGTGGTGCTGTAGTAGTTAAGTCAGCAGTATTATTAGTTAGTGCATCAGATTCAAATACTTTTCCATCATAAGTGGTCACAACAGCATGTGGAACTTGGGTTGCTTTATGTGTCCCTACTGCCGTTCCTTTAGGTATTTTATATTTTACTGCAAATCCGTTATAAATTGGTTGTTTTAAATCTATCACAACTTTATTTTCATTTGGATAAGGTGTAATAGCTAAATTACTACTAGCGTATACATTATATCCAGATGTATTAACAATCCCCATATATTCCATGCCTTCTGGATAATAAAGTGTCATTGATACACTTTTAGGAATAAAGCTTTTTGATCCACGTTCATCTAATTGATTTAAACCATTGACCACCGAATAGGTTTTTGTGTAGTTGTAAGAAGTCTCTGTATCAGTACTTGCTAAAGATTCAGCTATTGTTTGCGATTCATACCAGTAACGGAACATTGTACTTATATGGTCTTGATTAGCATAACCAACAACTTTATTTCCTTTTGCGTGAATTGATTGTTCGGCGGAAGCGACAGGTGTACTTCCGTCTCCAACAAAGACATCTGCTTTAATTGGAGATGCTAAATCAACTTCTCCATAATATTTCGTTGCATCTACTCGAACTAAAAAAGTAAAAGTCGCTTTTTCTGTTCCCGGACTTAGTTCATAGCTAACTGTGCCAAAAGTTGAGTGATTATAACCTGATTCTTTTTCAGGGACAGCTACAGATGTAGTTGCAATTCCTAGTGGGTCACTAGCGCCTAAATAGTTTAAAATACTTGTGTCTACGTTACCGCTAGCTTGATAGTTACTTGGAACAGGAAGCGATACAAAACGCATTCCATCTGGTAAAGTAAAATTCACTTTTTTACCTGAAGTAGCACTGTCGCCAAACTCTACTGTTGTAGTAACTGTTTTGATTTCACCGTTGCCCCAAGCTACTTGGTTATAATCCGGTATGTTTAAGGTTACATTAGTTTGTCCTGATTTCAGTAGCGGCTTATTTACTTGATTTGTATCTGTTGTATTAGGATTAAGTTGAACTTCTGTACTTTCTTTTTCAGTTGGACTTGTGGTTGCTGTTTCATTATTTATTTCTTCATCAGCAACTATTTCACTTACATCATATGTAGCTGTGTAAGTTTTAGTTTCCGGATTAGCTTCGTCATTCGTTTGATTTTGGTAGGTGATTAAGAAGTCCACCTTACCATTTTTATCCGCAGTATAAGTGGCCTCTTGTCCTTCTGTTTCCTCACCATCTGGGGATTTCACCGTTAAAATTTTCACTTGTTCATTTTTTGGTGTTACTTTTATTTTTAGAGTGGCTTTCTTTTTATCATTTGATAGCTCTTCTTGAACTTCATATGAAAGAAACTCGTTACCGTTTTCTTCTGCTAATGCTAATAAAGGTGCTAAATTCAATTGGCTAAGTATTAAGAAAATAGATAGTGTTAATAGAATGTAGCTTCGTAGCGCAGTTGCTTTTATCATAAAAAATTCTCTCCTCCTATTTTTTAAGTTGTATTTACTGTTAAATTAAGTGCACTTTTATATAATACAAGGCAAGGCATTGGCTGTATACGAAATCGAAGCGCTTTCATTTAAAAAAGGATAAATAAGTACTTTCTATTCATAAAGTCGACATAAAATATCGTGTTTTTTGTCACATTTTAGACACAAAAAAAGAAGACACTATTAAAGTGCCTCCTTCAAATCTTATGAGAATGCGCATTTCATTGCTAATTCAGTCATTGCAACCATTGCTTGATAAGCTTCTAATATATCATTAGCTTCAAATTGGACTGTCGTTTCATCAATTATTTTCGTTCCAGGTATTAGTGCAGCCCATTCAGCCTGTCCGTAGTTGCAAAACTCGATTTTTAAGATAGGTTTTTCTGGTGGAGTGAGTATTCCTGCTCGTTTGTTTTGTAGTGCTATCTCGACTTTCTCACGAATAATAGCTTCTGATTTTGCTAAAGAAAACGCTATTGCAGAAGAACGAGAGACTGCTTCTTTGACTACAGCTGTTTCGATGCCCGGAATTAACGCTTTCGCTTCGGCAGCAATATAATCATCACCTGCAACTAGAATAACTGATACTCCAAATGCCCCTGCAACATATGCATTTAAACCAAATTCTCCTACCACTACATCATTAATGTAAAAATTCCGTACCCCAGAAGTCATTGAGTGGCTCATCACTCCCGGCTGTCCTGCTCGAGAATGATAACCTATAAAAATGGCTGCGTCAGCACTAGCATCTAGTCCCTGCACCATCGAAAACGGTTTTACATCACCAGTTATTAGACGTGCTTCTTTGTGTAAATCTTCTATTAAAATATTGTTCATTTTGGAATGGCTGTCGTTTACCAAAATATCATCGTAGCCGGCTTTAAGGGCTTCTTCCACTACCCAGTTTGTTTCGCTCGTCATTATTTTTTGTCCTCTAGTATAGTTTCGCATACTAGAATCTACAAAAGTATCATCGGGTAGTCCATTTATCCCTTCCATATCTACGGAAATCCAAAGTTTCATTTTGTTTCGCTCCTTCTATTCTACGTATGCACCTTTATAAGAAAAGCTTGTACCAAAGTTATGGTGAACGATTCCTTTGACTGTGTCTTGTTTCAAATTACATACAGCCGTTTGATAAAGCGGAATCATTGCTGCATCCGTTTCGATAAGCAATTTCTCTGCATCAATAAATGTTTCCCAACGTTTTTCAGCTTCGGTTGTTAGTGTGGTTGAAGTTGCATTTATCATTTTATCGTAATCCGTGTTTGAATAGCCACTCGCGTTGTAAGTATTGCCAGTTGTGTAGTTTCCTAAGAATGTTAATGGATCTTGAAAATCTGGACCCCAATTAGAAAGAACGATTTCGTAATTTTGCTCTCTCGTTAATTGTAGCAAGTTCTTTTTAGGAACTGTTTTTAAATTTATTTTAAGCCCAGGAAGTGCGGTTTCTAGTTGGTCTTGCAAGTATTCGCCTACTTTTTTACTAGATTCTAAGTCTGAATTTAGTAGCTCAACAGTAATCGCTTCTTCACCAAGCTCTTGTTTTGCTTTTTCAAAATACGTTTTTGCTTTTGCTTCATCTTGCTCCATGTAGTTGCCACTTTCTTTGCGGAAATCTTCACCAGTTTCTGGATTAGTGACAAATTTTTCTGGAACATAACCGTAAATCGCTTTAGAACCATCTGCTAAAATTTTCTTAGTAAGCGATTCTTTATTTACAGCAAGGGATAGCGCTTTTCGCAGATTTTCGTTTGCAAGTGGTGTTTCTTTTCCGCCAATTGCTTGATTTAATTTTAAATGTGTCACATAAGCATCAAGCTCGGAATGATAATCTTTGTCGTTGCTTTTTTGTGCAGCATAATCACCTGAAAGTGTTGCTACATCTAGTTTTCCAGTATCATATAAATTAACTGCTGTATTTGGTGCTTTTACAACACTAACTTCAATTTTATCGGATTTAACATTCTTTTTATCCCAGTATTCTGGATTTTTTTCTAGTGTCCATTCTTTTTCGGTATTGGTCCAACTTTTCATTGTAAAGGGACCATTATAAATCATATTTTCACTGCTTTGCGCATATTTTTTACCTTGTTCTTTCACATATTCTTCATTTTGAGGATAGAAAGCGTTGAATGCGAGTAGTGAAGTGAAATAAGGAACTGGTTGTTCTAGTTTGATTTCAATTGTGTAATCATCAAGCGCTTTTACGCCTAATTCATCTACGCTTTTTTTGCTATTAATTACATCTGTGCCGTTTTCAACTGTTCCATCAAGTAAAAAGGAGTATTGAGCGGCAGTATCTGGGTTTGCTAGTTTTTTCCATGCAAAAATGAAATCATTTGCTGTCACTTTTGTTCCATTAGACCATTTGGCATCTTTCCGTAATTGGATAGTGTACGTTTTTTGATCTTCACTTAAAGTTGGCATCTCTTTGGCTACGGCTGGAACTGCTTGGTCTTTATCGTTTAAAGTGTATAGACCTTCAAAAACTTGACCTTGTTCGGTAAAACTCGGAACATCTTGTGAAAGAGTAGAGTCCATGGAAGAAACTTCAGCATTTTCCATAATTCTCAATGTTTTTTTGCCTGCTGACTTAGTAGTTTCGTCTTTATTTCCACCACATGCTATTAAAAAGGTTGATATAGATAGGATCATGATACATAATACTGTTAATCTTTTTTTCATTTTGTTTCCTCCCTATTTTTCATTTTGGCTTATATCGACAAATAATTGTTTACCTACTGTTTGCATCCATGCTGTTGCATTTGCTTCAAGCCCAGTATTGTTCGTTAACGCCGCTGCAATCCGCGTTTTCCCTTTGTACTCAAAAATGGCGACATCATGCTGCACATCTTTTAATTCGCCAGTTTTGTTTAACATTAAAAGATCAGTAATTCCCGCTTCTTCCAAAGTCCCAGTCAAATTCGAACGATGTTGCTGATTTAAAAATGGTCGTCGAATCGTTTCTGCTAGGTCTGGATGTGCCTTACTTAACTCGTTAATTTCTTGGAAAATAATGACGGCTAACTTTGCGCTGATTTTATTTTGCTTAGCTGATTTAAAATCCATCATTTTGCGCTCTATATGCACACTATTTTCCCAACCTTTTTTATTTATCCACGCTTTTAGACTTGGAAAGGTTGCTAGCTCTATTAGTTGATTGGTAGCTGTATTATCTGAAATTGCAATCATCAAATGTAAAAGCTCTTCTAGGCGCCAAGTCCTTTTTTCAGGAAGGATTTGAATTATGCCTGCACCCGCAACTACTTTTTCTGGTAAAATTTGGAATTCACTTTGCAAGTCTAGCTCACCTTTAGCAATTTTCTCAAAAAAGTACAAGTAAATTGGTAGTTTAATGACACTAGCTGCTGTATAAAGCTGATTTTCTTGTTCAGCAAAAAGAACTTGTTTTCCATCTGTTATATAAAGTGCTTTTGAATCAATTGAATCGAAAGTTTGGTTGATTTTTTGGTATATATTTGTTTTCACTATTTCACCACCCCTTTTTAGCGATGTCGCGCCGTTACACAAAGCTCTGGTTCATATTTGCTGCCGGTTATTTTGGTGAGAATTACTTTGGAACCTGGTGTTTGCGAGTGAATCATTTCATCGTTGCCCATGTATACTCCTACATGATGCACCTCGCCTTTACCTTCTTCATAAGCAAAAAATAGTAAATCACCTGGCTCGGCATTCGAATAGTCTATCTTTTCTCCCGCAAATGATTGCTCTGTTGCGTCACGACCGATGTATTTTCCACAAGTACGATACAATGTAAATGCAAAACCAGAACAATCAAAACCTGCACTACTAATACCTGCCCAAACATAAGGTAAATCTAAAAATTGTAATGCCATTTGAACCACATCCACCCCGATATTTTCACGCGGTTCATTTTGAAGTGCCACGTGTGTGCGTGGGATAAACGCTTCCCCATGAGGTGTCTCAATTATGTAGTTGTCTTCTGTTTCTGCTTTTTTTAAGAAAAGTGTTCCAAATGATACTTCTCGTGTTGCTCCATTTTCATACGTAATTTGTGATTTTGGTATAACAACCGCTAATTTTTCTTCTGTGTTCGCAGGGTTTTTTTCATCTATCAAATCTTCCAGCAGCATCCAGCCCGGATAGCCACGTTTATCTAGGAAGCTATGTTGGGAAGGAACAACTACTTTCGCCCAGTCCCCCTCTATCTTATCGACAATTACCAAGTCATTATAGAGCAAATCCGAGTCCACTAAGCTGTCTTCATATAGCTTCATCGCATCTTCTTTTGATACCTGTACTAAATCACTTGTTTTTCTTGCTTTTAAAATATTTTCTAGTACTGGGTTCATTTCATTTTTTCTCCAAAGAAATGCATTACTTTGACTAACTAATTTGTTCATATTACCCCTTCTTTCTTTAGTATGCAGAAATTCCAATGCCGCTTTCTTCTGTTAAAAGCACTTGACCTTGGCCGATTTCTATCCCGATGTCTGTTATATCTTTGCCTTGAAGATTCCACATAAATGGTACATCTAAATCATAGAATTTCACTCGTTCTGAAGCTGCAGCAAAATGGGCGGCGGCTGATAAACTTGCATAGCCTTCAATCATCGTCCCAATCATACAATCAACATTATACTCATTTGCCAAAGCACGAATAGCACGGGCTTCTTTGATACCAGCGCTTTTCATCAATTTTATATTTAGTAAATCACAACATTTTTCATCCAATAGTCGCTTGGCATCATGAATTCCAAACAAGCTTTCATCTGCCATAACTGGAATATTTGTGTTGGCAGTCACTTTTGCCATCCCTGCGAAATCCCAACTTTTCACCGGTTGCTCGACGAAATCAATTGGAATATCACTCCATTCATTTAAAATTTGAATTGCTACTTCTGGAGTCCAGCCTTGGTTTGCGTCAATCCGAAATGGGATTTTCCCGCCTAAAGCATCATTCATTTGCCTAATTTTAGCAACTTCGACTTCTACAGGATCAAGACCAAGTTTAACTTTTAGAGAACGAAACCCTTCCGCTACTTTTGTTTTTGCATCATCCACCATTTTTTCTGGTGCGCCGATGCTAATCGTATAATCTGTTTCTAGTACTACTTTTCCACCACCTAGAAATTTGTATAGTGGGGTAGAATTTGCTTTCGCTAAAGCATCATGAAGCGCAATATCAATCGCTGCTTTCGGACTTGAATTATGTATCAAAAGTGCCTTCATTTCATCTAAAATGGTTAATTCTTCGTCTAGTTCACGCCCTATTAAAAAAGGAGCAAAAATATCATTAATTGCACTTTTAATGCTTACTTCTGTATCTCCAGTTATGACATGTGTCGGAGCAGCCTCACCTATTCCTACAATCCCATTATCAAAATGGATATATACTCGCACTATATTTACATGATTTACTTCTCTAAGGGCTGTTTTAAATGTAGAACTTAGTTGAATTGGTATGGTATGTGTTTTAATTTTTGTGATTTTCAAACATCGTTACCCCCTTCTATTTTCAAAATGTCAAACTATTCCTAAAACAATAACAAAAGAAAGCTAATTTGGCAAGATAGAGCTAATAGAAAAACTCCCACAAAAAAACCATTGATTTCTAATTGCGCTAAAATAGCTTCCATTCTATGTTGCTTTGATATCTTTCTATTTTCGCCTATGAAATAAAGCGCTGTCAATATTTTTAATTCAAATCCTACCTTACATGGAATGTTTTTATTTTTAGCGATCTAATACAAACAGTTGAATAGCCATTGCAACCCCATCTTCATTATTGGTTGTTGTTGTATAATTAGCAATTTCTTTAATATGCTCGGTTGCGTTACCCATCGCTACACCCATACCAGCATATTCTATCATCGAAATATCGTTTTCTTGATCCCCAATACTAATTACTTCTCTTTGATCCACGCCTAGTTTATTCGCCAAGCTTTCTAATGCGGAACCTTTATTTACCCCTTTTTGCAAAAATTCTAGATTGTAAGGAACACTTCGAACAATATAAAATTTCTCTTTTAATGTTGCAGGTAGATTTTTAATGACACTCGTTATTTTTTCAGGAGAATCTAGCAACATTACTTTCGAAACGTGAATGGACTCAGGGGCTTCTTCTACTGGCAGATGGTATAGCGGTGTTTGTAATAGAAGCGAATCCTGACAAGTAATTTCTGTTATTTTTCGGCTTGGTACATACATGTTTTTCCCATCAAAATAAGTAACATTTACATCCTCGGCATGACAAAATGCATAGATTTCTTCCAATTCGGTTTTATTTAAAGTAATATCGGCTAATGTTTTTTCGGAAGCAGTTTCTAAAACGACTGCTCCATTGAATGTAATTGCATAATCTCCAATATCTAAAAGATCTAATTCCAGCAAACTTTTCTTAATTCCAGCAAGCGGACGACCAGTACATAAAACAACTTTTACCCCTTTTGCCTTCGCTGCCTTAATAGAATCTCGAACGACTGGTGTGATCACGTGCGCATCATTTAATAAGGTGCCATCAATATCTATTGCGATAATTTTATACATAATTTCCTCCCAACAGTGACTAATTACTTTCATTCTACTAGAAAATTAGTCATTTCGCCAAAATTCACTTACTTGTTGCACTATTTCTTGTGTATTTTTCACTGTTTTGGCATGATTCCAATGCGCTGGAAACAAAGCTCGATAGCGATCTGCTGAAAATCGTTCTTCTATTAATAAAACTACACCTCGGTCGGACTCCGCACGTATCACTCGACCAACCGCTTGAAGCACCTTATTCATCCCTGGAATTTGATAGGCATAATCAAAACCATGACCAATTGTTTTATTGTAATAATCCTTAATTAAGTCTGATTCTGGATTTAGCTGTGCAAGTCCAACTCCTACTATTGCCGCACCAATCAATCTTTCTCCACGCAGATCAATTCCTTCAGAAAAAATTCCCCCTAAAACACAAAATCCTACCAAAGTTTCCACATTATCAGCTTCAAATTCCGCTAAAAATGCTTCTCGACCAACTTCATCCATCGAGTTTTCTTGCTTTTGAACACGAACATCTGGATATTTTTCTTTAAATAATTGATAAATCCTTTCTAAATAATGAAACGAAGGAAAGAAAAACAAGTAATTCCCTTTCTTACCAGATATAAGAGCAAATAACGCCTCAACTACTCCCTCCATACTATTTTCGCGCATTTGATATTTAGTACTAAGGTAATCTGCTACTAATAAATGCATGTTTTTTTGCTCAAATGGAGACGAAAAAATCATTCTACTAGTATCTGACTCCCCGCCAAGTACATTTGTATAATAGTCAATCGGTCTAAGCGTTGCCGAAAAAAGTACCGAGCTCGTCCCAAGTTTTAGTTTCTCAGATAATAAAAAGGCTGGGTCCAGGCATAGTTGTTTTATTTCTATCTCATTCCGACTTCTTGTAATTTGCGTTGTATACCTTTCATCATAAAGTTCCGCAATCTTTATATATCTTAAGCTTTCAAAATAAAGTTCTAAGACGCTTGTCTGCGCTCCTGATTGTGTATTTTGCGGTAGCCAATCCTTTGCAACAAATGTAAACTTAAGCACTGTTTCATTCCATTCTTCTAATTGTTCTTTTCTCACATGAATAGTTGTATTTGATTCAACTAGCTTTTTATTTAGCGAAATCATTACCTTATTCATTGCATCAATGGAATTCCAGAGACGTTTGTGCTGCTTCTTATCCAATTGCCGCTTCACTTGCATAATAAGTGATTTTCGAAGTGTTGCAGAGAACATCGAGCGAGCACGATCTACTAAATTATGAACTTCATCCACCAAAAATGTATACTTTCCTAGATTTTCACTGAAAAATCGTTTCAAATATACTACTGGATCAAATAAATAATTATAATCGCAAACAATTGCATCACAAAATAGTGCCACATCTAATGACAATTCAAATGGACAAAGCGTATATTTTCTAGCATATTGCTCTATAATCGGCCGAGTAATCGCTTCTTCTTGACCTAAGATATCAAATAATGCCTCATTCAAACGGTCATAGTACCCTCTAGCAAATTGACAATGGTCCGGTTCGCATTTGCGCTCATCTAGAAAACATATTTTGTCTTTTGCCGTAATAGTAACACTCCTTGCAGCAAGTCCTTTCCGCCGCATTTCATCTAGTGCATCTTCTGCCACCTGTCTCGTAATTGTTTTTGCGGTAAAGTAAAAAAGCTTATCCGACTTTCCCTCTCCCATCGCTTTGATAGCTGGAAATAATGTCGACATTGTTTTTCCAATTCCTGTAGGAGCCTCACAAAACAAATTCTCACCAGAAACTGCTGTCCGATAAACAGCTATAGAAAGTTCTCTTTGGCCACGCCGATAACTATTGTAAGGAAATGCTAATTCTTTTATCGTTTGGTTTCGTTTCAATTCCCAAGCTGCAGACATTTGCGCCCAAATTGCGTATTTAGTAAGTAAATCATCTACAAAAGCGCCCATTTCTTCGCGACTCATTGTACGTCTAAACTGCTTTGTCTCTTCATCTACTATTTGATAATATGTCAACTGGAGCTCAACCTCTGAAAGTCCCTCATTCTCCGCCAGCATAAAGCCATAACAAATCAGCTGTGCCCAGTGAAGTGGTCGAAAATTTTCAGTAATTTCCTCTATAGCCGTCTCTGTTGATTTAATTTCATCTATTATTCGTTCATTTATAATTCCATCCGCACGTCCATCCAATGAGAAAGCCACACCAGCAACAGTTCGGTCGAGTTTCAAACTAACTTCCGCCTTATATTCATCGCCTGCTGATTTTTGGAGTAATTGATGAATCTTCGTCCCTTCTAACGCTCGATCAGAACTTGTCATTCGGCTATCTATACTACCACTTCTAAGAACAAATTCTACTAAACGCCGAACAGAAATTTTCACCGTTTTCATCAAAAATCCTCCTTCATCATTCTTTTGAATTATACCATAGAACTGGTGTTCGTTACACTTTTTATTGTTCCTTTAAAAACACACTTTTCCCTGTGAATCACTCACTCATTTCTAACTAAACGAAGCCATGTCCCTCTTTTCCACCTTTAGGAGACACAGTTTATTCACATTTTAGAAACATCTTCCTAAAAAATAGTACCTAGCTAAGAATTTATAATTTGTTCTTTCTGGTACAATAATATGTGTTGAGATGAAAAAATGGAGGAGCATAAAATGACAAAAAACCTATACAATTATCAAGAATTTATTAGGCTTTCTAAGGAAGGTAAGATTGAATATAAAGAAATCGAAATACCCAAAAACGCCAGCTTACTAACACAAAAAGCTGACGTAAATAAGTATATTTATCTTATTGTAAAAGGTTATGTTTCTGTGTTTTCAATTGATCCTACTTCTCATTCAAAAATTTATTCCATTCAAAGCGGGGGTTCATTTTTAAATTATTTAACCTTACTTGATGATTCATCCAATAAGTTTACCTTCAAAACTCTATCAAAATGCACCTTATACCAATATTCTAAGGAAAATATCATTTACTTTCTATCCATGTTTCCAGAAAATTTTGGTTTTCAATTTTTCATTATGAAGAATCAAGCCACCCACGCTTACCTCAAAAGTATAGTAGCTAACTGTTCCGCATCGAATAAACTTATAGTCGCTTTTAACAACATGGCACTTCTTCATGGCACACCAATTAATGACAACAAAGTTATTCTCCCTCAAGAAATTAAAACGAGTTATCTTCTTTCCTATAGCAACCTATCCAAAAGCTGTTTTTACAAAGATTTAACGGATTTAAAAGCAGCTAAAACAATCGAAAAACAAAATAAAAATTGGATTATTACAAGTGAAGAATTAAATACTCGTGTTAAGGAATTTCAAGAAAGCTGGTAACGCGTTATTTTCTTGCTACCTTTAGACCAATTGTGACAACAATAAAAATTAAAATAAACATTAATGTAATCGTTGCACCTGGCGGGGTTCCAAATTGATACGAGGATACAAGTCCAAAAAACATTCCTAGCATGCCAATAAAAATAGCGCTAATGACACACATAAAAAAAACTTTAGATATACGCATCCCAATTGCAGCAGGTAGTATTATAAGTGCTGATACAAGTAACGCTCCTGCTATCGGCATAATAAAAGCAATTGCAACCCCTGTCACTACACTAAATAATAATGAAATTAAACGAACTGGTACTCCTTCAGAGATTGCAACATCCTCACTAAATGTAAGCACAAACATAAAACGTTTAAATGCGAGAAATAAAATAATAATTGCTATTCCTAAGATGAGTAATATTTGTACTTGCGCCTTACTTATCGTTACGATGGAACCAAATAAGTACTGTTGTACACTTGTTGTAATTCCCCCTTGGTCTAAACTCATTAAAACTAATGCAACTGCAAGACCTCCCGCCATCAGTATCGCAATCGATAATTCAGAATAAGTTGAATAAATTCCGCGCAAATATTCAATTCCAAGCGCTGCAATAACCACTACAATTAAAGTTGTCACATTAGGATTCACATTTAAAACTAGGCCAAACGCCACTCCTGCAAGCGATACATGCGAAAGTGTGTCCGCCATAAGGGACTGCCTGCGAATAATTAAAAATATCCCTAAAAGCGGTGCAATAACCGCAATAATCATGGATGCTTCGAAGGCTCTTTGCATAAATCCATAGAAAAACATTTCCATGAAACATCCTCCCTTCTTACAAGCCGAATGTGCTTATCCGCGTATCCTTCTAATTCTTCACTATCATGTGTTACCATTAAAATTGCTTTTTGATGTACTCTCGCCTCATGTCGCAATAACTCATAAAATCGAATTTTGCTATTTTTATCCATCGCGGTTTGAGGTTCGTCTAGAATTAATAAATCCGGATCCATCGCAAACATTCTTGCTAAACAAATTCGCTGTTTTTGCCCTCCAGATAATTCACCTATGCGTTTATTCCTAAAATCCCACATTTCTACAGAATTCAGTGCTTTTTCAACATGTTCATGGTCTTTTTTTGAAAGATGTTTAAACCACTTTCCATTTGGAAAACGACCTGACCTCACCAATTCAATGACTGTACTTGGAAAACCTGCATTAAATGAAGCTATTTGTTGCGGGACATACCCTGTTAATAGTCTTCCACCATCGACATTCTTTTTAGCAAATAAAATCGAACCTTGATCTGGCTTTAAAATTCCCAAAATAATACGGAGCAGTGTTGATTTAGCTGCTCCGTTTTCCCCAGTTAGGATAATAAATTCTCCCGCATTCACTTCAAAAGAAATATTTTCAAGAACTGGCTCCGTTTCATATTTAAAACGAACCTTATTTACATTAATATATGACATTTTATCGCTTCCCTATTTAATTGTTTTTTGCAAAGCTTTTAGATTTTGCTGCATGTAAGAGATGTAGTCCATTCCTTTTTCTTGTTGTTCTGTTGTTACTCCTTCAATTGGGCTTAGTACTTCCAAGTTTGCGCCTGTTTCATTTGCAAGTGTTTTCGCTACTTTTGGAGAAGCAATTTCTTCAAAGTAAATCGTTTGTATATGATTGGCTTCTATATACTCTTGTAATTTTGCCAAACGCGCTGGACTTGGCTCTTGATCCGGTGATAACCCAGCAACTGCCACTTGATGTAAACCATATTCTGCAGCTAAATATTGGAAAGCAGCGTGTTGTGTTACGAAATCTCGCTGTTTTGCTCCTTTAAAAGCAGTTTTATATTCATTATCTAAGGCTTTCAATTTATCTATATATTTTTCTGCATTGGCTTCATATGTAGGTGTATTCGACTTGTCTGCTTTTGCTAACCCTTTTTGGATATTGACAACTTCTGCTTGTGCTAGGACTGGACTTAACCAAACGTGCGGATCATGTTCATGGTGATGTGCCGCTTCTCCGTCGTGCTCATGACCTTCATGCTCCTCGCCTTCTTCTATTCCTTCTACTAGCTGAATTCCTTTACTTGCATCTATAACTGTCAACTTTTTAGAATCTAAACTTTTCAAAACGCTTGGTACCCATGTTTCCATATCTGCACTATTGTATATAAATACATCCGCTGTTTCTATGTTGGCAATATCTTTAGCACTTGGCTCATAATCATGTGGCTCTGTGCCAGCATCAATTAACATTTCAATTGAAGCATTTTCACCTGCTACATTTTTGGTAAAATCATACATTGGATAAAAAGTTGTTACTATTTTTAGTTGTTCATCCTTAGCTTCATTTGCCCCTTCATTACTCGTTCCACAACTAGCTAAAAGCAACACACACGCTATAATACTAAATAAAAACGACCATTTTTTCATACTATTCCCCCTCTATTCGTAATGATTACGATTTATACCACATAGCTATTCTAGTCACTTGTTTGGCGATCGGCGTAAAACGTAATCATTCTTATTTGCAAGAAATATCTTACCATTTGATTTTTTATGCGTCAAGCACTTCTTTTGCAAATCATTAATTTGACTTATCTTATCGGAATACTTATAATAACCTTAAATACTCATATAAAAGGGGAGAAAATTATGCACCATTTTAAAAAAGCACTGCCTATTATTGCCATTTTGACCATACTTTTACTAACAGCCTGCGGAAATGACTCTAATAAGTCGGCTGAAAAAACTTCCCCGAACAAAATTAAATTTCTTGAAACCAGTGAATTACTGACTTTAAATACAACGTCTGAAGAAGATTTTGCAAGTTTCACCGCGCAAAACCAGGTCTTTGAAGGCTTATATACACTCGATCAAAAAGATAACTTTGTTCCTGGGGTTGCTGATGGAATGCCCAAAATCAGCGCCGACCAAACGAAATATACTATTAAACTAAAAGAAAATGCTAAATGGTCTGATGGATCACAAGTAACTGCCGATGATTTTGTCTTTGCTTGGCGACGTGCTGTGGACCCTAAAACAGCGCCAGGCTACTCAGCGCTATTTAAAGATTCTATTAAAAATGCAACAGAAATCAATGAAGGCAAATTACCTGTAACTGATCTTGGGGTTGTCGCAACTGATCCAACGACTCTTGAAATTACATTAAAAAAACCTGTTCCTTACTTCATTTCACTGCTTTCTTTTGAAACATTTTTCCCACAAAAGGAAAGTTATGTGAAGGAACAAGGCGATAAATATGGTACAGATAGTGAGCATACTTTGTACAATGGTCCTTTTGTAATGAAAGATTGGGGCGGAAATATTACCAATAAATGGACTTACGCTAAAAACGATACCTACTGGGATAAAGATAATGTGAAGGTAGACGAAATTGATGTTCAAGTAGCAAAAGATATTAATGCCGGTGTCAATCTTTATAACACTAACGAGGCTGATCGTGCGCCACTTTCGGGTGAGTTCGCTAAACAATATAAAGATAAAAAAGATTTCCTAACTGAAAAAGACGCGTTAATAAGTTATTTGCGTATGAACCAAAAACGTGACGGAAAAGCGACACCACTTGCTAATAATTCTTTACGTCATGCGCTTAACTTGTCTGTTGATAAAAAACAGTTAACAGACCGCATTTTAGGCGATGGGTCTTTCCCAGCAAACGGCCTGCTTCCAAAAGATTTTGTTCAAAATCCAACAACGGGTGCAGATTTCCGAACAGATAGCGGGGACCATTTAGTTTATAACAAAGATGAAGCATTAAAATATTGGAAACAAGCGCAAAAAGAACTTGGTACGGACAAAGTGACCATTGAACTGCTTGGCGATGACCAAGAAACTACTAAAACTGTTTTTGCTTATTTAAAAGCACAGTTTGAAGATAATTTACCAGGTGTGACTATTAAAGTGAAAAATATGCCATCGAAAAGCGCAACACAGCTGACTTCTGATGGTAACTATGATTTATCACTTGCTGCTTGGATGCCTGATTTCAAAGATCCTTGGACATACAGTAGCCTATTCTTATCAGATTACTTTAATAACCATATGAGCTATAACAGCCCCGAATATGATAAACTAGTTAAATCAACTGACACAACACTTGCAACAAAACCAGAAGAACGTTGGAATGCATTTGTCGCTTCTGAAAAAGTCTTACTAGATGACGATGCAGCGATTTTACCTCTTTATCAACATCAAACCGCAGTACTGCAACGAACCGATATTACAGGTGTGCAAAAACATGCTTTTGGCTCACCTTATAGTTATAAGTTTATTGAAGTGAAAAAATAGTAGAGCAAATTAAATCTACCAAAAAACAAATAAGGCTTCTATCCAAAAATCGGAATAGAGACCTTATTTGTTTTCATCTATACTAGTATAATTTGCAGTTTATAAGATAAGCTTTTCGGCCCTACATTATGATATATTGTTCCCTACTTAGTATTGAACAAATTACCATCCGACGTTTTTAAATATATTGCATACATAATTAACGATACAACACTTGCCAATACTGCGATAATAAATGCCGGTTCTACTAATTCAGTAATGTAAGTACTTAGTATACTAAATGCAAATGTGCTAAATCCAAACAGTGGTCTAACTGCCAAATTTAATAAACCAAACACTAATACTAACAGCCCAATAAATGGCACGATTTTATTAGTCCCTTTTTGAAATCTCGGAATAAAAATAGTAATAATAAAACCTAGATATCCTATAATAATAATTGGTTGCATCCATATTAATTTATAAGCAGGCTCATAAACTAATTCAAACGATTCTGCATCCACACCGCTTGACATCCATGGAAAGAACAAACAAATTACTGCTATTCCAAAAAAAATAATACTTAATAATCTATACAATAATCACACCTCCCTAATTGGAGAATAGCACAGAACAATCTAAGTAAAAAGCCCCATTTACCCTTATTAACTACTAAAACACCATTAATTTAGCGTAATTGCTGCACAATATATATTGCATGGTTTCAGAAAAAATCGCACAATTAGAGCTGTTTTTCACAATTTTTGCACATTAAATTAAAAGTCACGAAATGTTCATAAACTAGACTAGTCTTATATAATTTTTCAATCTTCTATTAGCAAAAACGCCAAACTAATTAACGTTTTGTAATGTAGGGTGATGAATAAAGTTGAATATTCATACATCATAAAAGATTAAAATTTAGATAAAGATGTATAAAAATAGAATTATTCTTAGTAATTATAACTTGAATCGTTACGTTCCTCATAAAAAAGATTTGGTTATTTCCCGCAAAAGAAAAAACCAAATCCGTATTTTAATATCTACGCGATAACCCTTTTCTAAGTACATCACCCAGCACATTAAACGAAAGTATCGTCATTAATATTAATAAACCTGGGAAAAGTGCCAAATAACTGGCTTCTCCAACATAACCTTGCGCATTGTTCAGCATGCTTCCCCATGAAGCGTTTGGTTGTTGCACGCCAAGCCCTAGAAAACTTAGCGCCGACTCGGTTAAAATTGCTGTCGCTACATTTAGAGATGCCGCTACAACTATTGATGGCATGGCATTTGGAATAATATGCTTAAACATAATATGGAAAAATCCGCCACCCGCTGACTTCGAATACAAAATGAACTCTCGCTCTTTTAGAGTTAGTGTTTCCGCTCGAACAATCCGCGCTACTTCCATCCAAGACAACAAACCTATAATAATAATAATATTGGAAATCCCTGGTTTTAAGTACGCATTTAAAATCATTAATAAGAAAAATGATGGAATCGACATAAAAATATCTAAGAAACGCATCACCATGTTATCAACAAACCCGCCAAAATAACCACTTATTGTTCCAGCAAATGTCCCAACAACAATTGCAATCATCATCGCAAACACACCAACTAAAAGAGAAACACGACCGCCATATAAAACACGTGTTAAGTAATCTCTCCCATGATCATCCGTTCCAAACCAGTGCGATGCGTTTGGTGGCATTAGTTTATCTTGAATCGAAAGTGCATTAGGGTCATAAGGCGACAGGAATGCAAAAACACAAGCAACGGTAATAAAAATCAATACTCCTGTTGCAAAAATAGCGCGGCGGTCGGATAACATATAACGCCAAAAAGTTCGTTCTCTCGTAGCATGAACCACTTCCGCATCTCGCTCAAATTCCTGCATTGTTTTTTTCGAAAAGTCTAATCGCATCATGCATTCCTCACCCCATTTCCCTAATCCGCGGATCAACAATCATATAAGCTAAATCAGCTAGTAAATTTCCAATAATTAATAAAAGTGCTGAAAAAAGTGTAATTGCCATAATAACCGGATAATCTAATTGGAAAATCGCATTAATGCCAAGCGATCCCATTCCCGGCCACGAAAAGATGCTCTCGGTAATAAACGCTCCTGTAATTACTTGAGGTAGCGACATTCCAAGCAAAGTTATAACTGGAAGCAAGGAATTTTTTAAGACATGATGTCCCATTACTTGTACTTTAGAAAGCCCTTTTGCATAACCAAATAATACATACTCTTCTTTTAATTGGTTAATCGTATTGGACCGAACGTAGCGGTAATAGGCCGCACATCCTTGGAAAGTCAGCGTAATGACTGGTAAAATCGCATGTTCCGCCATATCCCAAAATGAATCCACCCCAATCGTTCGCATTCCTAGACTCGGAAGCCACCCTAATTGAATTGAAAACACATCAATTAAAATCATCCCAAACCAAAAAATCGGAATCGAAATCCCAATATATGAAATTCCATTTAGTACTTTATCAATCCAAGTGTTTTCATAATTCGCCGCCACTAATCCAAGCGGAATGGACAATATTAGCGTCAAAATAAGGGAAGTCCCTACTAAACCAAGTGTCGCTGGAATTCGCTCTAAAATTTGTTGTAAAACTGGTTGGCTATTAATAATTGAATAACCTAAATTCCCTTGCAACAAATTCCCTAGCCAAATAAAGTACTGCATATAAATCGGCTGATCAAGCCCTAAACTTTGTCGAATTCGCTCTACATCATCGGGATTCATATCAGGCGTAACAAATGAATTTACCGGATCACCGGGTGCTAATTTTATAAGTGCAAAGGAAATAATTGAGATAATAAATAGCATCGGAATAATTTGCAGTACGCGTTTTGTGATTGTTTTTAGCATAATTTATCTCCTATCTAAAACACAAAAAATGACAAGTAAAAATCTGAACCCACCAAAAATAACTTGGCAGGTCAGATTTTTTATGAATATTTTTTAGCTATTATTCCGTTAAATATAATTTAGATAGATCACGGAACATTGTTACTGGTTGCGGTGTTGCAGCTTTTTGTCCACCATAACGGCTATCAAGTGCGAGTACTGCATTGTCATATGAAATTGGGTAAATTACCGCATCGTCCGCAATTGTATTTTGAATGTCTTCATACACTGCTTGACGGTCTTTATCATCCGCTGTAACGGCGCCTTTTGCCCAAAGTTCATCCAAAGCTTTATTGTGATAATTGGCATAGTTATAAGGAGCATCACTTAGGAATAAAGATTTATATGCATCTGGATCATTCCCCATAATATAACCATTTAAGGCGATTGAGTAATCCGCATTTTTACGGTCAAGTGTAATATTACTTAGTGCATTTGGATCAGTTGGTTTTAAATCAAGTGTTACGCCAATTTCTTTATACTGTTGTTGCAGGTAAAGCGCAATGCTCTCTTGAGATTTACTGTTATTTAAATAATATACGGTTAATTTTTGACTAGTATCAAAACCACTTTCTTTTACTAGTTCTTTTGCTTTAGCTATATCTTGCTCATATGTTTCTACTTTATCAGTAAAATATTTTGTGTTTTCTGTTAGGAAGGAAGACGCTGGTTTGGCATATTCATCCGAACCATACGCTGCTTCAATGATTTCCTCGCGATTAAGCGCATAAGATAACGCTTGGCGAAGTTCTTTTGATTTCAGAGCAGGTTGATTTTCATTGAAAACTGCATAACTCAAACGGTTTTCAGGATAAGTGATAATGTTTACCGCACTAGCCTTTTCTACTTTATTTCGCTCAGAAGGTTGTATTGATTTTAAGTTGATTTCTCCATTTTGAAGTGCTAAGTTTGCTGAATTTTGATCTTTGGTAATTCGATAAGTGACTTTATCTAGTTTTGGTTTGCCATCAAAGTAATCGTTGAATCTCTCTAAGGAAACGTATTCGCCTGCTTTATACTCAACAAATTTATATGGTCCGGAACCAATTGGCTTTTTATTTTTATCACTTTTTTCGATATTTTCTACCCCTTCAAAAACATGTTTTGGAATAGGGAAGAAAGTTTTAATTGTATTTTCAAAGGCTGGAGCAACAGTTGGTAAAGTAAATTTAACTGTTGTATCGTCAACAGCTTCTACTTTTACAGGTTTATCGTCAAAAACAAAATTCCCACGATTAGGGCTGTTTTGTTTTGTATCTAAAACGGAATCTACTGTAAATACTACATCATCTGCAGTTAGCGGTTTTCCATCGTGCCATGTTAAACCATCTTTCAATTTTACAGTATAAGTTAGGTTGTCATCTGAAATATCTAAGCTTTCCGCAAGCGCTGGTTTTCCATCAGCCTCCCAAAAAAGTGGTGCGTAAACAGCTTGTTGAATAGTTAATGTTACTCGGTCAGAGGCATAGTTTGGATTGATAACTTCTGGGTCTCCTGCCACTCCGATAATAATCGATCCGCCATCTGTTGCTTTGCCAGAACCGTTTGCTTTATCTGAGCTAGTACCAGAACCTCCGCAAGCAGTCAGCACCAAAGCAAAAACTGAGATAACTGCCACTAATAAAAATTTCTTCATCTAACAAAAACTCCCCTCTTTAGCGCTAATAAAATAACGCTTCTTCTGTTTTTTGGTCAGAATCGAAGCGCCTAATTGTAAGCGACTACTTATCTGCCAGAATGTTACTTCTGATCGGAATTAGCATAGAACTTGCGCTCCGCTGCTGGGTTTCACTGGGCCGAATCCCTCCACCACTCTTGATAAGAAATTGTATCACTATTATTCCTATACGTTTACTGTGAATTAAAGATACACTGAAATGAAGGAGATGTCAAGAAGAGAAATCCAATATTTTTAAAATATTCCATAAAAAAAGAGACTAGGCTCAAAACCTAGTCTACTTATTATTACTTATCAGCTTGTACCGCTTGATACTCCGGCTTTTTCGAAAACTCAGATTTAGCAAATGGACAAAGCGGAATAATTTTCTTACCTTCTATTTTTGCTTTTTCTACAGCACGTTTCACCAGTTCTTGGGCGATCCCTTGACCACGAGCTGCATCGTCCACACCCGTATGATCAATAATAAACATATCTTCCCCTGTTGGTACAAATGTTACCTCACCAACCTCAACACCTGCATCATTTACCGCATAAATTCTATTTTCGCCGTCTTTATATTCCATTTTACCCCTCCTATTTCTCTATATATTGAAGTGCCCCGCTTGGACAAGTGTTAATAACACGTTTTACTTCTTCTTTTGATACGTTATCTGGCATTATCCATGGTTTTCTATCTAAATCAAATAATTCTTTGTTTCCCCTTACGCAATTTCCTGAATGCTCACAAACATTTGTATTAAAATAAACATCTATTTCTTCCCCGTGATACTTACGATAACCACGTTCTAAAAGTTTTTCCTCACTCATCTGCTTACCTCCTTCGCATAAAATAATCTTCTTTTAGTATATTCCTCCTAACCTACAAAAGAAAACGTTTATACTTGACCTTAAAAAATCACTATCAATCATTGACTTTCAAGCGAGTTCTTGAAATAATAAAGATATTTTATAAATGTAAATTAAATAGAAGAAGGAGTGGAGATAATGGCATTTTATTTTGAAGAACCGTCCCGCACATTTAGTGAGTTTTTGCTCGTTCCTGGCTACTCATCAGCAGAATGTGTACCTACTAATGTTAGTTTAAAAACACCTATCGTAAAGTTTAAAAAGGGTGAGGAATCAGCAATTACAATGAATATTCCGCTTGTTTCCGCAATTATGCAAGCTGTTTCTGATGATAATATGGGGATTGCCTTAGCTACAGAAGGCGGAGTATCCTTTATTTTCGGCTCACAATCTATTGAAAGTGAAGCGGCAATGGTTTCACGTGTAAAAAATCATAAAGCCGGCTTCGTTATTAGTGATTCCAACATTAGCCCAGATAAAACTCTTCAAGATATTCTGGATTTAAAAGAAAAAACAGGTCATTCTACCGTTGCAGTGACAGAAGATGGTACTGCGAATGGTAAATTACTTGGGATCGTAACCAGCCGCGACTATCGTATAACACGAATGAGTCCTGACGAAAAAGTAGCAGATTTCATGACTCCTTTTAATAAGTTAGTTACAGCAAATAAATCCACCACTTTGAAAGAAGCAAATAACATTATTTGGGACAACAAATTAAATGCCTTACCTCTTGTTGATGATAATGAGCACTTAGTTCATATGGTGTTCCGTAAAGATTATGACTCCAACAAAGAAAATAAATTAGAACTACTTGATTCCTCCAAACGTTACGTTGTTGGCGCTGGTATCAATACACGTGATTATGAAGAACGTGTTCCCGCACTAGTGGAAGCTGGCGCAGATATTCTTTGTATAGACTCTTCTGAAGGCTACTCCGAATGGCAAAAACGCACATTGGATTATGTGCGCGGCAAATATGGTGATTCTGTCAAAATTGGTGCTGGAAACGTGGTGGACCGTGATGGGTTCCGCTATCTAGCTGATGCTGGCGCAGACTTTGTTAAAGTTGGAGTTGGCGGAGGATCTATTTGTATTACACGCGAACAAAAAGGAATCGGTCGTGGACAAGCAACTGCACTAATTGATGTTGCCAAAGCACGTGATGAATATTTTGAAGAAACTGGTGTGTATATTCCAATTTGTTCTGATGGCGGCATTGTTTACGACTATCATATGACACTGGCTTTAGCAATGGGTGCAGACTTTATTATGCTTGGTCGTTATTTCTCTCGTTTTGATGAAAGTCCTACAAATAAAGTGAATTTAAATGGTACTTACATGAAAGAATATTGGGGTGAAGGAGCTAACCGAGCACGTAACTGGCAACGTTATGACCTAGGCGGCGATAAAAAACTTTCCTTTGAAGAAGGGGTAGATTCCTATGTCCCTTATGCTGGTTCACTAAAAGATAATGTAGCAATTAGTTTAAGCAAAGTTCGTTCTACAATGTGTAATTGCGGAGCGTTAAATATCCCTGAACTTCAACAAAAAGCTAAAATAACACTCGTTTCCTCCACTTCTATCGTAGAAGGCGGCGCACATGATGTTGTTGTTAAAGACGCTTCCAATAATTTAATTAAGTAAATATAAAATGGTTGGTGTGAATTTGGTACGTTACCAGACTCACATCAGCCTTTTTTATTTAATATGAAAATATCGCAATAAATTATCCTAACATTTACAAAAAGCCAACATTTTCTATTGCTAAGGCAAATTCACTTTGCTACTATAATAGATAGGCACCAATGAGTTAGCGCTTACAAATTGCCACTGGCGAAAAAAAGGGAGAGTGTGAAAGTGAACAAATTTTTCAAGAAAACTACACATGTTTTACTCGCAGCAGGGCTCACAATTGGACTAACTGCACCATTCACCGGGACAACAGCACAAGCGGCGGCAGACACCGTTCCAATCCAGATTTTAGGAATAAATGATTTTCACGGAGCGCTTGAAACAGCCTCCAAAGATGCATCTGGCTCACCAATTGGCGGAGCAGACTATCTAGCAACAAACTTAGATAATGCCACTAGCTCATTTTTACAGGCAAATCCTGATGCTACTGCTGATAATGCCATTCGCGTTCAAGCGGGTGATATGGTTGGCGCTAGTCCAGCAGTTTCTGGATTACTTCAAGACGAGCCAACAATGAAAGTCCTTCAAAAAATGAATTTCGAAGTCGGTACACTTGGGAACCACGAGTTTGATGAAGGATTGCCAGAATACAAACGAATTTTAGATGGTGTTTCTACGAGCAAATTTGGACCAATTGTGGAAAGTTATCCTCGAGTTAAAAGTGATATGAAGATTGTTGCAGCAAACGTTGTAAATAAAGGAACAAACACTGTTGCAGAAGGATTTTCACCATATTATGTAAAAGAAATTGCTGGTGTCAAAGTTGGTTTCATCGGTATTGTTACTACAGAAATTCCAAACTTAGTGCTTGCAAGCCATATTCAAGATTACGATTTTCTTGATGAAGCGGATACAATCGTAAAATATTCTGCTGAACTTAGAAACCAAGGTGTTAACGCAATCGTTGTCTTATCTCATGTTCCTGCTCTATCTACTGGAAATCCAAATACTGGAACAAAGCAAGATGTAGCTGGAGAAGCTGCTAATATGATGACGAAAGCCAACGAACTAGACCCAAATAACTCCGTCGATTTAGTCCTTGCGGGGCATAATCATCAATATACAAATGGATTAGTTGGTAAAACTCGTATCGTTCAAAGCTACAATAACGGAAAAGCTTTTTCTGATGTAACTGGCGAACTTGATAAAACAACCGGTGATTTCGTTTCACCTCCAGATGCAAAAATTACATATAATACAAGAAGCGTCTCTCCAACTGCCGATATTACCGCTGTTACCGAAGATGCGAAAAGCCGCATTGAAGGAGTTATCAACGAAACTATCGGGTTAGCAAATAAAGATGTCATTTCCCGCGAAACAAATCCAGACAATCAAGCCCTAGATGATAAAGAATCTGAACTTGGTAATATGATTACTGATGCACAGCGCTATATGGCAAATAAAGCAGGCGCTGACGTAGATTTTGCTATGACAAATAATGGCGGCATTCGTGCTGACCTCACAACACGTCTGGCAAATGGCCAAAACGAAATTACTTGGGGTGCGGCACAAGCTGTTCAACCATTCGGAAATATTCTTCAAGTAGTGGAAATGTCTGGTGCAGATATTTTAGAAGCACTAAACCAACAATATTTAAGTAACCAAACTTACTTTTTACAAATTTCTGGATTAAAATACACTTTCACTGATACAGATGACTTAGAGCATGCTTACAAAGTTGCTAGCGTTACAACAGAAGATGGCACTCCGTTAAAATCTGACCAAAAATACAAGGTCGTAATCAATGATTTCTTATTCGGTGGTGGTGATGGATTTTCTGCATTTAAAAAAGCAAACTTAGTTACAGCCATTGACCCAGACACTGAAACTTTCATCAATTATATCAAAGAACAAAAAGCTGCTGGAAAAGTAATCACTGCCCAAAAAGAAGGCCGTAAAGTTTACAAATCCCAAGCTGAAATCGACAAAGAAACAGCTGATGCAGCTATCAAAGCATTAAAAGACGCAACAAAAATCAATAAACTGACAGAAAAAGACAAAATGCTAACCGGTACTACTTTGCCGGGTGTTAATGTCGAAGTTCAAAAAGCAACCACAACAGTAAAATTAGCACGTGCTACATTACCTAACACAACATCTGATACAAATGGTAACTTCTCTGTTAATGTTTCTGCCCTAGACCTTAAAGAAGGCGATCAAGTAACAACTACAATCACCGACACAAATGGCTATAGCACCACTTTCCAAACAACTGTCCAAGCAGCCGCAACAACGCCTCCAGATAATGGAAGTGGTAATGGTGGGGTTGATAATGGTAGTGGTAATAGTGGTGGCACAGGTAACGACAACACAACTAATGGTAACGGCGCAACTAATGATGGGATAACTACAAATGAAAAGCCAGCTAAATTGTCGCCTGTTGGAAGTAAAACTAATGCTTCCCTACCAACAACTGGCGATACAACAGGACTTGCGACAGTGTTTGGTTTAGTTTTAACAACAACTGCACTTTATGTTTTGCGAAAGAAAAATTAACTGTACAAAAGGAGCGACCAAAATTGGCCGCTCTCTTTTTTACCTTTTTCCAGCATTCACTTCTGATTTTAAAATCCAGCTTCCCGGAACACCTTTTGTTGTTGTTAAATTAATTGTTTTTGCTAATTCTTTATAAATAAAAACCTTTGTCCCTGCTGGTAAATAACCTTTTAGATTTTTACCTGAAATCGCATCATCACTTGTCGAATATTTTCCCGCTCGATATTTGGTTGCTTGAACATTAAAGATTTCTTGTACAGCTTTTACAATTCCTAAACAAAAATCTCGCTGAAATGCACTTGTTTTGAGAATTGCTGAATCATTGCTATCGCAAAAACCTGCCTCTAGTAAAATAGCGTCCATAGCCGTTTCTCGCAAAACAGCAAAATTTGCTTTTTTCATTCCTCGATCACGCATACCATGTTTAGAAACTTTTGCAATCACATTTTTATGAATTATTTTTTGGATTTCTTTAGTTTTTGCTGGTGTGGAGGTAAAAATATAGTCTTCATATCCCATTCCTCCACCTGCATTAAAATGAATTGAGATGAATAAATTTGCTTTTAGGTTATTTGCTCTTTGTGCCCGATTACTTAAGCCATAAAAAGTATCATTTTTTCTTGTCATTCCTACATCAAAACCAGCCTTCGTCAAATCCACTTCTAACTGCTTGGAAATAGCTAATACCCAATTTTTCTCAACAAGACCATTTCCAGTAGCTCCTGAATCTTTTCCTCCATGCCCTGCATCAATCCAAATTTTTGTCATGCTTTTCCTCCTTTTCACCTGCTTTTGAATCAAAAATAGAAATTAAATTTTTCAAAACTTCCGGCACTTTCATTTCCATTCGTATGAAGTTTTCCAATATAGAAATCAGCTCATTTGCCAAATAGAAAAAGATAACTGCATCTCGGGTTGTATTATGCGTTCCTAGAATCAAGTCTACTTGGTGTGCAATAGCCACTAAAATTAAGATTGCAATCTTTTTTGCGATTCCTTTGAAACCCATCTTGCTATTTAGTTGTCCTTGATACCCTGAAGCAAGTAGCCCAGAAATATAATCAGCTACAATAAAGCATACAAGCACTTTTACCAATAGATCCACTTCCCCAAATAAGTATCCAAACACCGCACCAAATCCCAGTATCCCAACTTTTAGTATGACTTCCATGGAAACCCTCCTTTTTGATTACATTATTGCTATTTGGCGAAGCACCCAGGCCGGAGAATTCAAATTATCAGCATGTCCAGAAAGCCCAGTTGTTGATATATAGAGGTATTTTCGATCTCCATAAGTTGTTGATGGCATTTGCATTAAGACACCTTTTCCAGCTAACTCAACTAGTTGAGCCTTAGATAAGAATACGGAATGATAATAATAATCGTATGGAGTATTATTTGTTGTATCATATCGACTAAACAATAGTGTTAAACCAAATTTCAGCTTAAAAGGGTCCCATTTAAATGCTTGACCTGCTCCCATATGGTTTGCTCCTTTAAAAACCACTATCCCCTCCCCAATAGTATCGACATATTCTTTAGCGCTATTTAACGCTGTATTCGCTTTTTGTTCTGCTCCTTCTGTACTTTCCTTACCATCCCAAATTGTTTTTTCTTCTTCTGAAACACTCACTAATCCTTTAACAGCCTCGGCATGTGTTTCTGGATAGAATTGTTCTAAAGTTCCGTGTTCATTTTTCTCTGACATTTTTACAATTTTAGTCATTCTATTACCTCCTTAATAGTTTCCAGCGCGATTATTGGCATCGCATCTAGTTTTCCTTTGTCTTCTATTGATAAAAATCCACTTTCACTAGCTGAAGCATCTGAGTGGGTGTGGTTCACTGTTGCTGCTTCAACATCAGATGCAAATAAATCAACAATGCCCGTTTTCCCATTAACACTTACAACGCCTGCTTCCGGCGATACTAGTTCATCAATTTTTATTTTATCAAACGAACTCATAAATCCATCTGTTGTGTAAGTAGCTACATTATGATTATGATCTTTTCTTGCGGCATAAACATCTGCTGCTTCTAGCAAAACACTGCCAGACTTGCCATTAACACTAACAACACCTGTTGGAAGTTGGCCAGAAACAAAATCTGTTAACCCAACAATTCCTTCCACATGTGTTTCTGGATAAAATTGTTCTTTTGACTGATCTTCCTTTGTTTGTAGCATTCGTTTAATTTCAGTCATACTTCACTCCTCCTTTACACAACCAATTGTTCCATTTGGTAACGTTCATTTGTTCCTATTCTCGCAAATACTAAACTAGTTAATTTGTCTGAAAAACTAGTCTCCCCTGTTTTTTCAAGAATAATATCTGCTTGCTCATCCAGGCTTGAAACATTTAAAAAGCAAACTGTTTGCGGTTCTGTAATTGATTTACTAGTAAGCAGTCCAATATCTTGTTCTTGCATCGAAATAATACTATCCACATCAAATTGCAGCGTACTCTTTTTACTATAAATAACTTGCTCCTCATTTAAACGCGCTCTTAAAACTGGATATTTCTCACCAAACGCATCTGTTCTAGCATCAACAACTTCATCTAGCTGCGGAACCCCATTAATCAGCTCATTTATTCTTACATTTACTGCTTTATCCACTGTTTCAATTTTTTGATTTAGGCTTGCGTCTGCTTTATTGATATATACATAAATTGCGTCCAAACCAGTTGAAATAAAACTGGACCAATCCATTAATTTCTGCCAATTATCGTTAGTTTTATTTCTGAACTCACGCCCTTGAAGGAGCATTTCCCATTTCCATAAGTCTAATTTCATAAATACCTCCCCTTCTAATCCACTTTAGTTGTCTTTAATTCTCCAGTATCCGTTACAACTATTTTGAATTTAAATCCATTTTCCGAAGTCAAAATCGTATCCTGCTTTTTATTCCAATTCGAAATATCAGCCGCTGTTACATTATTTTTTTCCGCATTTGCTTCTATACTATTTAATTTCGTTTTATCACTAGGAGCCATTAATCCAGCAGTACTTGATGTCGCTTCATTTAGGCCTTCGATTGCCATTAAGTGTGTTTTTGGATAGAAAACGGTATTATCTGTATTTTTTAGCACTCTAATTTCAGTCGCCATCTACAACACCTACTACTTCCGTTAAAATTCGTGAATCAAAAGCATTCATTGCGATGTTTGAAAACGAATTAATCTTATTCGTATCTATACTAGCTTTTTTAACTTGATTTGCTATTTGGGTTTGAATCCGAACCATATCCCGCCTCGTATTACTAAAACCAACATCTTGAAACTTCCTGCTCCACGGGTGCGCTGATTTAATTCGTGTAACTTTAACTTCCGTTTCAAAATGCATTGGCTCATGAATAAAATACCAAACATCTCGCTCTGAAACTTCTTCTTGCCCTTTATAAGTAATATTTAAAGAAGTTTC
The DNA here is from genome assembly GCF_014322845.1 of Listeria immobilis. NCBI lineage: Bacteria > Bacillati > Bacillota > Bacilli > Caryophanales > Listeriaceae > Listeria > Listeria immobilis. Next base: position 301,977 of record NZ_JAASUA010000003.1, on the reverse strand, counting down.
AGGAACGTCTAAAATTTGTTTTTTTGCAAAGTTTAATAAGTCTGCATTATTTGTTATTTTGTCATCACTTTTAGCATTTGCCATTCGCTTACCATAGATAGCTTCATTTGGCGAAGTATAGGTAACTACAGCTAAATATTTGTTATCTCCCGTTAGCTTATCTGCATTTTCTTTTTGCTTGCCATAACATTTTATCTGCGTTTTTAAATTATCAGTATTAGTATCTACCGAAATATCTTCTGTATTGTACAAGTAGCGAAATTGCTTTTCTGTTTTCAAATACCAACTAGCTTCATCATAAAAATATAGTTTTTTGTTGTCTGCAAATAATATTGCGCCAAATTCTTCTAAACATAAATTAACTAACTCTAATCCATTCTTATTTCCTAAATCTTCTAGCTCAACTAGAGGAAAACTTCCTATGATTTTATGAGAAAAACCTAACACATTATTCTCTAAAGCAAATTCCATTACCGTTTGAATCGAATATTTTTTTAGCCCTTTTTTCACATTGTATTGAACATGATCTTGCACTGTATAACTAATATGTTGTGCAGTTATTTGCTTAGAAATGGTTTTCCCAATGGACTTAGGGGCACATTTTTTCACAACAAATTGTTGACCTCGATAAATAATCACGGCTTCGTTTCCCAATAAATCAAAAACACTTGAATTTTGTTTTGTTTTATTTACGGTAAAAGAGATAGATCGAGTTGTATTTTTTTCATAATCATACGAAAATGAACCATAGTCAATATCCGTCAATATCTCTTCCACTTCTTTGTCCATACTTTGAATAATTAAATAATCCATCATCATCACCTACCGATAAATGAACGGGAAATTAAAAGCAATTGTTACATCTGTTACACCTTTAATTTCAAAATCGTTCCAGCCTTTTTCTAAAGTAATAATTCCATGATTCGTATTTTTCCCAACTCGGCGATTATTTACAAATGGATAGATGTTATTCAATAGTAAGACGTCCGTTTTTTTAAGTTCATTTTGATACTGAAACGAGTCTCCAGTTGTGATATTATTAATCGTTGGAATCCCATTTGCAGTCATTGCTATATCTAACTCATGACGCATTAGGGGATTAATTCGTTCGCTCCCCGCATTGTACACACGAAAAGAATTCTCTTTAAAAATGTAAAATAGATCATCACGGTTGGATAAGTTCATCCCCATTTGCCATAAATCCACTTCAAATGTCAGTGGATCAAGTGTCGTACCCCGTGATTCTGCATAGCCTTTGAATACATCAAATTCAATGGTCAATAGTCCAACTCTGTCTGACTCCCTACTAAAATCAAAAGGTTTTGGATGCACTTCATAACGAATACCAGGCATCTGATTACTCCAAATATAATAACTTTCGCGCTGAAATAGAAACTCATAAATTTCTCTAACAGCTAAATGGTAATCAGGTATATCAAGTGCTTGTAAATTACATATTGCCGAAAAGACAAATGGTTTAAAAGCAACGGTTCCTGGAATAACACCATCAGTCCCAGCGATTTCAGCAGTTTCCATGCTTAATTGTGGGCTTTGTCTTGCTACTTCTTGAACTGAAAGCCCTGGAAACGTTTCACTCATCGAATAAACCTCTCCATTTATCTCTAAAAACAAGTCATTCATTAGTATGCCGCACCTCCCATTGTATAGTTATACTGATCAAACGAATTAGCTTGGTTTCGACTAACTACTTCCGAAACAACTTTATCGTCCATTTTAATTACTGGATTTTTTTGTAATAAACGCTCTAGAAGATTTTCCACTCTACCCAAATCATTACCTTGATTCAATAGTAGTGAAGTTCTATTTCCGCGAGCACTTTCTCTTGCATACTTCATCGTTGCATCATGCGGAATTACTTGGGAACCTGATGGTAATACAACCATCTCGCCTCGACCGCCTTCATTCATCCTTGCAAAACCGCCTTGGAAGTTTGTTGTCCCCGAAATCAGTTGCGGAATCCTACCAATCTCTACACCTGGGATTTTATTAATAAGCCCGATTGCCGAGTTAATTCCACGAATCACTACATTCACAAATCCTTTGACATTATCTACTACATTTTGAATTGCACTCGAAACACCGTCAAAAATAGTTCCCACAAAATTTGTTAAACCACCCCAGGCACTTTTAATACCTTCAAAAACCCCAGTAATAATTCGTTTCACTCCATTAAAGACTGATGAAACTGTGGTTGATATTCCTGTAATAATTGACTTGATCCCTTCAATAATCCCCGAAATGGTTGCTAAAATAGCGTTCCAAATTTTTGATGCTACTGCAAAAACCATCTGGAAAGCTGCCCCAATAACAGCAACTATTGAGTTAAAGATATTGGTGATAAATCCAATAATCGGTTGAACAATACCCATGATTGCAGTAATTACGCTAGCAACGAAACTAATGATTTTACCGATAATACTTATAATTGTCGTTGCGATCACAACAATATAATTAATAATTGTAGTAATAACAGAAATAATGACTCCAATGATCATCATGACGACGGGTATAATTTTACTAATGTATGAAATAATCGTCACAACAATTTGTATTACTACAGTGGCAATTTGAATAATGATTGGAATTAAGAACTGAATAACTCCCATAATACCTTGAATAATAGCCATAATACTTGGTAAAAGCGCTGACACAAGCGACATGACGGCTTGGACAATTTGCATTATTACGGGCATAAGCATGGATACAAGCATGGAGATAAATGGCATTAATTGTGCTAAAAGTTGTGCAAAGAATGCGATAAATTGCACGACAATCGGCATTAAAGCTGCTCCAATTTGACCAACCGCAGTAACAATTTGCATAATAATAGGCATCAAGGTTGCTATTAATTGTCCAAATAATTGACCAACCTGTGTAACGACTGACATAACTGAATTTCTAAATGATTCATTAGTTGACATTAAATAAGCAAATGCTGCCACAAGCGCAACAATCCCGATAATAACTAGCCCCATTGGAGAAGTTAGCTTAGACATAATTCCTGAAACACCACCGACGGAAGACATTAAACCACCTACGCTTTTTTTCAACTCCATAAATCCACTAGCTAAGTTACTAATACCTTGCACACCGCCAACAACACCATTTAGCATACTTCCCATACCACCAATACCTGTTGCTAGGCTTGAAAAGAGTGAACCATTTTGAACACTGGAACCAAGATTTTTAAATGCGTCTGTGATTCCTCCAACAGATCCTACCGCAGCACCAAAACCTGAAGTTATAGACTCTCCACTAGACCCTAATAAACTAAAAGCATCACTGATTGAGGCAACACTGGATTGTAGGCCACCTAGAGAGTTAGAAATTTTTGATCCAGGATCTGCATTTCCAGTATCTTCAATAGTCATTTTCATTTCAGTAAAGCGCCTTTCGACTGTTGAAACCATTTGATCTAGTTGACTCATTTGAGCAATTAAAGCCGTATCATTCATTTCTAAATTTATTTTTTTATTATCCGCCATTAATTTTCCCCCTTTCTTTTTTATTTTTTGGTTTCTGTAAACCATTTGCTTGATAAATGCGGTCAATCCATCCTTTTCCTTCTTGTTCCTCATTTTCGGAAATTGCTTGGAGTGCATTTACCGTATAATTTACGTCCGCTTTCTTTTGACGTTTTTTGTGTAAATCAATAAAGCGAGAATTACGTTTTCGATTGAGATTTTGTTCAGCATTTAATACTGCATTTCGCATCATTGTAGATTCAAAAATGACTTTATTTTCCCATTCTTTCATAATGAAATTTTTTTCTATCTCTGTTAACTCTTCAAAATCGTGTTTAGTCATATGAAAATTAACTACGAAAAAAGCTAGCTGTTTCTCAAGTTCAAAATCATTATTTGTTTCATTTGCAGTTTCTCCATCTTCTGCTCCAAAATATTCAAACTCAATTTGTTTTATCGGAACAAAAAACCCATATCCTCTTGTAATTTCTCAATAACAGCTACATTTAAAGAAATTAAACCCTGTTCTTCTACTAATTTGTCAAAAATTTCTAATGCTTCTTTTTGTTTTACAGCTACTAGCCCTTTTTCTTCAACTAAGCCAGAAACAAATAGCGTTTCAATAACTTGATAACTTAGAATTCCTTTATTAGCAGTTAAAGCAGCCACCAAACTAATTCCAGTTGTTAGTTCGACCGTTTTCACTTTTTGCTTATTAAATCGTAAAATATAGGTTGTATCATTCACTTCAAACATTCCATTTCCTCCTAAGGAAAAGCCACTTTTTGTAGTGGCTTTCTATTTTATTCCGCTAGTGTTACTGGTTCATCTCCGGGCATTTGATCTCCGCCCTCAGTAATTGTTAAATCAACAAGTGCACCCATTCCATCAAGTTTTATGGAATAAGTCATCGCTTCATCAAAAGGTGCTTCAAAACTATAGTCAGCTACAATTGCCAAACCACCAAACAAACCTTTTTTAGAAGCTTGATTAATGACTTTAACACAAACCGGACTATCACTTTCAAAATATTTCGCCAATTCTTGGTGAGAATCTGCATCGGCCACATATAGACCGTCATTTTCGATTGACCATTCTTTCATTCCGCCAATTTTAGATTTCCAACCACCAATTGTATCTTTTGAGGTAATCTCGATACTATCTTTAGAACGATTAATCGTTAAACCTTGTTGACCTGCAACGGCTAGTAATTTATCTCCTGCCGCATTAAAAATTGCTAAAACCACATCTTTCCCAGCAACAGCTTTAGCAGCTCCCGGTGTATAATCACAATATAAATTTTCTTCAAATGCCATTAATAATTCCTCCTAAATTTTCACTTTTAAATTGCGACAAATAACTATTTCAAAGCTTATTTTCGCATGTGTTAAATTGCCTTCTTTTACTAAATTTTGTTTTCCATAATGCCTAATAGTAAGTAGTTCATACCCTTCTGGCAAAATGAAACCCGATTGCATCAGCGTATCAATTAAATCGATTTTTGCAACATCCAACTCACTTGAATAATGATGGATTGCAAGACGATAAATTTCTTTCCACACTGTTCGACTTTCTTCTTCTTCTTGTTCAATCATTTCCATTATTGTTGTTGGAGTATCTACTTGATTTTGCATTACAATAGAAACATTGATTCCACCTTTTTCTTGAAGCATAGTTTTGGCTGCTTCTAAGACTCTCATGAAGTTCAAACTCTTCACTAAGCATTCACTCCTTAAAAATAGAACATAAAACTCGGTCGAGACCATTCTTAATAATTCATTCCTCCGAGTCTTACTCCTTAAATAGATCATTTGTTTATATCAACGGATTATCATCCAAATTCAAAACAAATACGTGTTTCTATCAGAATAACGGTGCACCCAAATTCTGATGCAGCTTTTATTGTCATCCGCATACTGGACAATTTCCTTATCTTTATATTACTGCAAAAATAACTTAGAAAAATATCGCAAAAGTATCATGCTTTCCTAACCAAAATCCCCAAAACCGCAGCAAGCTCCAAAACTGCTCGTTTTTTTATTCGTTTAAATTGGGCGATTTCATAGGGCAAATCCATCATAATCGCTACATCCTGCTTTCGTTCGATATAGCAGCTTAGTAAAATAGTTCGATAAAGTGCATCCATTTGATTGAGTATTGTTGTGTATTTCTCCACTAGCCACTGCGCCTCGCGAATTAGTTCCTTATCATGTCTAGCAGAAAATGTAATTGTGTTAAAAACAGGTTCTTCCAAGCAACCATTTTTTTCTAGCTTTGGCTTCTGTGATAATCCACATATCATTCGAAAACGCTGAAAATCTGCGAAAAACCGCTTTACTTCTTGGACGGTTTTTATATAATTAATCTCTTTATTTTCTGGTAAAACAAGTACTTGCAATATAATCACTCCTTAATTATGGGCTTCGTTAATTACGAACGCTTCATACTGGCATTCAATCGTTGCATCGGGCAAACGGCTTATTTCCTCTTCTGTTTTATCTAAATGGTATGCTAAAATCTGAATCATCTCTTGTTGATTTCGAGGTCGTTGCTTTTTTGACAGTCCTTTTTTTCGTTTCCATTCTGCGAGTGAAGATCTAGATATGCCAATTAAGTTGCTAATTTGAGCATCGGAAAATGTCTTTTTGTATGTTAAGTACTCTTGTGGTGATAAAATAAGTAATTTTTGCTCCGCTGTTAAAAGCCCTTTTTCTTCGTCTCCTAATGCTTCAAAGTATTCTAGTTCTTCTAATAATCTTTTCCTTACAAATCTGTTTTCTTCTTGTTCTAGCTGAAAAATTAATTGTATTTGTTTTTCTTTCAGAAGTTTTCTATCCATCATTTTCACTTCCATCTCCTAAATTTATTCATCCATTTTGAACAACCTTGTCACCGTTTCGGTGCTTTTGGTGTAAAATTGTGTTGTTTTTATTTTTAATATAACTTTATTATAGCACCATTTTGGTTACAAGTAAATTAAATAAAACAATTTAGTCCGAAAAAGTTCCATTTTGGTGCTAAAAGTGCTACACTATTAACATAAACACGTGGAGGACAATTATTATGGAGTTAAATAAATTTGTAGGAAATAAAATAAAACAATATCGTGAGGAACGTGGGTTAAATCAAGAAGCACTAGCGGAACGTTTGCAGACCACGCGCCAAACAATTAGTCGCTACGAAAATGGTGATCGTAAAGCAAACCAGGATGTTTTATTTGAACTTGCGAAGATTTTTAACAAACGATTAGATGACTTTTTTCCAGAAAGAAACCTTCCTCCTGTTGATGAACGCGGAATGACAGTTGCAGCCCATATTGACGACGATGTAACAGATGAAGAATTACGGGATATACTAGCTTATATAGAGATGAAGAAAAAACTCCATCGCGGGATGTGATCTTATTGTATGAAAAATTGGTAGCCAAATACCAAGATGAAGTAACCATTAGAGAAGAAAAAATGCCTTATAAACTACCTGGTTTATATTTAAATGGGACAATTTTGATTAATAAAAACCAATCCACCATTGAAAAAGGTTGTATTTTAGCAGAAGAATTAATGCATCACAAGTACACAGTTGGCAATATTACGAAGCAAGAAACAATTATGGATAAAAAACAAGAGCTTTTCGCCCGAAGAAAAGGATACGAAGAGATGGTTCCACTTGAAGATATAATTACTTGTTTTTATCTAGGACTACGGGAATATTTTGAGGTTGCAGAGTTTTTAGAAGTAACTGAGGAATTTTTGCGCCATACAGTTACGCATTACGCAGAAAAATTTGGTCCAATGTATGATTGTGGCGATTATTTAATTAATTTTGGCAGTTCGATTGATGTTTATAAAAAATTTTGAAGGGACTCATGATTTTGAGCCTCTTCTTTTTTGTTGCTCCTCCAGTTTATTACTAATAGTTTTCTGCATCCATTTTATTCGCTATAATTTTTTAAAAAAGCAGTTTGTTTATCAGGCAAAACTTTTTATTAATACAATGCACAAAACTTAAAAAAGTGGTTATTTGTGTCTAAAATGTGTCTTTTTATCGTCTTTTTTGTGAAAAAATCGTTATTTGCGTATCTTTTCACACCTTTTGAGAGTACAGTAATTTTATTAGGTAGTAAATAATGTGAATTAAATCTATTTCACATAGGAGTTTTGATAAATGATTTACATTAAAGATTTTTTAGACGTTATCTCCCACGAATATTCAAATAGACTTTCTTTTTGCAAAGGTGATATTATCCATTCATCTGATGTTGATGGAAATTATAAAATGCATATTGGAATTATTATGTCTGGTGCGGCTACCACCGAGGGACATACAGCAGACGGTCGTTGGCTAATAAACGGACTTATTGCTAAATCCATGCTTTTTGGAGTAGAATTATTACTCGAAACAGATGTAGCACCACATCGCATAGATTATCGTGTGCGCGCTCTTACCGATGGAACCGCCATCCTTATAAATCGAGAACTTTTTCTTAATTATTTGTATGCTAATCCTCAAATCTTCCACCAAATATTAGATAATGTTATCATTAAATATATGTTTACAGCAAAAAATTATAGAAACATTAATCAACCACCATTTTATAAGGCGATTAATGTTTTAATTGAAATTGTTGAGCTATTAAACCTGCATCAACAAGGCGATCAAATTATTCTTCCCTCTTATATTACCCAGTCACTTTTAGCTGATTATTGTCGATCTAGTCGGGCGAGAATTACAGAAGCACTAGAAAAAATGCGGAAAAAAGGCTTACTTTCTTGCAAAAAGCCGATAACAATTGAATCTTATCAAAACTTACAAAATCAGGTGGAGTAATTTCATACTGGAAATGGTTTATTAACTAAATAACCTTGGAAAATAGTGACGCCATGACTTTCAAGTAGAGTCATGGTTTCTTTTGTTTCAATTCCTTCCACTACAAAACCCAATTTGTTCTTGTGGGCAAAATTAGCCCATGCTTTAACAAAATAAAGCAAGTCCTCTAAATCTATCTTTTCAAAGTGAATTAAAGAAAACTTAATTTCGGTTATATAAGGCAAATAACTCACTACACGTTCCAAACTATTGAGTCCACAGCTAACATCATCCATTGCAATATGATAGCCTAGCCCATGTATCACTTTTATTTTATTAAGTATAAAAGCATCTTTGTCATTTGCATTTAAATGTCGCTTGTGTGCGGGAACATCAAAAATATCTTCTGTAATTTCTACTGTAATTCGATGACTTTCGCTCTTTAGCCGCTCAAACCAATGAATTGTTTCCATATAAAAAAGCTGTTGTGGTGCGATATTAATGGCAAATCGATCATTTGGATATTTATTTAAGACATCTAAAAATGCTTCATTAAACCAATCTGAATAAATAGCATATAGTTCCTCATCTGCAAGGACATTCTCTAACTCTGACAAAGGAAATCTAGGAATTTCACTATCATCTCGAAGAAGTATTTCATATTCAATAATATTTCCTTGGATAACATCTAATTTTGGTTGGATAAAAAGTTGAAATTTCATATAACCTATCATTCCTTCCCATTTCTCTTCTCTATTCTAGTATACTTTTACTGCTAACCGCAAAGTTTAGCAAAATAAAAACAGGTATTCCGAAAAACACCTGCCTTGCTTCTTTAAAATATTGTTTTCATCATTTTGGCGATTTCATCTGCGGCATCTTCTGCTTGTGGAAAAATCCCGTATTTATCGATAAAGGCATGACACATTCCTTGGTAAACTATCGCTTTTGTATTTACACCACTGGCTATTAATTGTTTCGTAAAAACAGCCGCTAAAGCCCTAAGTCCATCAAATTCTGCGCTAATAATCAATGTCGGCGTATAAATGCTTTTATCAGTTGCCGATAACGGGGAATAAATGGGTGAAGTTGGGTCTTTGCCTCTAAGATAAACTGTTCGTAACAATAATCCTGAATTGTTCATTCCAATAATTCCTGGAGTAACGAGCGGTTTAGTTGTTTCGGATGCAGCAAACTTTTTAATATCCCATGAATATTTTTCATTATCAGCAGCAAACAAAGTAAGCGCAGGATATAGCAGGGCTTGGAAACCTACATAATTAGTTTTGGCTTCTCGGTCCATATAACTAACTGCTGCAGCTAAAGTTCCTCCCGCACTATCTCCAGAAACACCAATTTTGGTTGGATCAATTTGGAGATTTTCGCTGTTTTCTACTACCCAATTTAGTATACAAAAACAATCTTTCGGTGCTGCTGGAGCGGGAAATTCTGGTGCTAAATGGTACTCCACATTAATGACGACAGCCGCTGATTTTTCCGCTATCCCTTTGCAAAAGTTTTCTACTACAGCTGGCGTACCTCCTATAAATCCTCCGCCATGATAATAAATCAGTGCTGGCGCTAGTTGACCTTGTGAATCAGGACGGTAAATCCGAATTGGAATATCCCCAAATTCACCTGATACAACAGCCGTCTCTGTTTGTATACCTTGTGTTAAATCTATATTGGGACTTCCCATTGTTGCTCTCATTTGAAGTGCTGCGGCTGTGGCTATTTCTAAGTTAGAAAAATCTGGTATTGCGGTTTCTTGAGGTGTCGTTTCAATTGCAGTTTCGACATTTTTTTTAATATCTTTTAATAAAAATGGATCTAAGTTTCCCTCCAATGTATCCGCTGCCATTTTAAAAATGATTTCAGTGCCTTCTTCTTGTCGTTTAATACTATTTGTTTTTAAATAACTTAAGGCTTCGTCATAGCGCATCACTGCTTCCTTCTTTCTATCATAGGTTTCGCTCGTCGTTAGCGTAAACTGTATTTTGGTTACTTTTAAACTTCTACCCCATTAACTTGTATCCTAAATTAACTAGATTTTCGCCAATTTTCAGAGGGTGGAAAGCCGTAATATTTTTTAAAAAGCTTGCTAAAATAATAAGCATCGTTATAGCCAACCATATTTGCTGCTTGTTTTACAGTAATATCTTTATTTTTGAGTAGTTCTTCCGCACGTGCAAGGCGAATTTTTATTAAGTAATTGATTGGCGACTCTCCTGTTTCTTCTTTAAATACTTTGGAGATATACGCCGGGCTAATATACATCGTCTGTGACAAAGTGGAGAGCGAAACGTCTTCGGTATGGTGCTTTTCCATATAGTGAATAATTTCGTTTACAAGCAGCTGTTTTTGTTGTTCTTCTGTTGATAATTTCACCCCATTGTTCTCAAGTTGTTCCGGAGTTGCTTCACGTAAAATATGGATAATCAATTGCATGACAAAAGCTTTCAAAATTAAATCATAACCAGGTTTTTCAGCATCTTTTTCTTCCATTATCTGCCTAGCTATATCTAAAATGGCAGATTCAGTCTCTTTTTTCCGCAAAAAAGCTTTTTTAAATGGAAAAGTGTTTCTTGCATAGCCTTCCAACGTAAAGTTACGAAATCCGATATGGAGTTGCACATTGGTCATCCCAGGTTCGGTAATATCATAATGCTTTACTCCCGGATTAAAAATAAGCACGTCACCTGCACAAAGCTTTACTTGCTCACCTTCAATATTATAGATACCCGTCCCTTCGCAAATAATCGACATTTCTAAAAAATCATGATGGTGATTTTCGCCAATCCGAGCCTCATTCGTATAATAACTAGCAATATACAAAATTTGCGGATTGAACGTAGTAGTATTTATTTTTAGCATCTTTTCACCTCCATAATAATAACGTTTACATTTATCTTTTAATTATATAACATTGTCCATGCTTCCAGCGAATATAAACCATTCTCTTTCCAAATCAGGGGTGTAAACTAAATGGATGTATATAAAGTAAAAGGAAGTGAAACGAGTGAAGAGTGTAAAATGGATTTGGCAGTACGTAAGAAATTATCGGCTGCTTATGATTGGTGTACTTATTTTAATTTTTATTGCTTCTGGTATTAGTATTATTTATCCGTTACTTGGTGGAAAAGTAATTGATGATGTTGTTTATAAAAATCAGCCTAAATTACTTATCCCGCTACTATTAATCATGATAGTTTCGACAGTTATTCGAACAATTTGTCGTTATACCTATCAAATTATGTGTGAACGAATTGGTCAAAACTCCCTTTTCCAAATTCGAGAAGATCTCTATAAAAAATTACAATCATTGGATTTTGATTTTTTTAATAACACTCGAGTTGGTGATATTATGGCACGGATGACCGGGGACACTGATGCAATTCGTCATTTTATTTCCTGGGTATCTTATAATATTTTGGAAAACATTTTCTTATTTACATTCGCCATAGTTATTATGACGACTATTGACTGGAAATTAACGCTGGCGCTTGTGATTATAACACCGCTTATCGCTTTTCTAACTATAAAAATGTCTAGCAAAGCGCAACCAGTCTTTTATGAAATTCGAGAAAGCTTTTCGCGACTTAATTCAATGGTGGAAGAAAATATTAGCGGAAATCGTGTCGTTAAAGCATTTGCACGAGAAGATTTTGAAATGAAGAAATTCCATGAACATAACGAAGATTTTAAACAACGCAATCTGGATTCTGCAGCAGTTTCTAGAGCTTATCTACCTATATTGGATTCTCTTGCTGGAATTTTAGTAGTTATCACACTTGTTTTTGGTGGCTTTTTAGTCATTAAAGGGCAAATGACACTTGGAGACTTAGTTGCTTTTAATGGTTTCTTATGGATGCTAAATGGTCCCATGCGGATGAGTGGTTGGTTAATTAATGATGTTCAACGTTTTGTTGCCTCATCTTTTAAAATTCAAGATATGATGGCTACCACTGCAAAAATTCCCATTCATGCCGAAAAATCAGCCCCTTCGCTTCAAGGATTTGTTGAATTTAAAAACGTTAGCTTTCATTTTGAAGATGATCCAAAAACCGATGTTCTAAAAAATATTTCTTTAAAAGCTTCCCCTGGCCAAACCATTGCTATTTTAGGGGAAACCGGTGCTGGAAAATCTACTCTAGTTAACTTAATTTGCCGATTTTATGATCCAACTTCCGGGGAAATTTTACTTGATGGTGTGGATGCTAAAAAATGGCATGTGCGAGAACTTAGAAATCATATCGCCACAGTTATGCAAGATATTTTCCTTTTTTCCGACACTATTGAAGGAAATATAGCATTTGGCGCCCCGGATGCAACGATGGAAGAAGTCCGGCGAATGGCTCGAATTGCCGATGCAGACCATTTTATTGAAACCATGCCTGAGAGTTATAACACAATTGTTGGCGAACGTGGAGTCGGGCTATCTGGCGGGCAAAAACAGCGGATTTCTCTTGCTCGTGCACTCTTAAAAAACCCCTCTATTTTAATTCTAGATGATACAACTTCTGCGGTGGATATGGAAACAGAAGTGAAAATCCAAGGCGAGTTGAAGAAAATCACCGAAAACACAACCACTTTTATTATCGCTCACCGGATTTCTTCTGTAAAAGATGCCGATGAAATTTTAATTTTAAAACATGGTGAAATTATTGAACGAGGAACACATACAAGTTTGCTAGCTAAAAAAGGTTATTATTTTGATACTTACAATAAGCAGCTGGGAATGGAGGCGAGCGCGAATGGCTAGAAATAAATTTGATGTTGATGAAGAGTTAGAAACAGCATTTAGTTCTGCACATTTAAAACGGATTTTTGTTTATGTAAAACCATACCAGAAATCTATTTACCTAACACTATTTATTATCTTACTTGCCAATGTAGCAACAATGATTGGTCCTTTCTTAACAAAAATTGTCATTGATGATACCATTCCAAATAAAAATATGACCCAACTTTTCTGGATTGCGATTATCTTTATTGCTTCGGTTGTAGTAACTGGACTATGTATGCGCTATCGAATTAAATCCATTACGCTAATTGGGCAGGACATTTTGAAAGACATGAGAACCGCCATTTTTGGTCATTTGCAAAAACTACCATTTTCTTACTTTGATAGCAGACCTCACGGAAAAATTCTTATCCGGGTTGTTAACTATATTAATATGTTGAGTGATTTACTTTCAAATGGCCTTATTAATTTGATTTCGGATATTTTGAGTGTTCTAGTTACACTTGGATTTATGTTAATGATAGATCCTGTTTTGACACTTTATAGTTTAGCACTTCTACCCGTGCTTTTTGTTATTGTCATGGTGATTAAAACTGCGCAACGAAAAGCTTATCAGGTTTTAAGCAATAAACAATCTAATATGAACGCCTATATCCATGAAAGTATTGCAGGTATAAAAGTAACCCAGAGTTTTTCACGCGAAGAGCAAAATTTTGAGATTTTTACAGAAGTAAGTAACGATTATCGGACGTCTTGGATGAAAGCCGTAAAAATTCAATTTTTGCTTTGGCCTGGAGTGCAAAATATTGCCGTTATGACAACCTGCCTTATTTACTTTGTTGGGATTAGAGGTTATGGTGTAGATGTTTCCACCGGGACACTTATCGCCTTTATTGGCTATGTTGGGAACTTTTGGAATCCAGTAATTAATATCGGAAACTTTTATAACTCGCTAATTACTGCTACTACTTATTTAGAACGGATTTTTGAAACGATGGATGTGGAACCCGATATTAAAGATTTACCAAATGCAAAGAAAATGCCACAAATCGTTGGAAATGTTGACTTTAAAGATGTTTATTTTCGTTATGAAGAAGGTCATGATATATTAAAAGGCATTAATTTCCATGTGGATGCAGGTGAATCCATTGCCTTAGTTGGTCCTACTGGCGCGGGAAAAACGACGATTATTAATTTACTAAGCCGTTTTTATAATATTAATTCTGGTGAAATTTTAATTGATGACGAGAATATTCAGGGAGTCACATTACAATCACTTCGAGAACAAATGGGGGTTATGCTCCAAGATACATTTATTTTCTCTGGAACAATTATCGAAAACATTCGCTATGGAAAATTAGATGCTACGGAAGAAGAAGTTATTGCCGCTGCCAAAGTTGTGCGTGCTCACGATTTTATAGCTGATTTAAAAGATGGTTACTATACAGAAGTGAAAGAACGTGGTAGCACTCTTTCCGCTGGTCAACGGCAGCTCATTTCTTTTGCTCGAGCATTACTCGCTGACCCGAAAATCCTTATTCTTGATGAAGCAACTTCGAGTATTGATACACAGACAGAAATTTTACTTCAAGAGGGACTGGAAAAACTTCTTGAAGGGCGCACATCCTTTATTATCGCGCATCGACTTTCAACTATTAAAAACAGTTCGCGAATATTTTATATTGATAATGGGCGAATACAGGAAGCGGGTAGTCATGATGAATTAATGGCCCAACACGGTTACTATTATAATTTATATCAGTCTCAGTTTGATATGCTTCAAGCACTTTAAAACAAAAAGGAAACTAAATTGCATTCCATCTATCGTTAAATTTTAAGTTTACTATAGAGGGCTTACAAGATTAGTTTCCTTTTTTTTATTTATATTGCAAGAAAAAGTTATAAAGAGCTCCATACAAATTAGCATCATTTTGGAAACGACAGGTGATGATACTTGGTTTTGCTGAATGGAAAGGATTAGCAGCTTTGATTTCTGATACCACTTCATTTAGACGTTTGACAACAATTGGTTGTGCGCTAATTCCGCCTCCTATAGCAATAATTTCTGGATCAATTAAATATTGGATATTTAAAATTTGAATCGCCAGTTCGTATATATAGTCGTTAAAAATAGTATTTGCTTCCTCGTCGCCTTGTGTAATCAACTCAAAAACTTGCTCGCCATCTTTTTTATCAATTAAATTTTTCTTTGTCGCTATTCGTCTAATCAGTTCCACAGCCGACCCACTTCGACCAAAAAAGTTACCGCGCATTTTCTTTGTATTAAAGTCTGTTTGTATAAAACTTACTTCTCCAGCCATTAAATGGTACCCTGATTGCAGCTTACCATTCATAATAATACCGCCACCAACTCCACTTCCTAATGTTAAAATTACTGCACTATCCGCCTCTTTCGCCACACCTAACCAAAGTTCCGCAAGCGCTGCACTTTTCGCATCATTTTGAATAATAACTGGCACATGACATTCCCGAGCAAGCATTTCAGCCAAGTTTTTTTCATGCATAAATAAAAGTGAACCACCTTGATAAATTACGCCTTTTTCTGTATCCACCACACCCGGACAACTTACTGCAATACCCTTCACACTATCTTTATAAGGTAAAAATTTCTCTATCATTTGCGCTACTAATTCTTCGGCACTTTTGGCTGTAGTAGGAAATTTATCTTTCATTTTTATAACACCATTATTTTCCATTAAAGCAAATTTTATAAAAGTCCCGCCAATATCATATACAAAATACATCCTCTGCACCTCTTCATTATTCTTTTCTTCATTGTAATACGCTACTGGCATCTTGTCTTCTATTTAATGGCTTTTTCTCGTTAGATTGTACTATTTTAGATGGAAAAACAGTGGGATAAACCAAATAGTTTTAAAATAAGAATAATCGTGTTGTCTTGTTTGTATTTTTCGCGAAAAAAGAATTAATTAAATAATATTATCCAGTTACATGTATATTTTTGTAATCATACTAAAATGGTGAGCAAGTTTATGGTGATATTATTTTGAGGCGTTATCTAGAAAGGATAAACATGTGACTTTTTTCGAGAGTCTTGCGCTTATGATTGCTTTTATCGCCCTAACCGCAACAATCATAAACAACAAAAAATAAAAACCACGTATAAGCCTGCACGCTTCGTGGTTTTAAACAAATCATATAAAAGGCTGTCACTGTTTGCACATGCTAATCAAACTAATTTAAAAATCCTTACATTTTAAATCTTTATACTACGATTGCTCCAAAATTTTCTTTTTTTTACCACGAATTACCTTTTAAGCAGCTTTAGCCATTTGTCAGTGCTATCTTTCCTAAAATTAATTTTCTGTTTTCACAATTTTAAACCAGTTTTTTCTAGCGTAAAAAAAGGACGCAATACATAGTGTTAAAGCGATTACTGTTGAAACAATACTAGTCATCAAAAAACCAACTATTAAAAACGGATACATCGCATAATATAGGACGATTGCTTTGGTATTAAGTATAAGCAAGACTTTACTATTATTATCTAGCTCTACTTCTTGACTTCCCGAAAGCCACTGATTAACTTTCACTTTTGTTTTCTCTTTTTTTGGCATAAAGAAATAGGATTCCCCGTCATTCAATTCCACATTTCCTTCATTCTCTATCTTAATTTTTGTTGGTGATATACCGCCTAAAGTACCAGCCTTGCGAGTGATTTTAATAGTCATAATTGCTTGGCCTCCTTCGTTTATGTAAATTAATTATATAACGAAGAAACATAAAAAAACAAGGAGATACGTAATCCCCTTGCATTATTTCGGTTCATTTTATGCAAATGTCGTAACATCAGTAATTGGTAAACGGTAAGACTGGTATCCGTCACTTTTAGCTTTACCAATCGATAAAATCATTACTGGTACATAGCGCTCTGGATCCATGTCAAAAGCTTTGGCAACTTCTGTACGTTCAAATCCACCAATCGGATTTGTATCATAGCCATGAGCACGAGCAACAAGCATTAGCTGCATTGCAACAATTCCACCATCAATTAAAACAACTCGTTCAGACTCGGAACGCGGGATTGCTTCAAAATATTGGCTCAGTTTCGCCATTTGTTGTTCTTTTACATCAGCTGGCATAAGACCACGTTCTACTGCACCGCCATAAATTTTTTCGCCATTTTCGAAGTTATTTAAATCTCCAAAAAGCAAAATCATCGCTGAGGAAGTGTCATTTTGTAGGGTATTAAAACGAATTAGCGGTTTTAGTTTTTCTTTTCCTGCATCGCTTTCCACTACAACAAAACGCCATGGTTGCATATTTACGGAAGAAGGAGCTGTTACTGCATCTGTTAGGATGTTTTGCATTTCTTCTTGGCTAATTTTCACCGTTTCGTCGTATTCTCTAATTGAACGGCGGTTTTTCATTAAGTCTTCAAAATCATTATTTAAATAAGTCATCTTTTTTCCTCCTTAAAATTCTATTGGTGTTAAAACGGCAACTTCTAGTGGTTTTGCAACAAAATTAGCTGCTTGTTTTTGGAAGTTTTTAAAATGTTCGCTCTCGTTATGTCTTGTAATCGCGTCCATATCTGTCCATTTTTCTAGCATATAATATACTGTCTCGTTTTCAGTAGATTGCACTAATTCATAGCCATGATTTCCTGCTTCGGCTCTGGTTGCTGCAATAACTTCTTTGACTGCTTGTAAAAAAGCTTCGGTTTGTTCGGCTTTTATCGTGATTTGCGCTTCAATATGCAACATTTCAAAACATCTTCTTTCCAAGTTTATAGTTCGATTTTTTTCGAACTATAACAATATAACATAGCTGCAACTTCCATGCAATTAAAAAGCAAATTATGATATGATAGTTTATATGAAAAAGACGAATGAATTATCCAAACCCGAATTATTATTAATATTCCAAGCATTAAGCGATCCAATCCGCCTTGATATTTTTCTATGCCTCATCAAAAACAAGGAGAAACGCTTTTCCGGAACAACTTACAATGTCTCAAAATCCACATTATCCCATCATATTAAACTGCTAAAAGAAGCTAAACTTATTCATTTACGAAAGGAAGGTACCACACATATTTATTCTGTAAATGAAGAACTCGTCAACCAAATTGGCGATTTCTTTATCGAAAAACAAGCAGCAACCAATGACTAAGATTGGTTGCTGCTTGTTTTATTATTTTAATTTAGTGAGACTCCATTTGTTTCAATTACTTTTTTATACCATGCAAAAGAGTCTTTTTTCTTACGTTCATAACTTCCTTTACCTGCATCATCTAAATCAACATAAATGACACCATATCGTTTTGACATCTCAATAGTTCCACAACTTACAATATCAATAATGCCCCACATTGTGTAGCCGATTAGGTCTACTCCATCATGAATTGCTTCTGCCATCTGTTCCACATGTTTTGCTAAATAGTCGATACGATAATCGTCATGAATACTACCATCTTCTCCTACTGTATCATACGCACCTAAACCATTCTCCGCGATAAAAATTGGTAGTTGATAACGGTCATACATTTCATTTAGTGAAACTCGTAAACCAATTGGGTCAATTTGCCAGCCCCAATCACTAGTTTCTAAATATGGATTCTTCATTCCACTAAGTAAATTTCCGCTTGTGATTTCATAATCAGGGTCTACACTTGCTATCATAGACATATAATAAGAAAATGACATAAAATTAACTGTATTTTCTTGTAGTAGTTCTAAATCTCCCTCTTCCATTTCTAATTGTACATTAAGTTCTTCCAACATGCGGTTTGTGTAACTAGGATATTTCCCTCGAGCTAGTACATCTGTGTAAAAATAGTTTTTATAATTTTCATCTAAAATTGCTTGCATTACATCTTCTGGTTTACAAGTTGCTGGATAAGTAGTAAATCGAGCAATCATACCACCAATCATCGGCTGTTCCAATAATTCAAAACCCGCCTTAACTGCAAGCGCATTGGCTAGAAATTGATGATGCGCTGCTTGGAAAATAGTTTGATTATAGTTCTCCTCTTGATCTTTGATAACCGCACATCCATTATAAGGATTAAATCTATTGCAGTTGATTTCATTAAAAGGCAACCAGTAATCAACTAAATCTCCAAGTCTCTCATATAAAGTACGAGCATATTTTTCAAAAAAGAAAATAGTTTTACGATTTTTCCAACCGCCATATTTAGTAACCAAATTAATTGGCATTCCATAATGCAGCATAGTCGCAAATACTTTCATTCCTTTAGCACGGCATGTTGTAAATAGGTCAATATAAAATTGAATACCTGCTTCATTCGGCGCTTCATCATCCCCATTTGGATAAATTCGCGACCAATCGATGGATGTCCGAAACACCCGCATACCCATTTCCTCTAAAAGCGCTAAATCTTCCTTATACCGATGATAAAAATCAATCCCATGACGAAATGGGTAAGTCACTTCGTCTTGTGTTTCTAAAGCTGCTTGAAAACGTTCAGAAGTCATATTAATATTACGATTTTCGTCTCGTTTCTTTCGGTCCCATTCTGGATTAAAATAGCGCATTGACTGCGTATCTATTCCTTTTCCATCTTCTAGGTAGCCTCCTTCTGCTTGTGCCGAAGAAATTGCTCCTCCCCATAAAAAATTATCTGGAAATTGTTTATTCATTTCATTTTCCCCCTAGTTCTTTTTGTAAATGATTATCCTTATAAATAAATGCTGTAGTTAAAATAAACGCTAGAATAAAACTTAACACCGAAGCCAAGATTGCAAAAATCAAATTCCAAGGATTAGCTGGGTCTATAAAAATTGGTAAGGTTGTTAATCCAGTTGGCGCAAATGTCATTCGTTTGACACTTAATATTCCGGCTAGCAGTCCACTAATTCCACCAGCAATCATTACCGCTAAAAATGGTTTTTTATACTTTAAATTAACTCCATATAATGCTGGTTCAGTTATACCAAGAAGTGCCGTAAAGCCAGATGAGTATGCTAAACTTTTAACTTGTGTCGCTTTGGCATAGCGTCCAACAGCAAAAGCAGCGCCTCCTTGTGCAATATTTGCTACTAAAAAGCCAATTCCTAACATATCAAATCCATTTGACGAGATAGACTGTAAAACTAGCGGGATTGTAATTGCATAGTGCATACCTGTCATAATAAATATTGGTGATAAGGCTCCAAAAATTAGAGGCAACACCCAAATAGCATGCGCTTGTATTGCATCAATTACGTTTTCTAATCCTATACCAACCAAGTATCCCAATGGTCCAATCACTACTAAAGCTAGTGGAATCATCACCAAGAAAGTCGCTAATGGGCGAATAAAGAATTTCACTGCTTCTGGACAAAATTTATCAGCGTAGCGATCAACATAGGAGGCAATCCAGATAATTAGCATAATTGGAATAACCGTCGAACTATAATTAGCTAATGTTACTGGTAAAAAACCGAATAAGTTTATTGGATTTTTATCCGCCACTATTGTTACAAAACTTGGGTGAATTAACAACAAACCCATTAAAGCTCCTAAATATGGATTTAACTTGAATTTCATTGAAGCTGAGAACGCTACTAAAACAGGCATAAAATAAAAAGCGGTATCTCCTGCAAAAGTTAAAACCTTATATGTTCCTCCAGATTGATCAATGAGATGGAATAAATCTAAAATAACTAAAAGTGTTTTTATCATCGCTGCCGCTGTAATAGCTGGTAATAAAGGCGTGAAAATCCCACTAATTGTGTCTAATATGTTCGAGAAAACAGACTTTTTCGAACTTTCTTCGCTAATTGCTTCCTCTTCAGTAGCTCCTGCATTAGCTGTATCTTGTAATTGGTTGGAAAACTCTTCGTAAACCCTTCCTACATTCTGCCCTATAATAACTTGATATTGGCCTCCAGTATTAACACTACCAAGAACACCATCTAATTCATCTATTGTTTCTTTGTTAATTTGCGTTTCATCTTTTACAGTGATTCGTAAACGTGTTGCACAATGAGTAGCATTTTTCACATTTTGGCTTCCACCAATATTATCTAGGATTTTTTCGCTCAAAACTTTCGTATTCATCCTAAGTCCTCCTAAATGATTTATTAGACCAATACTTGCGCAAATATTTCTTGCTAGCTATAATACAAGTATATATTTTTATTAACCGTTTTCAATAATTCTTTTCTAGTTTATAACTAACAAAAGGTAAGGTGATTTTGTGAACAACAATTATTTAGATACTATTTTTGATTTAACAAAAAGCGAAAAAAATTATATAGCTAATCCTTTATTTCACAGTCCCGTTTACCAAAAAATGTCTCGGGTTTCTATTGATGGGACTAGTGTATATAAATTTGAACTTCCTAACTTAAAAAAGAATATTATTGAAATCCGTAGAGACTCACGCTTCACTGCTGTTCCTGCGTATATACATAGTAATATAAATATTAACTATGTTTATTCTGGCACTTGCAACTACACTGTTAATGACGAAAAAATTCTATTAACGAAAGGTGATATTTGCATTGTTGATCGCAACGTAATTCGTTCAAAAGAAAAACTAACAGAAAATGACATTGTGATAAATATTAGTTTAAGTAATGATTTCTTTTCGCGTGAATTTATTATGGGGTTAGGAGAAGCAAGTGTTTTAACTATTTTTTTATTTTCTGCAATTACGCAAAATAATCATCATGATGGTTATTTATTTTTCAGAAACAGTGATGCAACCATTGAAAGTTATTTTAGTCAACTTATTACTGAATACTTTAAAAACGATTCATTCAGCCGACACTCTATTGAAGCACTTTTTTCTTTGATTTTCATTCAATTAATACGTAATTATCAAGAAAATGAAGATAAACAAATCGTCCATATCAGTTCCAGTAATGCGAACAATCTATTAAAAATTATTGAATATATAGAAAAACATTCAGAGGTATGTACATTAGAGGAAACTGCTCAAATATTTAATTACCATCCAAAGTATCTATCTCAATTAATCAAACGCACTTTTGGAAAGTCATTTAAAGAAATTCAGACAGATCAACGCCTAAGAAATGCTGCTCAATACCTAGAATTTTCTGAGCAAGCGATATCGGAAATTGCCAATCTCGTTGGAATGTCTAATATTACTCAGTTTTACAAAAAGTTCCAAATAAAATATGGAATAACACCAGCTGAATATAGAAATAAACAAACTATTCGTCCAGAAAAATAGATTCTTTTTATTACTAACCCACTTCAAAAAGCTCCAATAGACGAAACCGCCTGTTGGAGCTTTTTTGAATATATTTTATTTAGAGCTCTCATCTTACTTATCAATCTCATTGTAGCTTGTTACTATCATAAACTATTCATAAACGCTAGCAAATTTTTCCCATATTTATCATTTGCGTTATTAATTATTTCTTCGCTTTCGACTTCTGCCTCGTCTTCTCCGTGAATAACAAGAATATTACGTGCTTCCAACCAGGCAACGAACTCTCCGTATGCACGAGAATGTTCCTCCCAATCATCTTTATAATAGGCCGCTAATTCATCGTCAACACCTGTCATCGGCTCAGCATCAACCGTTAAAAGCGTTAATAGTTCTGTAAAATTACTTGCTACTAAGTTTATATATCCATCTGTACTGCATAAAAGAACTGGGTTTTCATCGATTGGCCCTTCATTAATTTTTAAAAAAGCATAACCGCTCCCGTCTCCTGTTGCAAGTCCAATATAATAAAGGCTCTCAACTAGCGTATTCAAAGTTTCATTAGTCGCACCCACAGCTCCCAAATAACTTCGCAACCAGTCTTTGTCATCATCCCCATATGCTACACATTGGAACGACTCAGAAAACAAACCTTCTTCATAACCATGAATGTCTAATTGTTCTTTTTGGAACTCAGTAAACTCTTTCCATAAATTCGAAAAAATGATTATTATTCCTCCTCCATAAAACCTAGTCCATTTCGGGCTTAAACGGGGCACGACCGCCTGCATACAATTGCTGTCTTTCTCCATTTTCTTGTGTAACTATAGCAGAGACACTAGAATGTTCCAGTGAATAAGCCTCATCAAAAAATTCTTCTGCTTTTGCTTTGTCTCCTAATTTTTCGTAGCAACAACCAAAGAGGTACACAACATCAACATAATCATCTTGATAGTTCCAACTATTGATGTCGTTTAATGTTTTAATAGCCAAATCATATTGTTTTAAATAAAACTGAAAGAGCCCTTTTTTATAGCGATACTTTTCATTATCATCAATCTCCAAGATTTGTTCACAAAATTGAATTGCCATACTGTAATCTTTAATACCTTCTGCTGCATTTACTAAATTGTATAGAAAAATATTATATGCTTTAAATGTTTTTGGTACAGCACTTTGCATTGCTAACATTTCTTCGTATTTATTCAGCCCGTTTAAAGCCGCCAAATAGTTAATAACCCCAAAATAGTAAACATTAGTTCCTTTATTTACTTGTTTAAAAAGCGTCTCAGCCTTATCATATTGTTTTAAATTAACATGACACATCATTCTATCAATAATGGCATTTTGGGAAATAGCAACATCAGTAGGAACTTGTTCTAAATTAATTATCGCTTTAGCTGAATCACGTTGTTGCATGTGTTTTATTGCGATTTCGTACTCATTTTGCGCGTTATATTCTGCCTCAAATTCTTTTGCGAGTAAGACATTGCTGGTCCGATTATAAAGAAGCATCAGTGTGTATAAAGCTTTTTGCATCCATCTGTCATCGCTTATTTGCGTGCGATATTCCACCCCAGTATAATTAACGAATCGTAATAACAATTTTTCTGCTTTTTCATTTTGCCCGAGATTGTAGTATGCAACACCTCGCCATACATCAAAATACACATGGTTGGATGATAATTGATCTAGTGTATCACATAAATCAATTAATAACTCATTTTCCTCAGAGCGAAATGCGGCTACTGCGGCGTTCCAAAATAGGATAACATTGTCTTCGATGGCTTCTTTTTGTTTTAAACGGCGAAAAAGTTGTACTGCTTCACCCGCACACCCTGTTTCTAAAAGTGCTTGAAGCTGGTTGGTTGCTGCAATATAGTACTCTGGATAGACTTCTTTTATTTCAAGAAAAACTTCTTTTGAAGCTTCGTAATCCCCCATATTATTTAGTGCGCATGTTATATTAGCTAATGTTTCATTGTAAATTTTCGAACTTTTTGGGACTTCATTAAACAACTCCAAAGCTTTATGCGGTCTATTGTTAACTAAATAATGTACACCTTCTTCAAACTTCTTTTTACCTTTAGAACCAAACACACTGTATGCCTCCTCTTAGTTGAACTTAATATCTCCATCAATAATGTCTTTAATAATATCTTCCGTCATAGTCGCGTCCTCATCAAAATTAGATACTTTAGCCAAATCATCAGCGGAAGTTACTCTTATTAAACCTAAACTTTTTACTAACGTGTCTGTACCTAGCTCCTCATCGTCCACATAGCCATTAATTCCAATAGCATCTTTATTGATTTTATTTATTTTTAGTTTACCTTCTCGGACTGCTGTAAGAATACATGGAGTTTTCACTTCCCCCGTAACAGTTAAATTGATAATAGAATTACTAATAAAGAATCCTGTTTCTACTGTACAATTTCCGATAATATTTACATTTTGTTCTTCATCATCAATTAAAATGTCC
The DNA here is from genome assembly GCF_014322845.1 of Listeria immobilis. NCBI lineage: Bacteria > Bacillati > Bacillota > Bacilli > Caryophanales > Listeriaceae > Listeria > Listeria immobilis. Next base: position 277,291 of record NZ_JAASUA010000003.1, on the reverse strand, counting down.
ATACTTTTTGCCACTATATTTCCTTCTACATAAAAATGTGTATTAATATGCGCGTCTTTTGATACAGTAAGATTTCCTAGAATAATTACAAGCCCAATCTCTTCTTCTGAAAGCTCTTCATCACCAGCAAAAATATCATCTGGATACGTAGAAAAACCACCTACAACATTGGCATCACCTTGATAAAGCAACACTTTTCCTATTTCTTCAAGTTCTTCTTCATCTTTTGCATCTAGGAATTTTAGCGCTGGATGATTCGACCCTAGTTGTGCGATACACGCTTGTAAATCCATCAATTTAGCTTGTTGTCCAAAATCTTGCAAATCAAACTTAATTCCATCTGAAGGATCTGCCATTTTTATCATTTCACGTTCATAGGCATTTCTTCGTTCCTCGAAATACGGGTCAAAAAACACGCTATATTCATAATTAGTAGCATCATCTTTTGCCCAAAATTGGTTGGCTTGTTGTAAGTCAAAATTAGTATGACCAAATTTTTCTTCCGTTAGGACTGTGCCATCTAGATCAGCCTCATAAGCTGCTTGATAATAAGCATACACATCTTGAAAATAGCGACGATCTTCTACTAACCGCTTGCCTGCTTCCGAAAAATTACTTATTGCTGCTTCACTTGGCGCCATATATTGACTATATAATATGGCTAAATTACTATCTTGTTTCATTCGCTCTGTCCAAGCAATTGATAATTCGCCCCACTGATCGTTGCTAACGCCATAAGATGCAATGACCTCATCTCCATCTTCTCCAGCTGCCATGCGGAATGATCCTTCAGCAAAAGCCTTAATATCAATTCCATGAATGCTTTCATAGTCAATATCTTCTGTTACTGTACGATAAGTTTTTGCTCCTCGTAACTTGGCGGAATACTCTACTGCAAAATATTCTTGTTCTGCTTCTGTTAATTCAGGTAAAATTTCATTTAGCAGACGTTGACCAAGATCTTGTTTAAGCGAAATTAACTCTTCTTCGGTTTCAATCTTGTCTTCTTCCTCGTCTATCTCAAAATCAAAATATGCTACAACTCTCTCACCTAAAATCTTTTCAAACCTCTCGACTTGCTCACGATTAAAATACGGAATTTCTGTTTTTTCATCTGTTGTATTTGCTCTTACTGCTTTTCCAAGCTCCTCTATCTCTAGTGCTTCTCCTGTTTTCTTTGGTTGAATAACAACCTTAACCTCTTCCTGAACTGCCGGTACTACTTTTTTTCCAAATAATTTTTTAAACATTTTTTTGCTCCTTCTGTAAAAGTTTTATTGTAAAAATGATTAATAACTTGTTAACAACTTTAAGTCTAGCATTTCTTGGTTCAGATTCAGGAAAAAGGATATATCTATAAAATCTCCCTCTTAAAGCTAGTTTGTTTAATCTTCTTTCCTAAAAAACACAAATAAAAAAGCCTATTCCATTTTAAGAATAGACTTTTAATCATTATTATTTTCTAAGTATTTTCTCCATTTTTTTACCTTTAGCTAGCTCATCTATCAATTTGTCTAAATAGCGAATTTGTTGCATTACTTTCTCTTCAATGTCTTCCACTCGGTAACCACAAATAACTCCAGTGATTAAAGAAGCATTGGGATTCATTTGAGGAGCTTGTTCAAAGAAAGTTTCTAAATCGATTTTTTGATCAATCGTTTGTTGTAGCGATACTTCATCATATCCTGTTAACCAAAAAATTATTTCATCAACTTCTTCTTTGGTTCGATCTTTTTTCTCAGCTTTTTGGATATAATTGGGGTAAATGCTTGCGAATGACATTGTGTAAATTCTAGGTTTCTTCATGTTATGATTCCTCCTTTGATTCGTATAATGATGCTTTCTATTTTCTATTGTAACAAACTATAATATTAGTTCAAAAAAAAAGTTTTAACAGACGAATTCGCCTACTAAAACTTTTGATATAAATTATTTAGCTTGCTTGTTTTTCTTCTTGTTAAATATCGATCTAAACGAGCGCTTCATAACATCAAAGAAACTTAGCGAACTCACCATATTAGCTGGATCGACATATACTCTTATCGCACGCAAAACATCTTTAGGTTTTTTAGAAGCAAATGTGTAAGTTCCGTTACGCTTGGTTTTAATAGCATAGCGTGGAATCCACTTGCCTTTTAACATAACAGAAACAATCACTTGGTCAATTTCTTCCCACGGGATTTGGACAAATTTCCGCACATCACGTGAATTAAAAAATTCAAAACCTTTATCGCCAATCATAATTTTCCCATAGTCTGTGAGCCCTGTATAAGCGGTGGCATCTATTGTTAAATCTACCTTTGTATTAATCGATTGAACCAACTATATTCGCTCCATTTCTTTTCGCTTGTTTTGTTTATTATAACGCATTCGTTTACTTGTGTCATACACTTAAAACAAAAAGAGGCTAGTTGTTATTGCGCCAGCCTCTTTTTGCTCAACATTTTTATAGAAGCCCGATTACATGTCCAACTATACCAACTACAAATAGTCCTAAGATGATAATAATTGGGCTGATTTTTTTCTTAAGTAACCACATACATAAGAAAGTAAGTGCTACTGCTGCAAGTCCTGGGATTAAGTTATCCAAGTTATTTTGCAAGGTTGTTACTTTAATTTCAGAAAGAGCTAAACCTGCTTGTTGTTGTTCTAAGGCCGTTTTGATACCTTGAGCGCCTTGTGGAAGGTGACTCCAATCAATATACGCACCTTCATCCAGTTTAACTTTTGAGATTATCGGCGCAAACTGAATATTTACCCACCTTTGTACCAAGGCGGCGAGCACAAACATCCCGAGTATCGAGGCACCTTTTGTAATATCTTGTAGTAATCCACCAGAAAGGTCATCAGTAATTTTCGAACCTGCTTTATAGCCAAATTCTTGTGTATACCACATAAAGCCCCAACGAATGACGTTCCATGCAACAAAGAATAAAATTGGTCCAAGAATGTTTCCACTTAAAGCTAGAGAAGCACCTAATGCTCCCAACATCGGACGAATTGTAAACCAGAATACTGGGTCCCCAACACCTGCTAGTGGTCCCATCATACCTACTTTAACACCTTGAATTGCTACATCATCCACTTCTGCTCCATTTGCACGTTCTTCTTCTAGAGCAAGTGTTACACCAAGAATTGGCGATGCAATGTAAGGATGTGTATTAAAGAATTCTAAATGACGTTTTAACGCCGCTGAACGATCTTCTTTTGATTTATATAATTTTTTAATAGCGGGAATCATTGAGAAAGCCCAGCCACCATTTTGCATACGTTCATAGTTCCAAGAGCCTTGAATGAACGTAGAGCGCCATGCGACACTTAAGCGATCTCGTTTTGTTAATTCGATTTTTTCTGCCATGCTTTTCTCCTCCTTTTTTAATTAATAATCATTTAATATGTCGCCGAGCGGATCTTTGGAGTTTCCGCCTCCGCCACCATTTGAATTACCGCCACCCATTTTAGATAGGTTTAGGTAAATAAGAGCAAGTGCAACACCTAGAGCACCAATTGCGATAAGTGTTAGTTCAGAAATCGCAGCTACTACGAAACCGATAACGAAGAATGGCCATACTTCTTTTGTAGCCATCATGTTGATTACTAGTGCATAACCAACTGCTACTACCATTCCTCCGCCAATTGCCATACCATCTGTTAACCAAGCTGGCATTGCTTCTAAGAAATTTTGAACGCTGTCTGCTGGAATGAATAAAAGCGCTGCTGCTGGAATCGCGATACGAATACCTTGCATACAAATCGCGGAAATATGTAACCACTCTACGCTCCGTATATTCCCCTTTTCAGCTGCCCGGTCCATCAAGTGAACGATTGGAACTGCTAATGTACGAACGATCATTGTTAAGAAAAGTCCTGCTACTGCTAGTGGAATTGCAATAGCGATTGCGGATGGAATACCTGCTACTCCTTGACCACCTAAAACTAAGATAATTGCTGAAGCTACTGAGGCAAGCGCGGCATCCGGTGCTACTGCTGCTCCAATATTTGCCCATCCAAGTGCGATCATTTGAAGCGTCCCACCAAGGATGATACATGCTGTTAAGTTACCTGTTACGAGTCCAATTAATGTACATGCGATTAGCGGCTGGTGGAATTGAAATTCATCTAAAATCCCTTCAATACCTGCTAAAAATGCAATAAGTACTACTAAAATTATTGATATGACAGACATAATAAACCTCCTATTTTAATTTTTTATTGTGCCTTTAATTCATTTTTTGCTTTTTTAAGAATTTCTTCCATGTTCGCACTTGAGTCATTTGGAACTTTACGAACATCGAATTTTACCCCTTTTGATTTTAACTCTTCGAAAGCTTCCACATCGTCTTGACCCATGGAAAGCACCTTGCTAACTACCACTTTACCTACTGAGTGAGCCATTGATCCAACATTTACTTGAGTGATTTCTACGCCGCCGTCAATTGCGCGTAAAACATCTTGAGGATTTTCAAATAATAAAAGTGCTTTTGTATTGCCGAAACGTGGATCTTTTGCAATCTCAATCATTTTGCTGACTGGGATAACATTAGCTTTTACTCCTGGTGGTGCAGCTTGTTCGATTAATTTTTTACGAAGATCATCTTTAGCAACAGCATCTGATACAACAATGATTCTTGTTGGATGTGTTGCTTTTGTCCATGCAGTGGCTACTTGACCATGCAGCAAACGAGAATCAACACGAGCTAAAACAAATTCAATTTTGCCATCGCCAACAGCTGCAATTTCTGCTTGTGGTTGTTCAGTAGTCGCTTCTTGTGGCTCTAGTTCTTCTGGTTTGACACGAACGCCTTCTTTAGCTGGCGCAAGGATATTAGCTGCGATTTCATGCGCAGTTTCCATTGTAAAACGTGATGAGAAAGCTTCGATTAACATTGGCAAATTAAGCCCTGCTACGATTGCCCACTTATCTTTATGTAATTCATAAAGGCCATTTGCTTGGTTAAATGGTGTGCCTCCCCAAAGATCCACTAAGAATAAAACTTCATCTTGGCTATCAAATGATGCAATTGCAGCTTCCATTTTAGCTTTGATATCTTCAGGACCTTCGCTTGGCATCAAAGTGATTGCTTTAACATTTTCTTGCTCTCCGAAAATCATTGTTCCAGATTGCAAAATGCCTTCAGCGAATTCACCGTGAGTTGCGAGGATAATTCCTACCATCTTTTTCCCTCCTATAATAATTCATTTATTTTGCTACCCGCTTTATATAAAGCAAGATTTGTGCCAAGTCTAGTGTTTTGTCCTAAAAACGCCTTAATACCAACGTTTATAAAAATTGGATATTTAACGATATAGTTAGTGTATCAGCGATTAATACAGAAATTTCAAGCTAAAAAAGTAGTGTATCTGAGAAAAAGTTTCCCTTAAAGGTACCAATTTGGTATACTTCAACATCCGAAGCTACTTCCTTAAATAAGTTTTAACGCCAATAATCCGCCTACATTACTAATAAATCCTCAGGTAAATGCTTGCTAACTTTGATAAACTTACCTTGACCAATAAAAACACCCCCAAAGCTGGAAAAAACTTGCTTTGGGGGCGATTTTAGATATTAATATAATTTTTTACATCCTTTTTTAATGCTTCTGCTATATCATTCTGCTCTAGCCCATTCAAAAGTTTAATCGATTCTTCAATTAGAGGGATGCCTTCAGAACGTTGATGAAGAAGACATAGTAAAATGCCTTTTGTACCTTTACTGAAAAGCCACAGGGTGTAGTATTCATTTTCTTTTGCATTCTGAATGGTTAGATTTATATAATCCAAAGCATTGGAATAATCTTGTTGATTTAAAAGTAAGGTACTAATATTCATTAGTGTATTAGTTCGAATACGTTTAATATTAGTTACATGTTGATATTTCTCTGTTTGTTTAATTAAACGCTGACTAATGGTTAGAGCAACTTGACTATCAAACATAAAAAATATGCATGTTAACAGCTGTATATCGTCCATAAACCAGACATCATTTTTAGAAATACGCTCCCAAATTGGTAATACGCATTGTGCGGCTTTTGCATAATCATCCTCACTTTCAATGATGATTAGCGCTCTTACTATAAGTAAATATTCTTGAATAATTGGATCTGGCTCCGTGAGAAGATATTGCCTCATTTCTTTTTCTAAAGCTGACCACTGTTTAAGCCGAATACTCGTATTGATATTATTGAATTTTTCTAATAATTTTTGCCTTTCACTAAGCTGAAAATTATTAAGTATAAGAGAAAATTCATCATATCTTACACCTAATTGCTTTAAAATATGTTCAAACGTATCTACTGTCGGATTTGTTTGATTACCTTCAATTTTCACAAGTGTGCTTCTAGATATATTATTTAGACACACCTTTTTTTGATTAATATTTTTGGCTTTTCTAATAAATTTAACTGTATCCCCTATAGTTTTATTCATGTTGCAAAGGCCTCTTTTCTATTTTTGAGTAATATAATACCCAATTTGACTTTTTCTTTAGTATACCATGATAACCTAATGGTAATATAATAAAATTAGTTGGGGGTTGAATGCGATGTTTAGCTATGTCACAAGTTCATTAGCCTTACTTTTCGGTCATTGGTGGGTTTAAAAATGGTTTCATTTCGGGAATAAGCCATTAATTACAGAGAAAAATATAATAGAAAAACTCTATACAATTTGATATAGAGTTACAGAGAAGAACGAGACAACGTGAAGGGAATTACATGATCGAGCGTATTTACACATAATGGAGAAAAAACCAAGTGATCATTCACTTGGTTTTTTTGCGTTATGCTAGATTTTTTAAAGTTTCTATAAATAAAAACTGTTTAAGCTCGACAGCCTAGACAGTTTTTCGGTATGGGTTGTGAGCCACAATCCGCTGATTACGAGTCACTCCAAAAGATAATAGCGATAATAAATATTGCTATATATTGTATTTTCTTTTTATTGATTTTCTGCTTCTTTTATTTCATCTTCATATGCATCTAACGCTTCCGATTGAACTTCATTGATTTCTTTTTCTATTTCAATATTGTCTTGACCATATAATTCTGTTTCTTTGTCACTGTCAATATTTATTTTTCCATAGTTAACGCCTAAAGGAACATAATAGGCATCTTCTGGATCATAAGACAGAAACAACATATAAGTTTCATCGTCTTCCATTTTTTCATAACCAGCTATGTGATAGGTCGTATTAGTTTGATCGTCATATCCTTCATTTTCATAAATCGGAATGATTGAACCTTCCTCTAAGTTTTGATTTATCTCATTTTTTATTACTTCTTAATATAATCACAAAAATTAAATGTAAATAAAAGTGCCAATCTAATAATAAATAATCTATTCTAGCTTTTTTGTAGTTTCACAAACAAAAAAGAGCCTCCGCATATAGCGAAAACTCTAACACTCTAAGATGGGTTGTGAGGGGTTCGAACCCACGACCCGCTGATCAAGAGTATTCCACACTACTAATAAACTAAGAATAGCTAGCATGTTAAACGGCTCTATAAGAGTATTTCCCCACTTATTATCAAAACATGTGCTAAACAAAAATAAAGTGAAAATTTATAAGTATGGTTTCCTTTGATACGGTTCAACAATCTACACTTTCAAAGCTGACTGCTCCGCCTTAATTAAGTGAAGTGGATGATTTTGCACTGTCTCTAATTCAGTCTTAATTATGAAGATATGCTTCTCCATTTAATTTCTTTACATACAAACCTTGTTACAGTGTCATCTTCAATATCTTCACTACTATACCAATAAAAATCTTCTTCTTGTTTAATAAAATGTGCACCTAATATATCTAAAGTCAAACCTAAATCGTTGTTTATATGAAATTTACTGACTCCACTTAAACATAATTCTATATTTGTCATAAACTCCGATTGTCTTTGTATCAATAAATTCACTACTGGCTCTGTATTCATTATCATCGAATATTCCTCATCAACATAGGTGCCACTTGAATATGTCAAACCGTTTATACAACTATCATGAAAATTATTAATCAAATGCATCAAGTTATCAATATCTGCTTGAGTTTCTATTTTTTCCCATTCCATTAATTATCTCTCCTCACTTCAATCTTTTTGGTTTTTCAGGATTTGTCCAATCCCATTTGTGCCTATGCGGAAATTCATGTGTTCCATCATCTGAATGATTAAAATCTATATCTTCTTTTGCTCTTCCTTTTTCATCGTAATACCTTCTTTGTTTTACACTTCCATCAGCATTAAGAATATCTGCTGAAGAATTTGGTTTTCCAGCCTTTGGTAAACTTCCCTTTTCCACAACTTCATGATCGGGCATTTTTTCGCCTTTTTTAATAATATCTTCAAAATCAGTTCCATTGGTTTCCTTCTTCTTTTTCTTCTCTTTCCTCTTTCTCTTGTCAGGGTTTGGAATCGTCAGTTTCTTTCCTCGATATCTTCCTGCTCTATAGGAGAAAGCGAGCCCGCTAAGGATAGATAATACTTGCACACTGCTTATATCTGCCCCAGTAATAGGATCTTTCTTGTTTTTTAGCGATGCCAGAATGCCTTTTAATAGTTCTGCCTCTTGGGTTGCTGCATTGGCTTTTTTTGGTAAGGTTCCATTTAAAACGGCTTCATTGTATGCATTCGTGGCTTCTACATCTACTTTACCATCTTTTTGTAAGATCCACTTGCCACCTCGGTAATCTTTTTGGTAGTCGTCAAAGTTAATGGTCACTTCATTGCTTTTGGCTTTATCTAAGGCTTTCCGCATTCATTCTAGCGGTTGGATGTCTAGTTTACTCATATCATAGGTACCTGTTTGACTGTTAAACTGAATATTATTTTGTAATTCGCGCACTGTCTGCTGAATACTCTGGACTAAAACCGTTAAATTTTCAAAAAAATTTTCATGGCTTTGTTCAAATGATAAATATTTTTCTAAAATATTTTCCTTTTTATAGGCAGCACTTAATTGCGAACGATAATTTTGCATTTGCCCTTCTGTTCCAGAATTCATTCGTTGTGCAAGATCTTCTTTATTTCGTTCGATTTTATCAATCTTTAGTTCTAATTCGTATAAGCCTGCTGCGTCTATTTTTGCGTTAGCTGAGCTGTCCACTTGCGCATGAAAATCTTGGATATACTGAGATAAACGGTCTTCACTTTCAGACATAGCTTCTTTAATCGCATCGCAAAGGGCAATATAGGTTGTTTGATAGTATTGTTTGGATGCATCAATGGCTTTTCCTTTTAAGCTATCATCATCTGTATATTGTATCACGACTTTTTGAATACTTTGAATAGCTTTTTCCCCATCTTCATTCGAGGTTCGGAGTTTTGTTAAGAATGTTTGTACTTCTCCGATATCGATTCTGCTCATCTTGTTAGCTCCTTTTGTATACTTTGCTGCTCTCTCTCTATTTGATACAAATTTTTTTGACAACTATTTATTTTTTCTTGCTGTTTTTCTCTTTTGGATACCATGTTTTTACGCCAGTTTTTCTTTTCCTCTTCATGAATATCTTCTAAATAATACGCAAAATTCCGAGCTTCATCCCCTTGCCAAAACTCTCGTAACGACGCCATCGTTTCCATTTCTAATTGACAATGACGCGCAAAATCTTCTTCCAACCATTCCTGCTCATTTTGTTCCCGTTTGAGCAGTAGTAGCGTGTCTTCTGCCGCTCGTTGTTGTTTTTGGAGTACCTGTAACTGTTGTTCTAATTCGTAGCTGTTTGTGTCCACTTACTTCACCTCTAAGCCCATGGTTCGTTCTAGTTCCCGGTCTTTATTGGTGAAGGATAAGCCTAATTGTTTTAATCTGGTAGCATCCGTCTCTACCACACCCCGAAAAACATCAACCGCTTCTACCAAATCAAACATCGCCGTTCTAAAATGGTTAATGGAATTCGCTCGACTATAGGCCATATTGCCATCTTTCATAGGTAAATAGTCGACTTCATTTCCTTTCTCTCCCAGTTTCGTGGCATATTTTTGCAAACTTGCTTCTCGTACTTTTATTTCACTCATTTCTGCACCTCATCTTTGTATCTATGTGTGTGTATTCACAACACAATTGTAGCAGGTTTTTTCCTAAGTTAACAGAAATAATCCAACTTTAAGTTTTCTTTTTATTGATTTTCTGCTTCTTTTATTTCATCTTCATACTTGTTTTGTTATTCATACTCAATATAAATTTTGTTTAAACAATTATTTTTCAAAAATGAAATAATCTTTTTTACTACTTCTTCTAATTTATCTTTCATTAAGGTTTGACTGATTTTATTAATATCAAAACACTCTAATTGATTATTATAGCTTCATACCACTTATATCCTTCTATCCATTCATTAGCATCAATTTTAATGTAAACTAATTCAGATAAAAAAACCGCCTAAGCTCAACAGCCTAAACGGTTTTCCATGATGGGTTGTGAGGGGTTCGAACCCACGACCCGCTGATTAAGAGTCAGCTGCTCTACCAACTGAGCTAACAACCCGTCGTATTCCGACAAAAAATATTATATCATAATTTAGCAAAATTACATAGCCGCAGCGTCTAACCACGGCTATTTTTACTGTTCTAATAAACCGGATGAATGGGAGCTTTTCCGGCTAATACAGCTTCGACATTTGAAATCGCCATTCGTCCCATTTCTGTGCGAGTTTCGACAGTTGCATTACCAATATGCGGGGTCAAAACTACATTATCTAAGGCTCGTAACGCTGCGCCAATTTTAGGTTCAAATTCAAAAACATCTAGCGCCGTCCCAGCTATCTCTCCACTTTTCAATGCATTTACGAGTGCAACTTCCTCGACAACCGGCCCACGAGCTGCATTGATCAAAAATGCGCTGGGTTTCATCATTTGGAGCGTTTTTTCATTGATTAAATGCTTTAAATCAGGATTGTAGGCCGCGTGAATTGTTACTACATCACTCTGTTTTAACAATTCGGTTTGGCTAACAAATTCGGCGTTGTAGTCTTTCGGATTATGCCCAGAATAAATAATTTTCATTCCAAAAGCGGCTGCTCGTTTTGCAACTGCCTGTCCTATCCTACCTAAGCCAATAATTCCAAGGGTTTTTCCACTTAATTCCGTGCCTAAAAAGAACGTCGGTGCCCAGCCTGTAAATTTCTCAGGTGCTTCACGACATAGACGGTCTCCTTCAGAAATTCTCCGGGCTACGTCCAAAATAAGCCCCAATGTTAATTCAGCAGTTGCTTCTGTTGATACATCCGGGGTATTAGTTACCACAACCCCTAATTCTTTCGCCTTATTCACAGCAATATTATCAAATCCTGCACCAATATTCGCAACGATTTTAAGATTTTTTGCGGCTTCTAAAACTTTTGCGGTTATTTGTGTGGAAAGCGGGCAAATAATTGCATCTACCTCCGCCACCTTTTTGATTAGTTCAGTTTCTGTTAAATCATCGCCTAAAAGTGTTTCAATTTTCCATTTTTCTAGTGCTTTCATTGTTTCTGGTAGTAATTTTCCCGTTACTAATACGCTTGCAGTCATTTCGTTCAATCCTCCAATCCCATTTTTCATCTAAACTCATTGTAAGCCGTTTTTTAGGAAAGGTAAATGATTTTTCAGCCCAATTCCAAACAATATAAGCTATAATAGAAGTGAAAGTGAGGTAAGAAAAATGAAAAAAATTACTGCGCCGCGGATTCCGGATGGAGATTTGACGGTCTATCCAGACGATACATACGTGCTTGAAGATATTGGGGAAGTGAGTGAGAAAATCTTTAAAAGAACTTTGCTTACAGGAGAAATTTTCGAACATTTTCAATTAGAAACAATTATCTTTGAAGGCTGTGTGTTTGATTCCGTCTCTCTTGTAAGTGCGAATTTAACAGATGTGATTTTTAGAAATTGCGACTTGTCGAATTTAGATTTGATGGGAGCTGTCATCCACCGCGTTCGATTTGAAAATTGCAAATTAATTGGGGTGAATTTCAGCGATGCGACACTTAGAAATTGTGTTTTTGATGATTGTTATGCGGATTATATCGCCTTTCGCTATGCTAATTTAAAATGGGTTTTGTTTGAATCTGGCGCTTATACAAATAGTGATTTTAGTGGTGCGCAATTAGTTGATACATATTTAGAAGGTCTTGATTTAAATAAAGCACAGTTTTTAAATTGTACGCTGAGTGGAATTGATATTAGCTCTTGCATTTTTGAGTCTATCACTGCCCTACCACAAGATTTAAAAGGGGTAAACATTAGTTATTCTCATGCCCCGGCTTTAATGCCACTATTTGGAATTCACATAAAATGATAAAAAAGATGGCTCCCTTTCATTCCGGAACCATCTTTTCATGATTGATAAGCCATTCTTTCCGAGCAAGTCCGCCACCATAGCCTCCTAATGCACCATTACTATTGATTACTCGATGACACGGAACAATTAGCGATAGTTGATTCGCCCCATTTGCTCTTGCGACAGCGCGACTTGCAGTAGGTTTTCCAAGCTTCTCCGCAAGTGCTTTATACGAAATCGTCTCACCAATTGGAATCCGCCTCAATTCGTTCCAAACACTTTGCTGAAAAGCGGAACCAATGTAGCGAATTGGTGTTTTAAAGTCCACAATCTTCCCATCGAAATATAGCGCCAATTCTGCTTCCACTTGCTTGATAACATCTGTTTTTTCAGGTGAAATTCCTGCTTTTAATCGTGTGCGCAATTTTTTTATTTCTGTTTCCAAACCTTTTCGATCAACAAATTCTAAAAGTAGCAAGTGGTCCTCATCTGAAATTGCCAACATCGAGCCAAGTTTCGTCTCAAGCCAGGCGGAGTATAAAATGGTGATGTCCTTTGATTTATGAGGAACATCTCCCATCGTTTTTGAAAAAGCATCGCGAAATCCATTTCCTGACTCATAACCACTATCCATCTGCGCATTGATGATTGATTCACCATTTCGAATGTGTTTAAAGGCAAGCCCCAAGCGACGCGACCGAGCATATTCAATAAATGTCATTCCAAATCGCTTCTGAAACTGGCGTCGTGCCGTATTTGCACTAATTGACAAATCATCAAAATCTTTATCCGTCCACTTCTTCTCCGGATTTTTTTCAATAGCATCAACAAGCAACTTCACAGCTGGCGACATTTTTGTTGGATTTGAAAGTGGTTCACAACGTTTACAAGGTCGATAAGATGCCAAAAGTGCTTCTTTAGCTGTACTAAAAAATTCACAATTTGCTTTTAGTGGCTTTTTCGCCGGACAAGTTGGTCTACAAAGTATCCCGGTTGTCTTCACCCCAACAAAAAATACTCCTTCGTAATTCGAGTTTTTCTCTACTAACATTTCATAATATTTATCAATATCTCGCGAGTTAGTAATCATACATTTTCAACTCCTCCGAAAATCTTTTCCGCTGCTTGTTGAATCGCTAAATTAGCCTGAAAATAACTATTTGGCCCGTAACTTATTCTTTTTACGCCGATTTCTGTTAGTTCAGCGGTGGAAACCATTCCGTCCATTAGCATAACATTGACTGGTAATGGAGATTTCTGGACAAAAGTACGGATTAATTGCGGCGATAGTAACCCTGGAATAAAAATCGAATCTGCACCTGCTTTGGCATATGCTTTTGTTCGTTTGATTGCTTCATTTACTAGCGCTTCTGTCTCTTTTCGTCCCTGGAAAAAGATGTCCGTTCGTGCATTTATAAATATATTCGCATTTCTTTTAGCTACCGTTTGTTTTATTGCCTTGATTTTATCACAATATTCCTCCGTGCTGCATAATGCGGGATTGGTAGCACCCATGAGTTGATCTTCTATATTTATACCAGCTATTCCAATTTCAAGTAGGCGTTCAGTGTTTTTGGCAAGTTTATTAAGATTTTCAGCATAACCACTCTCGATGTCTACAGTTAGCGGGAGTGGTGTATTTGCCGCAATTCGTGATAGAACTTGGAACATTTCGTCAAAAGTTAGTCGCTCTCCGTCTGCCACTCCAAGATTTTCTGCGATTGCGTAACTGCTTGTTGCCATGGCTTTTGCCCCGCCTGCTTGTATCGCTCGAGCAGAAGAAACATCCCAACAATTATATAAAATTAGCGGTTCCTTTTTTTGGTGTAGCATTTTTAATTTTTCTTCGTTTTTTATCATTGTTTTCAACTCCATTTGTTAAGATAGACTTACTATAATGGAATTTTGATCGAAGTATACCAGTAAAATTAACACCAATGTAAAAAATCAAGTCTGCTGACAAACTTGATTTTTCTTAAAACTTTTTACGTTGGTTAATCGTTTTTATCAATGGAATATAAAAATCAAATATGACTTCATCTGAATTATTTAAAATAACCCCATATAATTCATCCGCTTTTATTTTCCATTTTCTTTCTCTAGCGTAGCGCTTCATTCGCTTTCGCATATACTTTAAATCCACATTGTTCGTATCACGTGTTTTAAGAGCATCTGCGACTTCGATGGATTCATACCCAAATAAATCATTATTTAATTCTACTTTTTGATTTGTTGGTAAATAATATTTAAATTCATAATAGGTTTTTTTCTTAAATGGTTTTTTTATGAAAAAGAACACTGGCCCAGTTTGATTGATATTATTTTTAATAACTATTTCTTCTAAATCCTCAAGCGGAAAATGCCAATCGTCTAATTTACTTCTGGTTTGGTATGTCAAACAATGTTCAAAGTATAATCCTTCTTCCTCTATTTTCCCATAAACTTCTACAAAAAACTCTGGGAATTTATATTTACAGTAAGCAGTTAGTAAGTATTCTGGAAATAGCGTTATTCCTCCTAAGGTGATAAACATCATGATAAGAAGTATTACCGCCAACAATATATTATTTATATCTTCCCCAACTATACGCATTACAAGTAGTAAACAGGAAATAACAATTATAAATATTAAACTCTTTATACTTAAATTCAGTCCGTCATTATTACTACGTTTCTTTTGTGTCATTGAGCCTTCCCGAAAATCTCCTCGTAGTAATCTCTTCTTAAAATAAAAGCAAGAAAGTATAAAAATTATCAGCCATATCGTTAAAAAAATAACGTTGGCAAAATACAGAATTCTCATATCAAGGGTTATTTCATTTTGAAGTACATAAAAGAATGACGTATAGAAGAGTTTTGCCAATATAAATATGACCCCTTGTAAACAAAAAGCAGTTAGTAAATACTGAGTTGCTTGGTATTTTACGGTCAAATTCTTTGGAGATAGCAGAAAATATGATGCTATCGCAACAGCAAGCATGCTAGAAGTTATTTTAGGCGAACCAAAATTACCTGATACATCTTCCAATAAGACTTGTTGTCCTAAATTCAAAAAGAAAATTATTAAGAAACTCCATTTTAAAAACCTCTTATTTTCCAAGGGATCTGCCCTTAATCTCATCGTGAAGTTTAGTGTATATACTTGTTCTAGGTCTATTTTCAATGAAAATCCTCCGTTTTTATGTGGGCATTTTTATAGAAATGTGTTTATTATTTTTGATTACGTCAGTAGGTGGAATCATATTCGCTTTCAAGGAACCTTGAATTATCAAAGTCCTGTTCGTTTTGGTATCGCGAAATCCATTAGGTCTCCCATCAAAAACCAATTAATTTCTAGGGTACAAACTTAATCAATAGTAGCTTTCGAATTCTGTTACATCCATAAATTGGCAAGAAACATTTAATTCTGTATAGAAACGATCAATTTTAACAACTTCAATCTGGTTTACTTGAAAATTTTCTTCATTAATTACACCACTTACTTTGCTTTTACTAACTTGCAAATGAAAAAACAAATGATAAAATGCCGTTAATTGACTTCTTTCTTTTTCATTATCAGTAAAATCTCGATTTTCTATCAAATACTTCAAATAAGCCATCTCTTGTTCTAACCTTTTTCCCTGCGTACATTCAAATACCATGCTAAACTCGCTTGTTTGTGTATTTTCTACGACCATGTAGTCGAGACCAGATACGGTGTTGTATTCATCTGCTTTGACTTGGTACGTGGTATTATTTACATCTAACGGAGTACCTCTTTTAGGACACTTATAGACCCATTTATCACTCAATTCTTTTAAATCCATATCTGGTGTTTTAAGCTTTGTTACCATACATTTTCGCTCCATGCTTATTTAATTATATCTTCTACAGATATGTTTTCTCCGTCAGGAAGACCCACACGATTTACAATAAAATTCTTATAAATCGTAACCATATAATTTCCTTTAGGCAAGCCTACCTCTTGTTGAAGCTCTTTTGCTAAGTCATCTGCTACCTTTTGTTTAGGAAGTTTATTTTCTTTAGAATAAAATTCCATTGGAATAGATAAAATTGTATTCGTTGGGTCATCTTTTGCAAATAATATTTTTAATTCACTTACAGTAATTTTCTGATTTTCTAAGTATGCCTGATACACACTAGGAAAACTCAAAGACGATGAAGCAATAAAATAATGATTACTTGTATAACCTTCGGATGCGGTTTTATCGATAGCCTCATCTCTCATCCCCAGCAAATCATTTTCCTTCGCTATTTTTTCAGCAAATGCATCCAAATGCTGAAATTCTGCCTCATATGCTTTTGCGTATAATCCGCCTACAATCGCTTTTTCTACTTCTCCTTCTTCACTTCTTGCGCTTCCAACATCGTCTTTATTAAGAACTAGGCTCACTATTACAGAGGTATGAAATTGAATAGGTTCCTCGCACTCTACCATCACCACTGCCGCATTTCTCGCTGGAACCACGTTATTCACTTTCACATCTGTTTTATAGGTTGTTTTCATATAATTGATTGCTTCTTGTTTAATTTCTTCCTCATGTTTTTTTACTCGTTCAGCTGACTTGTCTCCGTCCACAAACGAAAACCCTTGCCCCACATAATCTTGTACGGGTGTGGTTCCTTCTTGTGCTTTTTCTTCTGCCGTTTTATTGAAACAACCTCCTAGTAACAATAAGATTGCGAACAAGCCTATCAATATTTTTTTCATCGGTTCTCCTATCTTTTTGTTATTTTTTTCACATGTCAATATACTCCGTTACATTTTTTCTGCTTTTTAAAAAAAATCTGGATTGATTTTAATTTCTTTTCCCATCTTTTGTCCTCCTATTCTACCATCTTGTATTGGATATTCTTTAATTTAATCGTTATATTTTTTGTATCAATTTCTATACCATTTTCTTCTTTGTCCTTAGGATTCTCCTCTGCAAAAGCCAAAACCATCGGTACGGCGGTGTTAGGTTGGAAGTTTCCAATTTGGGATTTTGTAAGCTCCGGAACCCCATTATCTAAAAATTTCATTTCCGACATTGCTTTATTTTCAATACTCACTTGAAAACTAAGATCTTCAATTCTTGTATCTGTTCCATTCACAATTACAACAGAACATTCTAGAGCATCCCATACTGGGTCATAATAACAATAATCTCCTATCAAGAGTGTGATTGAGTTATCCGCTATCAATTGCCTTGTATTGTTATATTTCTTTAAATCCTGCTCATATACTTTCAAAGTTTCATCATTTATATAATCTGCTTCAGGAGGCAATTTCACCGTAATAAGTTGTTCATGTTGTGGTTTTCCTTCATTGCTTGCAATCGTCACTTTTTTATCCTGTTTTTTAACGGTTTTAGTTTGTTTCTCTGTATCTGTTTTTTTCATTTCTTCATTGTCGCACCCCATTAGTACTAAAATAGTTGCAATTACTATCATACTAAGTACTTTCATTAAATTTCTACCTTGCATCTTTTAACCCACTCTCTTCTATCTAAAAATCCCGCTGCATCAGCAACCAAAACGACATCTTTATCAATTAATTGTTACGTCTGCCTCTATGTTTTCTCCATCAGGTAAACCTACCCTATTGACAATAAGATTTTTATACACCGAAGTCTCGTAAGTCCCTTTGGGCAATCTTGATTCTTGCAGTATCTCACTTGCTAAGTTATCTACCAATTCTTGCTTAGGTAAACTCTCCTCCGCAGAGAAAAAATTCATTGCAATTTCCATTTTTTCATTTAATGGGTCATCCTTTAAAAATAAATTTTTCAGCTCATCTACTGGAATTTCTGGATTTTCTATATAGGCATTATAAACATTGGGATAATCCAAGGCGCCTATAGCAATAAAATAATATTTTTCTGCATAACCCACTGATGCGGTTTTATCGATAGCCTCATCTCTCATCCCCAGCAAATCATTTTCCTTCGCTATTTTTTCAGCAAATGCATCCAAATGCTGAAATTCTGCCTCATATGCTTTTGCGTATAATCCGCCTACAATCGCTTTTTCTACTTCTCCTTCTTCACTTCTTGCGCTTCCAACATCGTCTTTATTAAGAACTAGGCTCACTATTACAGAGGTATGGAATTGAATAGGTTCCTCGCACTCCACCATCACTACTGCCGCATTTCTCGCTGGAACCACGTTATTCACTTTCACATCTGTTTTATAGGTTGTTTTCATATAATTGATCGCTTCTTGTTTAATTTCTTCCTCATGTTTTTTTACTCGTTCAGCTGACTTGTTCCCGTCCACAAACGAAAACCCTTGACCCACATAATCTTGTACGGGTGTGGTTCCTTCTTGTGCTTTTTCTTCTGCCGTTTTATTGAAACAACCTCCTAGTAACAATAAGATTGCGAACAAGCCTATCAGTATTTTTTTCATCGGTTCTCCTATCTGTTATTTTTTTCATGTTTCTATATGCTTCATTACGTTTTTTTCTACATTTTTGAATTTTCCCCATCTTTTGTTGCCCATTCTACAATGGTATACTTAATATTTTTCAAATGAATAACAACATCTTCTGGATTGATTTTTATCCGCTTCTCTTCATTTACTTCTGAAGACTCTGTTGCAAAAGCTACCCCCGTGGAAAACCCTTCATTTGACTGAACTTCTCCAACATCTTTTTTTGTAAAACTATAAGTCCCATTATCCTTAAAAATCATATCATTTTGATTCTTAATTTCTAAATTAACTTCAAAACTAATATCTTTAATGGTAGCATTTGTGCCGTTTATTATTACAGCCGAACATTCTAATTCATCTAATGTAGTATCATAAAAACAATAATCACCCAGTAAGAGTGTGACTGAGTTATCTATAATTAGTTGAGTTGTATTGTTATACTTCTTTTTAGCTTGATTATATAGTTTCAATGTGTCTTCATTTATATAATCTGCTTCAGGAGGCAATTTCACCGTAATAAGTTGTTCATGCTGCGGTTTCCCTTCATTGCTTTCAATCTTTACTTTTTTCTCCTGTTTCTCAATACTTTTTGGTTGTTTCTTTGTTTCTGTCTTTGTAGTTTCTTCATTTCCGCATCCAGCTAGTACTAAAGCCAATACAACCATTGTCATACCAATGAATTTCATTAAACTTAAACCGCGCATCTTTTAACCCACTCTCTTCTATTCATTAAACACCATTACCAATTGTATCCGCCGCCATTTTGTCTATTTCTTCATAAGTTTTAGAAAAATAAGTGAATCTGAAAAGTCACTATTTTTTCTTTTTAAATTACCGTATAGTCGATTTATAAGGCCCAATTAGAGTCCCTTCCTATTTCGCTCAGCAGGCTAAGTATTAATGCTATTACACTCACAATTGGATTATTTAAAAAGAATGATAAAACTAGTAAAAAAATTACGCCAATAAAGGATAAGATAGACTTAGGATTGGTTTGGATTTCTACGGTTTCTCCAGCATTTACTTTCACTGTCTTGCTTCCAAAAAACCACTGATTCGCACTTATTTCAGCGGAATCCCCCTGTATTTCTAGTGCTACCTCTTCCTTGTGTTTTAACGATTTTACTTTTTGTTTATCTAGTTTTAACGATATTTTACTTGCTGCTCCCATTGCTCCCGTATTTCTTTTTACACCAATTTTTATGTACTCTGCATCTATCATCTTTCCTATTGTTTCATATAAAAATAGAGCTCATCTGGTTTTTTATAAGCCCCATTACAGCTTTGTCATAGGGGCTAATTTTATGGACTTTCTGATACTCTTTATATTCTTCAGCTTTATTTCGAAAAGAATATCTGTATCAAAACTATTTATGAGCACGGAATACTACTTGTTTTTTTCATTCATTTCTTTTATAAATGCAGGTAGCGATTTTTTGTTTATTTTGGTTAAATAGAGTTTGTCTTTGTTAGGTTTTTTCTTGGGATTACTAAGGTCTTGGTGTCCCGTAAAATAGGCATCACCATTAGATGTTAATACCATTTGATTGATTATATTTTTGTAATCTGATGAAAACTCTTTCCCTTGGAATAAATCAAAAATAGAACCATTGACCACGATAAACATATCTCGATATTTCGCTTGGCCACGCGCTAATTTTTTCACGCCAGTATCACTTATTTGATAAAAACCTTGTTCTGGTTTTTCGCTGTTGTATAAAAATAATTCTCCCAGCTCCCTTTGTTGGACAAATTGGACCGGAGTACTCCAATCTCCGAAGGGAACTTTTTTTAATTCTTCCCCTACATCCCATGCATGTAGTAAATCTAAATCTCGAGAAATAACATATACTTTTTGACTTTTATAAGAATAAATATAAATAGTATCTTGAAAAACCGTCATTTGATCTGTCGAAAATGGTGTATCTTTGATAATATCGGTTAAAGGCTTTTCTTTGTTGATTTTCCCTTCTGTGCTCCACCGAGTTAGCGTGTAGTCCTTGCCATTTCTCTTAGAAAACAGTATCGCATTTTCGCTATTGGTAAAAGTGCCCGTTCCAATATAATCCCCTTTTTCTTTTCTTATATTCGATGAAATGGGAATATATTTTTCCGGTCCTACGACAATTCCTTTTTCTTTTGTTACGTTAAATACGCTCATTTCTCCAGATGGATTAGAACTAGATGAGAAAGCAGCTAACTTTAAATCATCACTTTCTAAATTTGTTATTGAGAGCATTTGACTTTGAGTTAATTTTAAATTGGAAGGAATCTTTTTAAAACTTACTTGATCTCCTAAGTCGCTCGCACCTTCAGAATACATATCTGAAACTAGGTAGAGCTTATCATCTTCCATGATTTGTAATAACCCATCTTCATCTATTTCTACTGACTTCCCATATTCGAAAGAGTGCGGTTGATGTGCTTCAGGAGATTTTTGTGTGCAACCAACGAGAAGACAGCTGGCTACTAAAAGGTAGAAAATAAGTTTTTTCATTTTACTTTTTCCCTTCTGTAATTGAATTTTTATTAATTTGTTTAAATCCTGCATCTTGGAATCGTAGATACAGGTCTACATAGTCTAGCTTTCCAGAGTGGATTTCTGCTTCAGGAAAGCTACCTTCTCCAAATTTTGTTCCTAATTTTTTATTAGATTCTTTTTTCCACCTTGCTAAAATATTTCTAGTTTCCTCAGTTGGCTGGATATCTATGGTTACGATATCGTCCAGCGGGCTCTCCTGATGAATTGTTTGTATACTTAATGTCATTTTAAATGTAGCAGCAGTTGATTTTAAGTTTTCCCGTCTAATTTCTGCTTTAATTTTGTCATCTTCCGTGACTGCCTCCCCTACATCTCCAGCAGTAGTCATCACTGATATCGGCATTCCTATTATGGGCAATGAGCCCACCGCAAAAGTTACAATCGGAATAGCCCAATTAGCATTATTAGACTCTATTTTTTCATTTAAATCTTTTACTACATCATCTCCCATATCACAAGCAATCTTGTATTCATTGCCATAATGTTTAATTGAAAAGTTCATTAGACGTTTGTCATCTCGATATTAATCTTTATATTGTCTTATTTTCTTGTTCTAATCCTTTTACGAAAACGTTAGAATCAATTTTTTTAAAATGCTTTGTAAATTAATTTCTCTTCTTTCCATATTCTTCGAGAAAACTTTTTAACTTGTCTTTTTCCACTTTTATCAAATATCTTGTGTATAAAGCTTCTTCTTTTGGTTTTTCTTCTGTTAAATTTTTACTAGATAGAAAGTAATAATCTCCATTTGCAGTAATACCCTCTCCAGCAGCTCGACTTAACCTTGCTGTTTTCAAATTATAATCTGCATTTTCATCATTTAGATTTATAAGATTTGGACCATGTATTGCGTATTTATCTTTGTAATCTGGATTCGAGAAATCCCATGGAGTTATATTATCCGTTGTTACATCAAAATAATGACTTTCCCCATTTTCTTCTTTAAGATAAAATATACATTTTTTTAGTTCATTCTGATAGATAAATTCTCCAGTATTCCATTCTCCTAGTTTATCCTTCGACAAATAGGCGCTTAAATCATATTTTTTTACTACTTGCAGTTCATTAGTTAATTGGTAGATGGTCTTTGTTTCTTTGGAAAAAACATAAATATAATCTCCAAAGGTGCCTATACTATCGCAACTTGCTTGTGAGTTTTCAAGAACCTCTGTAACCGAAAGCTTATTTTTTATTTTGCCTTCCTTATCCCACGTTGCTAATAGTCTGTTTTCTATTGTGTGATCATCTCTAAATCCCATTACTTGATTGCCATCTGATAATTCAGCGGATACTACAGTATACTTAGAAAGCTCATTCTGGTATAAATCAAAATATACTCCAGAAAAATTAAAAATCCCTTCTGAATCAATTGTATCTTCATTTCTTAGGTCAAATTCTTTACTACCTTGTACCGCTAGTTTTAATTTAGCATCTTTCTCTCCTGATTTTTCAGAAATTGTTGTACTTTTTGTTTTTTGTACTTTCTGATCCATCCCCATCCAGTAGAAAGAAATATCTTGTGTAGTTTTGTCCTGAATCCCGAACAAAAGTTTATCTTCAGATATCCGTAAAATCGCACTTTCAGATTTCTTTTTATTTATTTTATAGACTTCTCCATAGGCAAAATTACCTTTTATCTTTTCTAAACCGAATGGAGTATCTTTTTCAATATCTTTCTCACTACAAGCAACTAAAATACAAAACATACAGATAATCATTAGAATTAATTTTTTCATCAACTTCGCTTCCCTTCAAAAACGTAACCTTCCTTATAGTCGCTCCAAACTTCTTCATTTAATAACTTAGCTTGAATTTTTTTGCTTTTTTAGTTTTTATATAAGTCTTCTGGTACTATAAATCTTTTTCATTCAAAATATTATCAGATTGGTATGCTTTACTTGGGTTAAACTAAGGAAAATCTTGCTTATTTTGACTACTTTTTTAAGTTTGCTTATTTTTACTCTTCACTTGTCTTTTTAAAACTGATTTTTGCTTTTTTGGAACTATCATATTTTAGGTCTTCATAGTACCAGAAATAACAGTCGTCTCCGTCTAGTTCTATCGGAATCACTTTTGTGGGGTGTTTTCCATTGACGGTTAGATTAGGCGCATTTTTGTCGTAGGACATGCCCCATTGGAGCTGGGTGGTTTCTGGGTAGAGATTGAAGCTTTGATAGGCATTGTTTAAGTTTAAGTTAATTTCAATCTCAAACTTCCTCCCCTCTTCTTCATAAATGTCCTTTTCGTTTTCTGCTGCAATCTGTGTTGCATTTGTTGGTGTGGAGTATTTTATTTGATTTCCCTCTTTTTTGACTTTGAATTTATATACCACTAAAGCATCGCTATAATCTTTCCCCTCCAACAAATTACCAATAAAAAATAATAGCGCGTCGGTTTCACTTTCTAAGAAAAGTACTTTTTCTTTGATTACTTTTTTGTTGGTGTAAGAAACCCCTTCTTCGTCAATTGCAAAATCGCTGCCTTTCACCGCATCCTCTATTGTATCGTAATAAGAACGTTCTATTTTTTCCTCCTCTTCCGAATCGTCATTCGTGATAGTTTGTTTGGTTACTGTTCCGTTATCTCCTGTCGTGGTGGTTTGGGATTTGGTGACGGTCTTTGTAGCATCGTGGTTATGACTGGATTCATTATCGTTTTGAAACATGTGCATGAACAGATACATTAAAACCAGTAGTAACAGCATTAACCAGAGTCTTTTCGTTCGAGTCATTTTCATTTTATAGCTCCTCGTAAAATAAGTTTTAGAAAAATAAGCGTAGTGGAAAAGTCACTATCTTTTCTGTTTAAGTTATCGTGTAATCGATTTATGCGTCGCAGTCAGGGTCCTTTCCTATATCGCTTAGCAGGGCCTACTACACCAAGAAGACGAGAAAGTGGCTAACTTTAAATCATCCCTTTCTAAATTTGTTAACGGAATACTACTTGTTTTTTTCATTCAATTCTTTGATAAATGCAGGTAGCGATTTTTTGTTTATTTTGGTTAAATAAAGTTTATCTTTGTCAATTTTTTTCTCGGGATTACTGAAATCTTTGTGTCCTGTAAAATAGACATCACCATTAGATGTTAATACCATTTTTTCGGCTATGTTTTCATCATATCCCAGAAACACTTGTCCTTGAAATAAATCACAGAAAGACCCATCAGCCAAGATAAACTTATCTTGATATTTCGCTTGCCCATAAGCTAATTTTTTCAAACCAGTATCACTTATTTGATAAAAACCTTGTTCTGGTTTTTGACTATTATATAAAAATAGTTCTCCCAGCTCCCTTTGTTGGGCAAATCGGACTGGACTTCCCCAATCTTCAAGGGCGACTTTTTTTAATTCTTCTCCTATATCCCAGGCATGTAGTAAATCTAAATCTTGGGAAATAACATATACTTTTTGACTTTTATAAGAATAAATATAAATAGTATCTTGAAAAACCGTCATTCGATTCGCAGAAAATGCTGTATCTTTGATAATATCGGATAAAGGCTTTTCTTTGTTTATTTTCCCATTTTTACTCCACCGAGTTAGCGTGTAGTCCTTGTCATTTCTCTTAGAAAACAGTATCGTATTTTCACCATTGGTAAAAGTACCTGTTCCAACATAGTCCCCTTTTTCTTTGTTTATATTCGATGAGATGGGAATATATTTTTCCGGTCCTACGACAATCCCTCTTTCTTTTGTTACGTTAAATATGCTGAGTTCTCCGGATGGATTAGAATTGTATGAGAATGGAGGTGTCGTAAAATCACGACTCTCTAAATTTGTTATTGATAGTATTTGACTCTGATTGGGTTTTAAGTCAGGAGTAATCTTGGTGAAGCTTACTTGAGCCAGTTGTTCAATTCCTTCTTTGGAGTACATTCTTGAAACTAGATAAAGCTTGTCACCTCCCATGATTTGTAAGAACCCATCTTCATCTATTTCTACTGACTTCCCATATTCGAAAGAGTGCGGTTGATGTGCTTCAGGAGATTTTTGTGTACAACCAACAAGAAGACAACTAGCTACTATGAGGCAGAAAATTATTTTTTTCATTTTACTTGTTCCCTTCTGTAATATAGTGGCTAACATTTCGGGGGGATTTTGCATCTTGGAATCGTTTATACATGTCTACATAATCTAGCTTTCCCGATGAATTGTTTGTATACTTATTATCATTTTAAATGTTTCCGCTGTTGACTTTAAGTTCTCCATTTTAATTTCTGCTTTAATTTTTTCACTTCTAGCAAATGAGTATTAAGCTCGTTCATATTCGTTTCAAGTGGTCCGAAAAGTGGCGTATTACTGACATGGTAGTTGATTCTGAATTAC
Source organism: Listeria immobilis (assembly GCF_014322845.1). Classification (NCBI taxonomy): domain Bacteria; kingdom Bacillati; phylum Bacillota; class Bacilli; order Caryophanales; family Listeriaceae; genus Listeria; species Listeria immobilis. The sequence goes on along the minus strand of NZ_JAASUA010000003.1, from coordinate 251,761 downwards.
AAGTATCTATCCGTTTTTGTAGTTCTGCATGGGACTGATAAAATATCTGAGAGGCTTTCTTTTCTCTCAGATTATATTCGCCTTGATTAGTCTTACTAAATACTTAATGATAATTAACTGTTATATTTTTTACTGTCATATCCATCTCGTTTGATGGGAATTCGTCTTTGCTTGGATTGAAATTTTGGCAAGGCAGTAGAACTTTTAGTGGGATAATACTATTTGGCTTCATTGTACCAAGAATATTATGCTCAAAATCTACATCTTTACTCATGATTATGGCTTCCGGATAACCATCTATTTGTAGCTCCATATCCATAGTAAAGCTATCAATATCTTTCCCACTGTTGTTAGCCACAAATAGACCTACTCCAATTACTTGATCCTTTCTAAAAAAATGACCATTCAGTAGAACTGCTTCTACTTCTAAATTCGATTTCCCGAATACCCTCTCTATCTCTCCTTTTGCTTTTAGATCTGCATAAGCTGTCTCAGAGCTCTTCACAAAATCAGCATCATCCTGATAGAACTCGGGAATTTGCAGAAAAAATGTTTTCTCTTTTTCTACCGCCTCTTTATTAACATCGTTGTAATCATTAGTTTTTGTATTATTTCCACAAGCAAAAAGACCTACGGATATAAGCAAAATCATCACTATTATTTTTTTCATTTGTATCTCCTTATTTTTCCATCCCATTTTTATTCTGTTGGTTACTCTCACGCCAATATTTGTTATTAAGAAGCATAATCCCTGCCACTAAATAAAGAACTCCTACTAAAGAGAAAAAGCTAATAACTCCCATAATAATTAGTACAATTCCCCAGCCTTTTTTAGGTTGCTTTTTCATAAAAATCCAACAAACTAATCCCATTATTCCTATCATAAGTGGGACCCCAAAAAAGACTGTCCAAAGCCAGAAACCACCCATACTAATACTCGCTACTTCCCAGTAGGTGGCTGTAAAATAATCCCCATTAATATTAAACTGGATAGGGGTAAAGCTCCCAATTAATAAAATCCCTAGCCCCATCAACATAAATAAAATAGCTCCTGTGATAGTTAGTATTTTTTCTATTTTAAAATGATTCATTTTTTTGATTACCTACCTTTTTAAAATATAGTTTGTTGACCGCGTTTATTTTGAGGATTATTACTACAACTGACAATATAAAAATTATTGTCCCCAACGGAATTAGAAAGAAACGGTATGTATATAGGAAATGGGCATAACCTGTCAAACCACTAAACCATTGATTAATATATGGGTACACAAATACAGTCGTACCAAAAACAATAATCACTAGTGCACTAAGCACAAAATACATCAGTTTATTTTGTGATTTATGGACTGCTAATTTAGGATTATTAATCTTTAAAGTTGCCTTCACCTGAAAAACAACGGTTAGCACCATAATAAACAAATAAATAGTCCCTACTCCTAGAACCCCTGTATAAAAAATGGCTGCGTTCACAAATAAGTTAAGTAACAGAACAAGCCAATATTTCTCTTGTAAAAAGGTCATTTTACTCCCACCCTTTTAAATATTTTTCATTTATAAATGCCGACAACGTATTGGGCTTAATCTTATCTAGTATGATACGCCGCAAAGATCCTCTTAAAATAATCGCAAACGGAACAAATGCAACACATACATAGAAAATAGAAGCAATTGTATATAAATTCACTAATTTGTTATCATATGGTGTTTTCACTAATAATTTTATTTCATTTCGATCTTTCCACAGCCATTTCACATTGATTATCCAACTGAACAAAAGGCACAACAGCATCGGGGTATATAGCATTATATCTGACATCGTAGGGTACTCCGCCGAAAATTCTATCAGCTGTTCTGAAAAACAAAATAGCATAATAAATACACTTATTCCCACTACCAACAAAGCCATGAAAGGCGATGCTTCCCATAATAACCTACCTGTAATATGTTTTCCGAGTTTATTTTTTACATTTTCACTCATCTTTTACACTCACTCCTAGTTAATATGATTTATGAACCTACCAGTAAATCCACTTCCTGGTTAATTCTATGATGGTATTATTAATTGTTAAATTTCTTCCTCTTTCTGGATGTTTTATAAGCCCATTTTCTGCTCAGCTCAATTAAATCTGTATCTGGAGTTTTTAGCTTTGTTGTCATATACTTAAGCACCCTCCTTATTTATTTCTTCTACATCTATATTTTCACCATCTGGCAATCCCACTCGATTAACAATAAAATTTTTATAAACTGTAACTGCATATATCCCACTGGGGATTCCTTCTTCTTGTTGAATTTTTTCTGCTAAATTGTCTGCAACTTCTTGGTTAGGTAATTTACCCTTTTTAGAATAAAACTCCATTGGTATCGACATATCTTTGCTCGTAAAATCATCTTTTGCAAACAGTTTCTTTAATTCCTCTGCTGAAATATCTTGATTTTCTAAATAAGCATTATAAACAGTTGGGTAATCTGAAGCGAATATTGAAAGAAAATAGTAATTACTTGTATAACCCTCAGATGCGGTTTTATCAATTGCTTCCTCTCTCATCCCCAGCAAATCATTTTCCTTCGCTATTTTTTCAGCAAATGCATCCAAATGCTGAAATTCTGTTTCATATGCTTTTGCGTATAATCCGCCTACAATCGCTTTTTCTACTTCTCCTTCTTCACTTCTTGCGCTTCCAACATCGTCTTTATTAAGAACTAGGCTCACTATTACAGAAGTATGGAATTGAATAGGTTCCTCGCACTCCACCATCACCACTGCCGCATTTCTCGCTTGAACCACGTTATTCACTTTCACATCTGTTTTATAGGTTGTTTTCATATAATTGATCGCTTCTTGTTTAATTTCTTCCTCATGTTTTTTCACTCGTTCGGCTGACTTGTCTCCGTCCACAAATGAAAACCCTTGACCCACATAATCTTGTACGGGTGTGGTTCCTTCTTGTGCTTTTTCTTCTGCCGTTTTATTGAAACAACCTCCTAGTAACAATAAGATTGCGAACAAGCCTATCAATATTTTTTTCATCGGTTCTCCTATCTTTTATTTTTTTCGTGTTTTTATATGCTTCATTACGTTTTTTTCTACATTTTCGAATTTTTGTTACCATCGTTTGCTTCTTATTCCACTCTTCTCTGTGCACCTTCAAATACCATGCTAAGATCGCTTGTTTGTGTATTTTCTACGACCATGTAGTCGAGACCGGATGCGGTGTTGTATTCGCCTTCTTTGACTTTATAAATAGTTCCATTTACTTTTATACTGTTGCGCTTTTTAGGATGCGTATAGACCCATTTTCCACTTAACTCGATTAAGTCTGTATCTGGTGTTTTTAGTTTTCCTTGCATAGTCTGGTCTCCCTTTTATTTAATAATTTCTTCCACATCTACGTTTTCTCCATCGGGTAAACCGACGCGATTCACAATTAAATTCTTATAGAGTGTCACCACATAATTCCCTTTAGGCAACCCTGTCTCTTGTCTGATTTCTTCAGCTAAATCATCTGCTACCTTTTGTTTAGGTAGTTTATTTTCTTTAGAATAAAATTCCATTGCAATTTCCATTTTTTCATTTAATGGGTCATCCTTTAAAAATAAATTTTTCAGCTCATCTACTGGAATTTCTGGATTTTCTATATAGGCATTATAAACATTGGGATAATCCAAGGCGCCTATAGCAATAAAATAATATTCTTCTGCATAACCCACTGATGCGGTTTTATCGATAGCCTCATCTCTCATCCCCAGCAAATCATTTTCCTTCGCTATGTTTTCAGCAAATGCATCCAAATGCTGAAATTCTGCCTCATATGCTTTTGCGTATAATCCGCCTACAATCGCTTTTTCTACTTCTCCTTCTTCACTTCTTGCGCTTCCAACATCGTCTTTATTAAGAACTAGGCTCACTATTACAGAGGTATGAAATTGAATAGATTCCTCACACTCCACCATCACAACTGCCGCATTTCTCGCTGGAACCACGTTATTCACTTTCACATCTGTTTTATAGGTTGTTTTCATATAATTGATCGCTTCTTGTTTAATTTCTTCCTCATGTTTTTTCACTCGTTCAGCTGACTTGTCTCCGTCCACAAATGAAAACCCTTGCCCCACGTAATCTTGTACGGGTGTGGTTCCTTCTTGTGCTTTTTCTTCTGCCGTTTTATTGAAACAACCTCCTAGTAACAATAAGATTGCGAACGAGCCTATCAATATTTTTTTCATCGGTTCTCCTATCTTTTTGTTGTTTTTTTCACATGTCAATATATTCCGTTACATTTTTTCTACTTTTTTGAATTTCCCCCATCTTTTGTTGCCTATTCTACAATGGTGTACTTAATATTTTTCAAATGAATAGCAACATCTTCTGGATTGATTTTTATCCGCTTCTCTTCATTTGAACAGTCTAATTCATCTAATGTAGTATCATAAAATCAATAATCGCCCAGTAGTAAGGGGACTGAGTTATCTAAAATTAGTTGATTTGTATTATCATATTTATTATCTTGCTCATACACTTTCAAAGTTTCGTCATTTATATAATCTACTTCAGGAGGCATTTTAACTTCCTCTCTAACCTTTAGTAATAACCTAGCACGAATTTTTTAGGTTGCTTGGTTTTATGCGAGGATTATGATACTAAACTCTTTTCATTCAAAGTATTATTAGGTTGGTATGTTTTTTGGGATGAAAACAAGGAAGATTTTACTCATTTTAGCTACTTTTCCATCCACTAAAAACAATCTGAGAGTCATTCTTTCCCCTCAGATTATTTCCTCTTATCTAGATTTTTCTATGTATAGCTTCTGTTCTTCATTCGGTCTTCTTAAAACTATTTTATGCCATTTTCATTGAAAGTCCCTCGAGTACATGGAACCATTCAATGAAAATGGCGCTCGCTAATACTTCTAATATTTAGGACATTTAATTTGTCGTGCTATTTTTTCCACTTGTAGAAATTGGTTTTATCACATAGTAATTTTGGATAAAATATACAATCACACCTAAAATCCCTACTAATGCTATAACACTCACAATTGGATTATTTAAAAAGAATGATAAAACTAGTAAAAAGATTACGCCAATAAAGGATAAGATAGACTTAGGATTGGTTTGGATTTCTACGGTTTCTCCAGCATTTACTTTCACTGTCTTGCTTCCAAAAAACCACTGATTCGCACTTATTTCAGCGGAATCCCCCTGTATTTCTAGTGCTATCTCTTCCTTGTGTTTTAACGATTTTACTTTTTGTTTATCTAGTTTTAACGATATTTTACTTGCTGCTCCCATTGCTCCCGTATTTCTTTTTACACCAATTTTCATCTTCTCTGCCTCTTTCTATTTTTATAGTAGTATCACTGTGAGCCATTATCTTGCTGTTTAAAAGCATATTTCTTTATGTCTGGCTGACGAATAAATTAATCTTCCACTTTCCCCAAAAACATATTTTCTATCTGCAACTGTCCATCTTTCCTATTGTTTCATATGAAAATAGAGCTCATCTGGTTTTTTTATACGCCCCATTACAGCTTTGTCATAGAGCTAATTTTATGGACTTTTTGATACTCCTTATATTCTTCAGCTTTATTTCGAAAAGAATATCTGTATCAAAATTATTTATGAGCACGGAATACTACTTGTTTTTTTCATTCAATTCTTTGATAAACGCAGGTAGCGATTTTTTGTTTATTTTGGTTAAATAAAGTTTGTCTTTGTTAGGTTTTTTCTTGGGATTACTAAGGTCTTGGTGTCCCGTAAAATAAGCGTCACCATCAGAGGTTAACACCATTTGCTTGGCTATGTTATTGTCAAACGCTGCAAACACTTGTCCTTGGAATAAATCATAGAAAAACCCATTAGCCATGATAAACTTATCTCGATATTTCGCTTGCCCATAAGCTAATTTTTTCAAACCAGTATCACTTATTTGATAAAAACGAGATAGGGATATATTTTATACTCCTGTACCTCACTATACCTACTGTTCTTCATGTTAAAAACACTTATACTACTTCCTTATTATAACGTAGGCTGATTATTTCACTAATCAACCTACAAATTACTTATTTCTAAAATATATCTAAATTCCACTGACTATTTTTTAATAAAACCCATTAAACAATTATGCTCCCTCGTTTAATTTGCTCTAATAAAACATTCATATTCTCTACAACTTTCATAGCTAACTTATCTAGCGTAGATATAGCAGCTGACTTATTGCCACTTAATTGATACTTTATATCTCCAAAAATTATTTCTGCACTATTAAATATATTAAAAGCTGCCTTATTTAACAGAATAACATTTTGAAATTTTGTTCCATCAAATAGAGCTGTATCAATATATGGACGATAGGCCGTTAAAACATTTGGTACATTAGATTTCATATCATTAACTGCACTTCCCACCCCTTTTACCATGATTTTCAATTCTTGGAGGTTTTTGATACTTTCTTTAAGATCTTCTCGTGCTTGATTATCTATATCCGTGAAAGGGATACGAACTAACGAAAAACCAACCTGAATATCTTTTAGGCATTTGATAGCTGATTTAATTACTTCCACCAATTGATTAGCTACACTGTGAATAGAGTCTAAGGCTGGGGTTAATAATTGTGTTGTTTTTGTAGAAAAATCTTTAAAATTCTTATCCAACATTTTTTGTTTTTTCCCCATGCCATCTTTCAATGCTTTAGATTCCTCCAAAACATAAGATTCCGTTGCCGGTGGAGCTCCTACACTTTGAACTTTTTGCGTTGCAGTCAGTAGTTTATCTGCTTTTTTTAATTCCTCAGATACATAGGAAACTTGAGAGCTGAAAGTCAAGACTTGCTTAACTACAATATCTTTATTAGAATCCAATACTTTATAATGTTCTTTTAACTCAGCTACCATAGCATCGCTAAAAAACTGACTATCAATTCCTTCAAATAATTCTGGCACTGCTTGAAGTTTGATTTTCGATACTTGATCCATAGCCTCTTCCATTCTTATTCCAAGATCCCAAACTAGGAGCGGTATATCTAACAAGAAACCTCCAATATTAAAGAAACTACCTGAAACTACATCTAATATTTCCCCTAAAATTGGTGAAGTTCTAACTTTCTGGACAACATCTAGTGCCGCAAAACACACTGGACTCGCTTTTTCAAGTTGATCACGGAGTTCTGAATAATTAGACAAGGAAGTCATGATTTTACCAAATTCCCCTTCTCCTAGTAAATCATCAAAAGTTTTTTGTAAACTGGTTGTCCGATTATCTAAATTCGCTCCTTCTGTCTCCACCTCGTCAACCGCAGTATCTAAATAAAATTGACCTGTATGAATTTGTTCTATCATATTTGTTCGTAAACTATTCGCCAAAATATTGACATTTTCTGGATTTATATCTATTTTCTGCCCTTTTTGACCCGCCAGAATCTGTCCACTCCAAACACCCACAGGTAAATAGGCATCCGCTTCAATTGTAATTTCTTTACCATTAACAGTAATTGTATTATCACTATAACCCACATGATTAGAAATCATCTGATCCATCCATGGTACATTATTTTGAAGAATGCGAGATTCTCCTGGAAGACGGTCTCCATAACCCATTCCTCGCTCGCCCAAAGTTAACGGGTCATACTCACTTAAATAATTAGTAATTCGAGGATTGTTTTTATCGTAGTCTCCCTCAGGTAGGATAGCAGGGTTATACGTAACACTTCTTATATCATCATTGTTAGAAGCTACATAATTAGCTAAACCACCACCTAAAGAATTACCGGAGACATTTTTAATATCGTATTTTTGGCTTTCTTTTTTGTATGCTTGGTTTGCTGCTTTTAGTTGGGCACTTGGAACGGACCCAGGGAGTGTTCCGTCCGTGATGATGTCTTTTCCTCCCTGTGTGCCTTCAAATACCATGCTAAGCTCGCCCGTTTGTGTATTTTCTACGACCATGTAGTCGAGACCGGATGCGGTGTTGTATTCGCCTTCTTTGACTCTATAACTTGTACCATTAACCTTCAAAGAAGTATTCACATCTGGATGTTTGTATACCCATTTTCCACTCATTTCAATTAAATCTATATCTGGTGTTTTTATCATATGTTTTCTGCACTTCCTTTTATTTAATGATATCCTCTACGTCTACATGCTTTCCATCCGATAAGCCCACACGATTTATAATATGATTCTTAAATATGGAAGTTACATAATTTCCTTTAGGCAATCCTTCTTCTTTTCTGGTCTCTCTAGCCAAATTATCTGCTACCTTTTGTTTAGGAAGTTTATTTTCTTTAGAAAAAAACTTCATTGGTATTAATATATTTTTGCTTGTGGGATCATCCTTTGCAAACAGTATCTTTAATTCCTCTGCTGAAATATCTTGATTTTCTAAATAAGCATTATAAACAGTTGGGTAATCTGAAGCGAATATTGAAAGAAAATAGTAATTACTTGTATAACCTTCGGATGCGGTTTTATCGATAGCTTCATCTCTCATCCCCAGCAAATCATATTCCTTCGCTATTTTTTCAGCAAATGCATCCAAATGCTGAAATTCTGCCTCATATGCTTTTGCGTATAATCCGCCTACAATCGCTTTTTCTACTTCTCCTTCTTCACTTCTTGCGCTTCCAACATCGTCTTTATTAAGAACTAGGCTCACTACTACAGAAGTATGGAATTGAATAGGTTCCTCGCACTCTACCATCACCACTGCCGCATTTCTCGCTGGAACCACATTATTCACTTTCACATCTGTTTTATAGGTTGTTTTCATATAATTGATTGCTTCTTGTTTAATTTCTTCCTCATGTTTTTTCACTCGTTCAGCTGACTTGTCTCCGTCCACAAACGAAAAGCCTTGACCCACGTAATCTTGTACGGGTGTGGTTCCTTCTTGTGCTTTTTCTTGCTCTGTTTTCTCATTCATATTGAAACAACCTCCTAGTATTAGTAAACTTCCTATCAAACCTATCAGTATTTTCTTCATCGGTTCTCCCATCTGCTTCTTTTTTTATTCTTTTGGAATCTTGAGTTTTTCTGCGGCTCCTTCTAACAGTATATATAGCTCTTGTGGTGCTAGTGGTTTTTCTTGTGTCATTCTAATTGTTGGGCTGTAAATTGCTTGATCTGCAAATCTCGCACCTAGTAGTACTTGTTTTGAACCACGAATGGCATCACCAATTGGGCTATATTCTTTTGCCATACTTCCCAAGTCATTTCCTATAATGAATTGTATACCCATTTTACCATCTGTTTTCAACAGCTCTAGTAGTTGTTTCTGCGTGTCTGTCGATAATTGATTATACAGCTGGACGGTCGCATAGATTATAACAACCGTGGATGGTACATTTTCAAAATATTTTTCTTTTGTTAGTGTATTATTGGACCGTAATTCAGCTAGGTATGCTTGTTCTGAAACTTTAAATGATTCATAAAGCAAACCGATTTTACTTTCTACTCGTTCACTATTGGTAATATATGTGAGCGACAGTTCTTTTAGCTTCATTAAATCCATAGATGGAGTATCCAAAACAACTAATTCTCTTAAATCTTTTTTGACAAGCATTTGACTACTATTTGCGATAATTTGATGTACCATCTCATTAGTTGGCATGATCACTGCTAAATTATGTTGTTCTAATGAAGCACCTACCGGACTCGCAAATTCATACTCTAGTCCGATTGGAAGAATAGCTTTCTTTTCAAGCATTTTTTGTGTTTCTATATGATTGGTAAAATGCGTGAAGCTTAGTGTTTCTGGAACCATCGGAATGCTTTGTGGTCCTACTCCTGTCCAAGCTTTCATCATTCTTTCGGCTTCATCCTGATTATTCTTGATTATCTCGATTGCTTCTTTCCCCGTGTTCGGAAGTGCCATTTGGAATAAGGTCGGCTCTTCCACTTTGATTAATCCTCTACCTGGGATTTCCTCAATTGTGTAGTCACTTCTACCAACAATACTGCTTATCGCATTTTTATCATTCAAATGTAAAGCGATTTGTGTTTTAATATTGGAAAGTAATTGTAATCGCATGGCATTTTGGTTATTAGCTGTAATCATCAAATGAATTCCTAAGCTAGCTCCTTCTCTCGCAACCTGTGTAATCACAGGTTCGAGATGTACCACGAATTCATCTACTTCTCTTATTGCATCATAATTATCAATAACTAGTAGAATGATGGGTTTTTTGTCGTTACTAATCTCTTCATACATTTTTAAACTAGCCACGCTAAATTTACTTAATAATTGTTTTCGCTCTTTAATTTCTCTGCTCAGTAATCTCACTAGTTTTAATGTTTTCTCCATCTCATCAATGGAGAATGTATCCGCTACATGTGGTAATCCTTTTAGTGAAAGTAAACCGTTAGTACCAAAATCTAGTAAATACGTATGCAAATTTTCTGGCGTATTTTTTCTAGCTAAATCAAAAATTACTGTTTGCATAAAAGTAGATTTCCCGAAGCCAGGACTAGCATATACAGCTAAATGACCATTCTTCTCCAAGTTCCATTTAAGCGTGTTTTGTGCTTGTAGCTGAGGTTGATCAAGTACCCCTAGAACTAATTCTAAATCTTTCTCTTCTTTCAACCAATTCTTTTCAAAGTCAATAGAACTAATATCTTCTAAAGGTATCCGTTCTTCCAAAGGTGGCAACCAAGGTCTCGGCAATGCCTCAATTCCCGCAGCTTCCGTATACGCATGAATATGATCAATTACCGCATCCAGCTCGCTCGGTAGTTTCGTCAGATCATCTTTCTTATCCAATCCACTCAAGTCTTCTGTCAAAATGTCGTACTGACCTAAATCATTGATCGCATAAATCGTTGTATCTATATAATCTGTACTTTCTTTATCCGGCACATAATCCGCACCACTCCACGCACTTTGGAATAGCTCGTAAATTTCGTTATTACCGACTTGTAAATACGAACGTCCTGGCAACGTGATTTCTGCTGCATCTGGTGTTTTTAAGATTTCGTTGGAGTCGCTCGCATTTTGTACTTTCAAGGCGAGTTTAAATTTCGAGTTGGACCAGATTTGATCATCTACTACGCCGCTTGGTTTTTGGGTTGCTAAGATTAAGTGGATACCAAGCGAACGACCAATACGTGCGGTCGAAACGAGTTCTTTCATAAATTCTGGTTGTTCGGATTTTAATTCAGCAAACTCATCAGAAATAAGGAATAAATGTGGCATTGGCTCGCTCGCCTTGCCTTGTTTGTATAGTTTTTGGTATTGGTTGATATGGTTTACATCGTGCTCACCAAATAACCGTTGCCTTTTCTGCAATTCGGCTTTGATGGAAGCAAGTGCACGCATGGACTGCGCGCCGTCTAAGTTCGTGATGGTTCCAAGTAAATGCGGCATATCTTTAAATAAGTTCGCCATTCCGCCACCTTTGTAGTCAATAAGCAGGAATGCGACTTCATAGGGGTGGAAATTGACGCCAAGTGAAATAATATAGGATTGAATAATTTCTGATTTACCAGAACCAGTCGTCCCAGCTACCAAGCCATGCGGTCCGTGTGCTTTTTCATGTAAATTAAGCTGCACGATATCGTCTTTTCCGCGAAGACCTAGTGGTACAGCAAGGCTCTTATAAGTTTCATTTTTTGCCCAGCGTCCAGCAATATTTAATTCCTCCACGCGTTCTACCCCGTACATTTCAAGGAAAGTAACGGACTCTGGAATCGAGTTTTTCAAGTTTTGTAAATGGTTGAGTGGCGCCAAAGCTCGGCTAATGACTTCTTTGTCAAAATCAGCAGGCAAATGGTCTGGTACGAATGCACGATTGACTAAATCGCCTTGCTCCAAAATAATGTTTCCGCTTTTGGCATCACGAATATCCACGACAGTTTTCACGTGTTCTGGCAGGCTTTCCATGACGTCTTGTACGAAAACTAACGAAACACCTAATTCGCTTGGATCTTCATTGAAAAATTCCATGACTGTATGATCTAAAATTAACTTTTCATCAGTAATTAACACCACATAATGCGGGCTAAAGTATAATTGTTCTTGTTTACTTGATTGTTCTGCTAGCGCTTGTTTACGCTCTTTTAAAATTTGATAAAGGGAATTAAGTACTTGGTCACGAGAGCGCTCATGATAAACAAAGCCACGAACATTCACATCACGCATGTTGGCATGTGGCAACCAGCGCATCCAGTCCCAATCTGCTTTTTCTTCTTCTGGAAAAATCGTAATAAATTGTAAATCATAATAACTATGGAAAAGCGATGTTTGCATCACTAACATTTGTAGTTGTTCCAGCACTAAACGACGTGGCCCGATATAGCCGACTGGACCATGCATTAGGTCTGTCGCTACAGGAACATCGTCAATAGATAAATATTGTCCTTTAATTTTTACAGCTTCTTCAATAAGTTCGTCTTTATCTTGACTAAATTCTTCTTGTTGAAAATCTACTTGAAAACTACTTGATTCCCCGCCACGACCAACACGGAATGTTAAGAAGTCATGATGGAACATGGTTTTTTCATAAATTCGCGAATCAACACGCAATGCCATTTTTTCTAGTTCTGTTACATCAGGATAATGGTAAGTTAGCGCATGACGTTGTTTTTCACTTGTTTCATGGAGTTCCTTTGTTTTGCGTTTTAAATAAAGGTCATAGCTTTCAATTCTTTGTTTAGTGTCGACTTTATATTTTTTACGTGATTTTATATAGTTGATAATTGCCATTGTAATAGTTACTGCTGACATCGCAATGGTCATGATGATATATAATCCGCGAGGCTGGAAAATGGATATTAAAACAGTAATTGCAACCATAATAAGCGGTGGCAAAATAATTTTAATTAAGCCGTCTGTCGGTTTGGAAGGTTTGCTGGACGGTTTTGCCATGCTAATTTTTTCTTCCGGAGCACGGTAAATAATCCGCGGCGAGCGGTGATAATCTGGATAGTCTTCTCCAAATGAATTATCCGCAGCAAATAATGGCGCTAATTTGCTTGTCACGCGATTTTTTGCAGCCAACACAATAATATCGTCTTTTCCAATGGTAATCGTCACACCGTCCGTATAAAGCTGATCACCCGGTTCTAATGTGCACTTCCCTGTCACCAATGCAAAATTATGATAAATTTCTCCCGTCAAAACTTGTAACTCAAAAAGCGCTGACTTTTCATCACGTAGTAGTAAGAAATCTGATTTAGTATCATCTATTGTGACATCATTCTCTGTCCCCGCTCCAAATGTGATAGAAAGATTAGATACGACATCATAAACTTGTGTAGACAAGTCTTGGCAAAGGTAAAATGCTAATTTATCTACATTAACTGCTTCATTCACTTTGAGCGCAGTCGACCCGGCATTCCAAGATTCTTCATTATATTTAACTTCGATAGATTCCGCTAGTTCCGGATAAGTAATTTCGTGTTCCATGGTATTGCCGATTGTTACTATTTTTTCAGGGGACAAGCGTTGTTTATGGCATTGTTGCCCGTTACTAACAATTAATAAAGCCTCTCTATTCATGATTCATTCTCCCTTATTTTGCTTCTGTATTTGTTGATGCGTCTGTTTCACTTGCTTGTTCGTTCAGTTGGTCACTATATTCTTTCAAACTATCATCTAGTTTTTTCAGTTTATCAACTTTTTCATCGCCACTCATTTTTGTATCACTTTGCACTTGTTCGATTTGTTTCGTCAAGCTGTACATCGCAAGTGTCGGATCATCAAGAAGTTTGGCAGTATCTAGTGATTGGTTAAATTCACCACGACCATTATAAATCCAGTAAAGTAAATTCTTTTCATCTGATTTCAAGCTAATTGTACGCATAATATTTTCTTTCTTTTTGTCACTCATTTTTTCGCCATTTACGTAGGAATATGCTAATTCGTACTGGACAGATTGTGGCATTTTATCTGGTTCTACATCTTCTAAGCCAGTAATAACTTTATCGTAGTCGGTTTTCAGGAAATTCTCATTAGCTGTAAGCAAATCATTTTGAAGGGGTACTTTAACAAATGCAAAGTAGCTTACAGGAATTGCTAATAGTACAGCAACAATAATAAACCCAACAGCCAAGCCTCTGAATGTTCCGTATTTTTTCTTTGGTACACGTGCCATATTTTTTTGAACGGATTTACTTTCTTTTACATAAGCTTCTTCTAAAATCGCAGCAATATCTTGAATCGATTTCGCATCCAAAATACTTTTTTCAAAATGAGAGCCACGCGCACTGTTTAACGAACCATTATACAAATTATCAAAGCTATATTTTTTAGAAAACATGGCAATTACAAAACATTGATACTGTTTAAAGAGTGTTTCTTCACTTAGTTCGTACGGCGGTAAAATATTTTTAATACCTCTGTGAACTATCTTCGGGACTAAATTTATATCAAAAATAATATTATCCGGGTGCAAAAAGAAAGTATAGCGCGTATTTAGCAACTCACTTAAATCTGCAATATTTTTTAGTGCGCGTAATTTGTCTTCCCGTTCCATCTTTTTAATTTGCTCAAACCCATATGTATGCTTATCAATATCATAAGAAATGGTGTAAGAGTCACTATCACTTGTAATCTTGGCAGGTACGAAATGAGCAGCTGGTTTTTCTAATAGTTCCAGTTGTCCCACTTCTTTGGCATGTGTTTTGGATATTGGAAAAGTAACGCTCCAAACTAAATCCTCATAAGTAAAATCGTATGTTGTTCCGTCCATTTCAGTTGTTTTATTCATCAATTTCATTCTCCTTTTTTTCTATAAAATTTCTAAAATATCGCCGTCAGCAATTTGAAAATTAGTTAGTTTATCATCATCGCTTAGTAGTATTGCTTTGTTTGTCGTTTTTATGGTGCATTTCGATACATCTTTATACTCAATCTTTAGTGTTTCCGCCAAATTAATAATGAGTGCTTTAATTGGTTGATGGACGGGGATTCGCAGGTCATATTTACCTGCGCCCCAATTCGTAAAGTCAACTGTTACATTCATATGTGTATCTTTAGCCATTCTCATTTCCCCGCTTTCTATTCGAACACATTTCGCGCAGCCACATAAATTCCACCTGCTAATGCTATCAGTGTTCCTGCAATCGCTCCGCCAACCGTTTTCTGCTTTGTTTTTTGTGTTTCTTCTGCTGAATTCATTACTTTTACATCAGCCGTCTCATCTGCTGCGGTTGAATAATTATCCGTAAATAGTTTTTCTTTTGTTGTTTGAACAGTTTTCCCAGCAGCAGGCTCTTCTTCAAAAAGTGAGTCCTTAATTTTTTCATACTCCGCTTTTTCTGTTGCTTTTTGTTTCTTTATTTTCTTATCCATTTCATCTGTAAAAAGTGGTAGCCCGCTTTTATCAAGCTCCGTTTCTTGTGTATCTTTTAGTTCTTTCTTTTTTTCTTCTGCTGTTTTTTGTAGTCGATCGGTTTTAATGTCTAATTTTCCGTTGTTTTCGAGATAGCTATCCGATTCTGCTGCAAGCGCTCCTGGAGCAAATGCGAAACAAACTAAAAGAAGTAAAACTGCTACTTTAAATTTCATCTGATTGCTCCTCCTCTTCTTCATTTTTAGAACGATGCCATACAAATAAGTTAAGTGCTGTAAACAAGACAGCTGCACCGATTAAACTATACACAATTACGATGTAGTCTTGCTCCATACTTATAACACCATTCAGCAGCTGCTCCATATATTGTAATGGGGAATAATTTCTAAATGTCGCAAAAACAGACTCATTATCAATGTTAAGTCCAACTGCATCTGTTAAGAATAAATATAGACTTAAAATCAACAAGATAATCGACATACCGATCATATTCAATTGACGTAAAAGATAGGAAAATCCTAATACTAGTGTCAACATAATTAATACACATAACCCTATCCATAAGAACATACCGATATTTCCAATTTCGATTATATATCCTGAAACAGCGCCAACAATTAATCCTTCAATAAGCGCTACACCGGCTGTTAGGAATGTAATTGGAATGTTTTTAAAGACAATGGACATTTCTTTTTCAAAATCATTTAATTGCACTCGTTTCTTCTCTTGATGCGATATAACATAACTAGTGAAAATTGCCAAGATAGTACAAATCAAGATAATAAAGTATGGTATTGATTTGTCTCCCGCAACAATAGTCCCAGCATTCATTTTATCCACTGGATTACTTAAGAAACTATATAGATTTTCGTTCTGTCTATCGCCAACTCGACTATTGTCCATGACTTTTGCAAAGTTCTTTTGGAAAGTTTGATCATCTTTTAGTTTTTCTTCTAAGTCATCTGATAAATTTGCTGCTTCTGATACGAGCGTTTCTCCACTTTTTTGGATACCCTTTGCCTCATTATCAATCGCATCAAAAGTTTTATAAACCACTTCCGCAGATTTCAAATTACCTTCCGAAGTTCCTGCTAGCGACTCACTTTCTGCAAGCAAACTAGCAAACTCAGAGTCTAGTTGCAGTGCAATCGTTCCTTCTTCGTTTGATTTCTCTACAACAACATCATTTTGATCGATTAATTCATTGCTTGCGGTTCTCCATGATTCAAGGTTTTCAAGCGTTAGCGCTAAGTTTGTATTTAAGTTGACAGCTTCCTGACTTGTCTCCGTTAGCCTTGCAGTAACGTCTTCTGATCTATTTGCCGCCTCGGCCATCACTGATTTATAATCTGTAATTCGCTGTTCAAAAGCTTTTATCTCTTTCGTGTAATCTGCTACAAAGCGATCTGTTGTTAGATTAACAAAACTACCTATAATATCTTCTTTATTAAAAATGTAGTAATAGGAAGTAGTCTTAGCAACATTTTCCAACGTAACACCTGATTGACTGAAATCTGGCATTCTCTCTGAATTATTCGCATCTATTCCGTAAAACAAATCAAACAGTACTTGTAATTTGTAGTAATCTTTTACCGTATTAGCTATTGCTTTCACTGATGACTGAGTTTCGCTAAGATATGTTGGCTCAATTACATTAATAGGCTCAACTTCTTTTCTAACTTTAGTATCTTCATCTGGCGTTTCAGTCCCGGAATCCGGATCAGTACCATCATCTGGATTAGTACCGTCGTCTGGATTAGTACCATCACCTGTTTCAGTATCTTCGGTTGGAATTACTGGAAGCTCATTCGAATCTTGTTTTTCGTATTGTTGTAAGGTCGCATTCCAGTTCACAGCTCCAGAAAGAGGAACTGTTTGACCCTCATTTAGTTTCGCGAGTCCAGTTATTTTGATGTCCACCGGGTTCGTTGAGGCTGGTAAAGTTAATTTTATTCCATTAGCTCCATACGGCTCCTGCGTAACTAACTCCGATTGTCCTTCTGCGCTTATCGTACAAACAACATTACTAAATGAAAATCTCTCATCTAAAGTAAGGAATATTTCCGATGTATACTCACTCGCTGGTAAAGTGTATGCTGTACTTTCTAATGCTATTCCGTTATTTTTCAGATTATTGATTGTGTTACTTTTAATCGTGTCTGTCGGTAGCGGTTTTTCGTCTGTTTTAAACTGGAAATCTTCACCAAATGCGCTTCGATGGCCATAGTAATATTCTTTAGATAGCTCTATTACATTTTTGTACATCGCTTCATCTAATCCAAGTTCCGCTAATTGCTGCGAGTTATAGGTTGGTAAAGCTTTGATGGCTTTTACAAGTCGTTTGTTAAAACCATCATTTATATCTTCTCCAGTCAAATCTTTTAAATCTATTTCATTTAATTCTTCTGAGTACTCATTTGTTTGTAAAATCCGCAATAAGTCATTATAAACGGCTGTTCGAAAATCGTCATTTAGCGTTCCGTTAATTTCCGCATCCAGCGCATCAATTCTCGCATTTACATCTGCAATATAGTTTTGTAAACCTTGTGTTTGGGACAAAAGTGTATTGCTATCATTTAAGACTTGAAATTCCGTTGTCATTTGATCGTTTGCTTGTTCTAATGCTGCTGTCTGATTTCTAATATCATCCGCCGAAAGTGAACCATCAAATTTGTGCAAGTCTTCTGTAAAACTTTCTGCAAACGGAACATTGTCTTCTTGAGTTTTTACGAAAGCGTCCATATTCTTCATATATTCTGCATTTTCTTTTTTAGAATTATTTAAGCTTTCTTCAAATTCTTTCATAATATCCTGGAAACCTTGGAAGCTCTCTTTGGATGTCCCAGTGTAGTCCTGTACGGTTTTAAATTGCTTTGTATAATTCGATAGCGGGTTATTTACGTCTTCATCATAAACACCATTATATTCTTTTTCTGCTTTAACTAACGTACCAATATTATCCTGCGCTTCTTGTAAGGTTGTTAGAATGCTCGCAAAATAAACATCAATTATACGTTTGTTGAAATCTTCCAATACATTAGCTGCTGTTTTCTCAGCCTCTGCTTTCAAATCGCTATTCCCTACATCATTTACTTTGTAGCTAATTGTCACTTTTTCTGGGTTATCGGACGTCATTGATAATGCTTTTTCAGAAAAGTCACTTGGAATAACAATCATCATATTGTATACATCTCGTTTTAAGCCACTTTCTGCAACTCCGCGACTTACAACGTACCATTCATGTTGATCATCTTTTTCAATACTTTTAACAAATTGATTTCCAAATTCTACTTGTTTTCCTTGGAACTTGTCACCTTGGTCCTCATTCACAAGGGCAATCGTCATCTTATGTGCTTTTTCTACTCCATCTTCATCTGCCTCTTTTTTTGTCCCTTGATTTAAGGCTAAATAGGTAATCCCCGCCGATAAAAAAATCGCCAAGACTAAAAAGAGTAAAATACTCCATTTTACTTTCTTCATTCATGTCCCACTCCCGCTGTGCTATTTTTATATAAATACCATTGGAGGTATCTGCTTTCTATTTTAGAAAAAGCCATGCAAAAAACTGCATGGCTTTTCGTAAAGCATCAAACTATTTTGTATGTATGCTCTACTCTTGTTGATTTTAGAATCCAAAGTTTTGAGAAAGTTGTTGATCATGCTCTTCAACTGCATTAGCTGTTTTCTCAAGTTGAGCATTAATTTGATCCATTAGGTTCGCAAATTCCGTTACTTTTGGTCTTAATTGTTCAAACTGCTCATCAAAACGAGCAAAAGCTTGACCTTCCCATTCGCTTCGAAGTTGCTCTTGTAATTGGCTCAAACGGCTTAAAATATCTTCAATGTCTCTACCACTTTGACCATAAGTCTTAGCACGATCACGTAGCTCGCTTGGACTCATACGAATTTGACCTGACATTCACTTCATCTCCTCTATTATCTATTGTGAATTAGATATCACTATCAAATTATATCATAAATTCACAATCTAAAATGTGACAATAAAATGAATAAAACGCCTTATTTTCCTTGTAAATCTGTATATTTATATAGGGCTCCATTTATCAAAAAGAGGTTTTTTTCACATATTTATTTACGATACTTTGTTTTTTATCTTTTTGTTATATAAAACGATAAAAAATACATATTTTAAAAGTCTGTTTTTTATAGCACTTTTTTCCGTTAACTTATCAAAAAACTCCTTGAGGAATATCCCCAAGGAGTTCTATTAATTCTATTTTAAGCTAAACGCCACACGCTATTTACAACATGTGTTTGAGAGCGATCTGGACCTACAGAAAACATTGAAACTTGTACACCAGTAAGTTGCGCAATACGCTCCATATAATGGCGGCAGTTCGCTGGTAGTTCATCCAAAGAGCTAACACCTGTAATATCTTCTGTCCAACCTGGTAATTCTTCATAAACAGGTTCACAACGAGCCAAATCTTTTAAGCTTGCTGGAAATTCTGTTATTGTTTTTCCGTCTAATTTGTATGCAACACAGATTTTAAGTGTTTCAATTCCTGTAAGCACATCTAATAGTGTCAGTGATAAATCAGTTAAGCCACTCACACGACGGGCGTGACGAACAACAACACTATCAAACCAACCAACACGACGCGGACGACCAGTAGTTGTTCCGTATTCACGACCAACTTCACGAATATTATCACCAACCGCATCAAATAATTCAGTTGGGAATGGACCATCACCAACACGAGTTGTATAAGCTTTTGCTACACCAACTACATGGTTAATTTTCGATGGACCTACTCCACTACCAATTGTAACACCACCGGCGATTGGGTTACTTGAAGTTACAAATGGATAGGTTCCTTGGTCGATATCAAGCATAACTCCTTGCGCACCTTCAAATAAGACACGTTTCCCATCATCAAGTGCATCATTTAAAACGACAGACGTATCGCAAACATAGTCTTTAAATTGTTGACCATATTCGTAGTACTCTTCCAAAATATCTTCTAATTTAAAGCCTTTTAGTTCATAAAAACGTTCTAATAAACGATTTTTTTCACCAAGGTTATGCTCTAATTTTTCTTTAAAAGTTTCTTTATCTAATAAATCAATAATTCGAATCCCAACACGAGCTGCCTTATCCATATATGCTGGACCGATTCCTTTTTTCGTTGTACCGATTTTATTAGCGCCTTTGCGTTCTTCATCAGCTTCATCAATGCGAATGTGATACGGTAAAATAATATGCGCACGGTTAGAAATACGCAAATTAGAAGTATCCACGCCTTTATCATGAAGATATTTTAACTCCTCCACTAAAGCCTTTGGATCAACAACCATACCGTTACCAATCACACTAATTTTTTCTTTGTAAAAAATACCAGATGGAATTAAGTGTAATTTATACGTTTCGCCATCAAATTTAATGGTATGACCCGCATTGTTTCCGCCTTGATATCTAGCAATCGCTTCTGCATTCTCGGAAAGAAAATCTGTAATCTTCCCTTTTCCTTCATCGCCCCACTGTGTTCCTACTACAACAACTGAAGACATTTAAACACCTCATTTAATTGGTCTTTGATAGCTATGACTTTCTCACAGCCCCTTCATTTTCCACTATACATTGTACCGTTTGCTACTAAAATAGTCAATGGATTTACGAACATTGATTTGTAAGCAAAATTTATCGTTCGCTTTTTTAAACATTTTAAATCAATTTCAATGCTTGTTCTTAAAAATTAGCCTCTTTTTTACACAAAATAAAAACCTTGGAGACTCCAATATCGATTAGAATTTCACAAGGTTTTTGTATTAAGCCATGGCGTCATCATACCGCACTTCTAAATTCACAAACTTATTATATTCTTTTACAAAGGCTAACTTCACATCACCAACTGGACCATTACGCTGTTTTGCAATAATAATCTCAATAGTGCCATCATTTTCGCCTTCCCGGTCATAATAATCTTCCCGGTATAAAAAGGCAACAATATCAGCATCTTGCTCAATCGAACCAGATTCACGAATATCTGACATCATTGGTCGTTTATCTTGGCGTTGCTCTACGCTACGAGATAACTGCGAAAGTGCAATAACTGGTACTTCGAGTTCCCGAGCTAATGCTTTTAGCGACCGTGAAATCTCAGAAACTTCTTGTTGTCTATTTTCTCCGCCACGACCACTTCCGGCAATTAGCTGCAAGTAGTCAATGACGATCATGCCAAGACCCGCCTCTTGTTTTAAACGACGACATTTGGAACGTATCTCATTTACACGAACACCCGGGGTATCATCAATATAAATTCCCGAATTAGAAAGGGTTCCCATTGCAATGGTCAGCTTCTGCCAATCTTCACTAGTCAAAGCTCCTGTCCGCAAGTTCTGTGCATTAATATTCCCTTCTGCACAGAGCATCCGCATAACAAGTTGTTCCGCACCCATTTCGAGACTGAAAATCGCCACATTCTCATCTGTTTTGGTCGCCACATTTTGAGCAATATTTAACGCAAAGGCTGTTTTACCTACAGAGGGACGCGCTGCTACGATGATTAAGTCATTGCGCTGGAATCCTGCTGTCATTTTATCAAGCTCGTTAAATCCAGTTGGAATTCCAGTAATGTCTCCTTTACGATTATGCAGAATTTCAATGTCATCATAGGTTTTAACCAAGACATCTTTAATATTCTTGAAGGCGCCGACATTTTTTCGTTGTGACACTTCCAAGATACTCTTTTCCGCCTCGTCCATCAGCATATCCAGCTCGTCTTCGCGTGAATAGCCGTCTGTAGCAATTTGGGTCGCCGTTCGAATTAAACGCCTCAAAAGCGCCTTGTCCTCGATTATATGCGCATAGTATTCCAAGTTTGCCGCGGTTGGCACAGCTCCGGATAACTCGGTCAAATAAGGTAAACCACCTACATCTTCCAAATTACCCTTCGCAGCAAGTGCCTCATAAACGGTTAATACGTCGACAGCCTTCCCATGGTCATTCAAATCAAGCATCGTTTCAAAAATCAATTGATGACCAGTTCGATAAAAATCATCCGGCATTAAAATTTCAGAAGCAGTAATCAGTGCATTAGGCTCAAGAAATATCGCGCCCAGTACAGCTTGTTCAGCTTCAATATTTTGTGGTGGTGTTCTGTCCTGGAAATTATTATCCACTGTCTTACGCTCCCTTAAGAAAAAATTATTCTTCACCAACGTGTACATCAAGTGTTGCTGTTACTTCATGGTGTAGTTTTACAGGGACTTTCGTATGTCCTAAAGCGCGAATAGCTTCCGGCAAGTCCATCTTACGTTTATCTATTTTAATACCATGTGTTTTTTCAAGCGCTTGAGCAATTTGTTTCGATGTAATGGAACCAAACAATCTGCCACCTTCACCGGATTTCGCTTTTAATTCCACTGTTAATTTTTCCATTTTTTCTTTTAACGCTTTTGCTTCAGCTAGTTCCTCTGCCGCTAATTTATCTTCTTTTTTCTTTTGAGCAGAAAGTGTACTTAAAGCTCCTGCGCTCGCCTCGACAGCATAGCCATTTTTAATTAAAAAATTGTTTGCATAACCATCAGCAACATTTTTTGTTTCTCCTTTTTTACCTTTACCTTTTACGTCTTTCAAGAAAATAACTTTCATAATTATGTTTCTCCCTTCCAATACGCATCAATGGCGCTGATTAATTGTTTTTCTGCTTCTGCAATTGTAACATCTTTTAGCTGTGTGGCTGCATTGGATAAATGACCGCCACCGCCGAGTTTTTCCATAATGACTTGCACATTGATTTGTCCAAGCGACCTTGCACTAATACCGATTAATTTATCTGGACGTAGTGTAATAACAAAAGATGCTTGTACACCTTCCATTGAAAGCATCGTGTCTGCTGCCTGTGCTGCAATCACCGTGCCAAATTCTTCCTCTTCATGTCCAGCCGCAATCGCCATACCATCATGATAAACCTTTAGCGACTCTACCAAACGGCTACGCTGCGTGAACGTCGTAATATCTTCTTTTAAAAATTGCTGCACTAAAATCGTATCCGCCCCAAGTGACCGTAAATAACTTGCCGCATCAAACGTTCTTGATCCCGTTCGTAGCGTAAAGTTCTTCGTATCAACAACAATTCCAGATAATAGCGCAGTTGCCTC
The DNA here is from genome assembly GCF_014322845.1 of Listeria immobilis. Lineage (NCBI taxonomy): Bacteria > Bacillati > Bacillota > Bacilli > Caryophanales > Listeriaceae > Listeria > Listeria immobilis. Next base: position 228,342 of record NZ_JAASUA010000003.1, on the reverse strand, counting down.
GATTTTCCCAACTTGCTCTAAATCAGGTTGATACTCAAATAGCTCTGTAATCAGTTCTGCTGTAGACGAAGCATACGGTTCAATGTACACAAGCACCGGATTACCAACAAACTCTTCCGAACGACGATGATGGTCAACTACAACTACATTCGTTGCGGAATCAAGCAACTCTTTATTAATGACCATTGAAGGCTTATGCGTATCTACTACAACAAGCAAGCTCTTCTCGGTAATATTTTCAAGCGCAACTTGTGGTGTAACAATATTTTTAATTACATTGGGATATTCCTCAATTTCATTCATAAGTCGTTTCACATCTGGACTCATTTTGCCAGGTTCAACGACCACATAAGCATTCCGATCGTTCATCTCTGCAATTCGCATTACACCTAGACTTGATCCGATTACATCCATATCCGGATAGCGATGCCCCATAACAAAAACTTGATCGCTTTGATTGATTAGTTCTTGTAACGCCTGTGAAATAACACGCGCACGAACACGAGTCCGTTTTTCCATCGGGTTTGTTTTGCCTCCATAGAAGCGCACTTTCCCTTCTGGCTGCTTAATAACCACTTGATCTCCGCCACGCCCTAAAGCAAGATCCAAGCTAGACTGCGCTAAATCAGCAAGTTTAATCAAATCTTCTTCTTTATAACCAATCCCAATACTTAACGTCAGTGGAATATTTTGTTTCGAGGTACGTTCCCGAATTCGGTCTAAAATTTGAAATTTCTCTTCCTCCAACTTTTTTAACATTTCTTCTGTTAAAAAGGCCATAAAACGGTCTGTAGAAATTCGTTTTAAATAAATCCGATGTTCACGAGCCCAGTTTGTCAGCATTGATGTCACCAAATTATTGAGTGCACTGCGACGTCTATCATCCATTCCTTGCGCCCATTCATCATAGTTATCAAGGAAAATAACAGCAAACACCGATTTATTCGCTTGGAATTTTTTATTCAGCTCATAATATTCTGTTCGATCATATAAATATAAAATTCGCTCTTTACGCTTCACGATTGTGTCGAACCTATGTTCACGCCAAGCTATCGACATAATACCATCATCATCATTTCCAGTAATTACGTCTAAAAATTCTGGCCCTACTTCTTCCAAAGACTCCCCAATTAATTCGGTCTTATCGAAGTATTTAGACATAAACGGATTTACCCATTCAATTCTGTAATGTTCATCATACAGCAATATCCCCATTGGCATTTCTACAAGCGCTTCTTCTTCACTGCGTTTAATCCGGTACGTTAGGTTAGAAACATACTTTTGAACATCCTCATTCAGCCGATATTCAAAGTAAAACATCGCCACTGTGAGAATAATTCCACCAACTATAATTAAAGCAGATAACCACCAGGAAAAAAAGAACGTGATTATGCTCAAAATAACTGTCGCCGCAATCAGACCGTATAAAGGATATTTAAGCATTCTTTTTTGAAAATAGCCTGACATTTCATCCAGCTCCCCATTTTTTTACATACCTTTTGTCTGAATTTAAGTATCTATATCATAACATAAACCTTACTAACAATTCACCACTATTATTTTACCTATAAATTCCTATTTCTTCAAACCCAAGCACACTTTTAGACAAAAAAAGCGACCCAATAGGCCACTTTTATAAACTTAAGCTCTTAATCAACTTAGATGAGGCATAACAATTTTCGCCATTAGACATCTTAACGACTCCTTTTGTTGCATCTAACTCATGAATATTTTTCTTATTTACAATGTAGGAACGATGACATCGATAAAACGACTCGTCTAACATTTTTTCAATACTTTTCAGCTTCCCGTAAAACTCTACTTGACGATTTTTGCCATGTAAAATTACTTTATGAATCGTAGGTGCTGTCTCAAAAAACAAAATATCATCTAATAGTTCATGAATAATCTTTTTATCCGAAACTTTAAATGTAAAATACTTTTTCATATCTTGATTGTTTGAGATGCGCTCCCCAGCCTGTTTCATACAAGCCAAGACGCGTTCATGTAGTGTATCAATATCATCTTTTATTATATAATCAAGCGCTTCTACTTTATATGTGAATGTCATATAGCTAAGTTCTGCATGGGTTGTAATAAAAATAATAAAACCACGCGGATCAAATTTTCGGATTTCTTGCGCTAGTTCGAAGCCATTCATATCTGGTTGCCCTAAATCAATATCTAAGAAATATAGCCCCATCCCTTGGTGACTAGGCATTCGTGATACTAACTCAAACGGATCTCCTGTTGAAAGTTCCAACTTCATATCAAAATGTTCAACCATAATATAGTCTTCAATATATTTCGTTAGCCTTTCTCTTTGCATTCTGTTATCTTCACAAATAAAAATCGGTAGCATAAAATCATCCCCATTCTTCTACATAATTTCTAGTTCTTGAATAACTTCTCTATTTGTCACTCTCGTATCTAAAGTAACGTGTGAATATTTCTGCATAATTTCACGCAAACTAGCAAGTCCCAAACCACGACCTTCTCCTTTGGTGGAGAAACCCTCTTCAAATATTTTATAAATGGGTGGCATATTGTTTGGCAAACTGTTAGCAAACACGATTAACATGCTTTCATCTTTTTTAACAAATGCAATTCGAATTACTGGATTTTCACAGGTTAATGCTGCTTCAACGGCGTTATCTAACAAAATTCCGACTGCTTTACACAAATCAATGCTGTCCATCGCAATTTTATTTATTGGTTCCACAACTTCCAAAATCGCATCAATTTTCAACTCTTGCGCTCGAATCAGTTTAACCGCTAAAAGCCCTTTAAGTTCCATAACATGAATATTTTGAAGCAAAGAAATCTTATAGTTATTTGATTCAATGGTTTTATTTATAGGTACAATATTATTTTCAAAGTAAAACTTCAAGCCTTGCATATCATTATTATCAATATATCCTACAAGTGTTGAAAGAATATTTACATAATCATGCCGAAAAACTCTCATTTCCCTATGCAAGGATTCCAGTGTTGAAACGTAATCCTGCAACTGTTCAAGCTGCTCTTTTTGGTTTTGTACTTTTAATTCATTAGTCGCTGTTTTAATCACAACTGCCACAATAACAATTAGCAAAATAGTATATCCCGTAAAAATCAAGGTATTCGTTTTCAAAATAGTGCTATCGTATCCAGCTATAGAACCAGCATATATATTCATATAAAACGCTAACACGGTAAGTGCTACAATCGCCAAAATGATATAGGCATATTTCCGATGTTCTGCAAATCTTGTAATGTTAATTTTACCAATTAGTTTTCTTAGTATATATGAAAGCACCAACAAATTAGCAAGCATCCCTACACAATATATTAATGTTGGTAGTAATTCATTGAATATGTCTTCGTATTTAAAGTTCAAACCAGGCACTAAAACAAAACCAACGATGGAATCACTAATGGTAAGCAATATAATAACAATAAGCGTGATGGAGGCAGAAGAAACAATGTTCTTATTTTTCCAATACAATGCACTTACAAAAATTAGCGCCACGAAGATCATCGACCAATATTGAACTAATGTAAATAAAGGGAAGGCTAGCATAGCAATTGCCACGGTAACCAATCCCTCTTTCATTGAAAATACTTTGTTCGTTAAAATCTGTATAGCTATAAAAATACCCGCTATCTGTATAAATGCCATCAAAATACTAAACATATTGGTCCTCCACTGTCTTATAAATCTTATGTTTAAATATGTAATTTGCTCTCTTTTTATTTTAGCATGAATTTTGATGTTATACAGTTCTAAATTTATTTATTTTCGTTTTTTTCTTGCATTTTTACGAATGGACTTTTTGGTTCATATACAAACATAAAACATGCTTTACTCATAGAAGAATCCGCAACTTTCATGGATTGTTCTTCTAACTTTTTAGAAAGGAATCTTCCAACTGTTTTATTCATATTTTTCATAGTTCCGATACCTCCTTCTCAATAGTTTGTAAGTTATTGGATTAATACTAACTACCTGATACATAGAGCCTATCATGATTAATGTTTTCATCTCTGCGAATGGTATAAGTAACGTGATTCCCGTTAAGATCAGTGTTCCTATCATCGCTTTTCTTTTTAATTTTTTTCGGTGTTCTTTACCGATTAACGGCAAACTCTCGGTGTCTGCCGGAGCGAATAAAAACATGTTGAGTAGTATAAACGCGAATGTGCCTAAAACAATCCAATTATTAGAAAGTATATTTTGAAAAACCAATGGTGTGAGCACAAACATTGCTAAGCTCATTATTGTACAATTCAATGTTTTGGTCGCATGCAGTCCAAATGAATACCGTCTAAGCCATAAATACGACAAATGCACTGTCATTGTTTGCAGTAAAACCCCTGTAAGTAGAGCCATACCGTATACGATAGCAAACTTCATGACATTAATTAAAATTATTTCCAGCCCATATTTTACTTTTAAATACCCTTCTTCATCGTCTTTCCAGCGATCTTTCGAAATCAAAACATCTGCTATACGTTCGGACAAAGGTACTTTTGCAGTAAAATTACTCAACTAATTCACCTCCACTAATATTTTACAACGAATTTACTCATAATAACCAAAAATGTAATGAAATGTCCGATTCTTGTCATGAACGACTAAAAAATGGCAAAATCAGCATTTTTTAGAATACAATTCAGAATTTTCAAATGAGTAAAAAGATATAGTATCAGGGCTTAATCTCCTATATTAATATATAATTTTAGTGTCGATTTTTACAAAAAAACAGCCTGTAAAATAATAATTACAGGCTGTTTTCATATCTATTAGTCGTCTTGTTCTGTTTGAAGAACATCTAATGTTTTTGCATTTAGTTTGATTTCATATTTATTGTTGTCTTGTCTTACTGTTACTTCATAATAAGTTGTATCTAATTCTCTTTCAATAGTCCAACTTGTTACTTCGCCAGCTTGCTCACTAACCGCTTTGTCCATTGCTTCTTTTGGCGTTTTAATACCATCTAAGTCAAGTTTTTCATTAGCTTTTTCAACTCCACCGGCATCTTCCCCATCAAGACGATCCGTTTCGTCACTTAGCTGCTCTTTTGTTTCTGCGTTAAATTTCATTTCGTATTCATTATCATCTGAAATACCGTCCACTGTGTACACATATTTTCCTAGATTTTTTTCTAATTCTATACTAGAAATTTCTGCATCACTATGTTTTTCTTTAAAAGCATTTACTGCATCTTCATAACTCATATCAAAATCTTTGTTTTGCAAGTTTTCTGTTGAACTACTATCATTACTGCTACTTTTACTTGTCTCTCCGCTACTATTGCTATTATTTGAAGATGTACCTTTATCATCATTAAAACTACATGCTGACAAGGCCCCTACTAATAATACTGCTACTCCTACTGTTGCTAATTTTTTATACATATTTGTTTCCCCCTGTGCGTTTTATAATTTCTATAACAAGAATAACATGAACTTTTGTCACAAACGTCCTTCTTAAGTCTTAAATTTAATTGTCTTAAGGTCTATTTTTATAAGAAAATAGCCTAGAAACGAGTTCTAGACTGTTAAATTTAACTTATTTTTCTTCAGCAACAAATGGTAATAAAGCCATTTGGCGTGAGCGTTTAATAGCAACAGTAAGTTTACGTTGATATTTAGCGCTTGTTCCAGTTACACGACGAGGTAAAATTTTACCACGTTCGGAAACGAATTTTTTAAGAAGTTCTACATCTTTATAGTCGATATGCGTAATACCATTGGAAGTAAAGTAACATACTTTTTTCCGACGGCGTCCGCCTCTGCGTCCTCCAGCCATTGAAAATTCCTCCTATCTTAAAGTTCAAACCGCTAAAATGATTTTAGAATGGTAAATCGTCATCAGAAATGTCGATTGGCTTACCATCACTTGCAAAAGGATCATTATTAGTGGATTGATAATTTTGATTTTGAGATTGTTGCTGGTCCTGTCCGAATCCACCGTTATTAGTAGTCGCTTGCCCGAAGTTATTTCCGCCGTTATTATAATTATTGTTGTTATTATTGCCGCCTTGATAGTTATTTCCGCCACCGCCATTAGAATTACGCGGTTCAAGGAATTGTACACTCTCAGCTACAATTTCTGTTACATAAACACGTTTGCCGTCGTTTCCTTCGTAATTACGAGTTTGAACGCGGCCATCAACACCTGCCATGCTTCCCTTCTTCAGGAAATTAGCAACGTTTTCTGCTGGTTTACGCCAAACAACACAATTAATAAAGTCAGCTTCTCGTTCCCCCTGTTGGTTAGTGAACGTACGATTTACAGCTAATGTAAAAGTCGCAACAGCCACGCCAGCCGGAGTATAACGTAATTCAGGATCTTTCGTTAAACGTCCTACAAGTACAACACGATTCATCATGCAAAACCAACCTCCTCTCGTTTAGTAAATCAAGGCCTCAAACCTTGAATAAATTCTTAAGCTTCTTCTTTAATTACCATGTGACGAACGATATCATCAGAAATTTTTGCTAAACGGTCAAATTCGTTGATAGAATCTGCTTTATCAGCATTTAATTTCACGATGTGGTAAAAACCGTCACGATAGTCATTGATTTCATATGCTAATCGACGTTTACCCCATTCTTTTGATTCGATGATCTCCGCGCCATTTTCAGTTAAGATTCCGTCAAAGCGTTCAACAACAGCTTTTTTCTCATCTTCTTCAATATTAGGGCGAATAATGTACATAATTTCGTACTTTCTAGCCATCTACTCTACACCTCCTTGTGGTCTTAAGCGGCTCTGATAAGATATGAAAACATACCATATCCTTGAAATGTTGACTGCCTTTAGCAAGCCTTCAAATCAAGAGCGAGCAAGGAATAATTTATAATTACTCACAATAAAATATTATATCATAGCACTAACTAACCAGCAAGATATTTCTCGAAAATTTCTGGTTTGAAAATACTATAGCATATCAAAAAACAGACGACAATCATTTTTGTGAAAGTTGTTTTTTGGTTGGTATTTCTATGTTTTAGTGGCAGTTTATAAATTTTCTCGAACAATTGGCATTGACATACATCTAGGACCACCACGACCTCTAGAAAGTTCTGAACTAATTACTTCATGGACATTAATTCCCGCACTTCTTAAGAGGTCATTCGATACTTGATTTCTATCATATGTAACTACTTCTCCCGGGGCAATTGCAAGTGTATTAGCCCCATCGTTCCATTGTTCTCTTGCCGATACGATGACATCTTCTCCACCACAAGGAATAAAATCGACTTCTGGTACCTGTAGCACTTCAGCAATAACCTGTTGAAAGTCTTTACGGGGGGTAATTTCTAGTCCATTTTCGCTCTTTTCCAAAATATAGACATTGAGTTCACCTTGCTTATTTTGAATGGCTGGATGGATGGTAAATTGATCAAAATTCACCATTGTAAAAACGGTATCTAAATGCATAAATGATCTTGTTTCAGGGATTTCAACAGCTAGAACACGCTTGATTTCTGCCCCTCGACTAAATAAATTTTCTGCCAGTTGCTCCACCGCACGTGCATCAGTCCGCTCGGATACTCCAATAAGGATAGTCTCGTTATTAAGGATTAATTCATCGCCGCCCTCCATTGGAAACTGCGCCTCTCTATTAATCCAAATTGGAATTTCTTGTTTATTAAATCTTGGGTGATGTTGCAAAATCAGTTCAATAAACATTGACTCTCTTCTTCTAGCTGGTTGGAACATCTTATTGATTGTCACGCCGCTTCCAATCACTGCAGCAGGATCTCGCGTAAAATATAGATTTGGAAGTGGATCTAGGAAAAATGGATATTGCTTTTCCATCATTTCATTTAGGTGTTTCTTTTTCCGTTCAGGAATTTCTGATTTTTTCAGACCAGACATAAGCTTATTGATCATCTCAGCTTCATTAAAAGACATTAAATAATCTCGAACATAAAGTGCGCTCGCATCCATTTGGTAGGACTCTTGAATCATCTTTGTAAGAAATGCTTCTTTATTTCCAGATTCCCGTAAAGCTTCAGCAGCTAGTTTTTCTAAATATAGAACTTCGATTTGAGCATCTTGCATTGTTTTCACAAAATAATCATGTTCTTTTTGCATCATTTTTAAATAAGGAATATCGTCAAACAGTAAAGATTGCAAATATTCTGGTGTGATATTTTCCAGCTCAGATCCTGGTCTTTTTACAAGAACTGTCTTCAGTCGGCCAATTTCAGATGTAATATTTAATATATTTTCCACTTCCATCACCTCTTCCTATCCACTTACCCCAAAAATGATTTTTTTACTCAGTGCATTTCCCGGGAAATAAAAAAACACGGAAATTACTCCGCGCTTTTCTTGCCAATTTTACTTCTAATATATGATACAACCATAGGAATGACTGATACAACGATAATTCCGATAACTACTAATGAGAAATTTTCTTTCACGATTGGGAAATTCCCAAAGAAGTAACCAGCTAACGTACAAATTAGCACCCATACTGTTGCTCCTAAAATATTGTAATTTAAGAAATAGCGATAATTCATCCGACTTGCCCCGGCAACAAATGGCGCGAAAGTACGGATAAATGGCATAAATCTAGCAATAAAAATAGTTTTTCCACCATGTTTATTGAAGAATGCCTCTGCTTTTTCCATTTTCTCTTTATTAATTAATTTTCCAAACCAACTATCTTCGGGTATGGATGTTCCGATTTTCTTACCAATGTGATAGTTTACTGTATCTCCAAGAACCGCTGCTAACCAAAGTGTGATTATTAGTGGGACAATATGTAAAATTGAACCATCTAAAACAGATAAAGCTCCTGCAGCAAAAAGTAATGAATCCCCTGGTAAAAATGGAAATACTACTAATCCAGTTTCTATAAATACAATCAAAAATAAAATGATGTAAGTCCAAATTCCAAAATTATTTATAATCTCCACTAAATGTTCGTCAATGTGCAAAATAAAATCAATGATGAAGGTAATAAAATCCACCAGGCGCTCACTTCCTCTTCTTTTTTTAGTCAAAGTTCATTTTACCACAAAATAGCCCAGCGTGTATCAGACTTGTGATGTATTTATCTATTTTCAAAAATTATTTTGTATTAGTTTCGTCCTCCATAAACTGATATAAAACAAGTTCCATGATAGCAATGGTCGAAATTCGCGAAGTAATATCTAAATTGTTCATTTCAATTTCATCTGTGAAGATATATAAATTAATGTCACTCATATTTTGAATAATATTATTATCTGCACCTGTAATAGAAATTAACATTGGGGTCAAACTGCGATTTTTCAATTTTTGGGCGGTTTGTATTAATTCAATATCATGTCCGCCGTATGTAAGGATAAAAACTAAATCATCACTGCCAATATGAGGAAGAACCGCTTGTCGGTACTGATAGTCTTCTGGAAATTCTACTAAAAAACCACTCATTGTATAAAGATATTTGATATATTTTGCTGCGTGTTTACTTAACCCTTTAGCAAAAATATAAATTCTCGGCTTATTTGCTAATTTTTTCGTGATTTGCTTGATTTTACTTGGTTCTAAAACTCGGACTGATTCCATAATGTTTTTTAGGTATTCTTCTCGGTAATCGGATTGTTCCACAACAAACGGAGATGGTTTTAGTTCCGTATTTCCTAGTAAAGTAAATTTAAGAACGGTTGTAAACTCGCTATATCCGGTAAACCCTAATTTTCGTACAAAACGTAAAAAAGTGGTTGTTGAAACAAAGCATTCTGCAGAAACCTCACGAATACTTTGGTTTTTAATTAAATTCATATTTTTTACTACATAATCAAACAAAATTCGTTCATTTCGAGTAAGAGAAGCTACAGTCTTGCTGGAAATTTCGAAAAAGTCCATACTTTCAGGTCTCCTTTTTATCCACGCATCGCGGTTTTATCAGGGATATGTTGTGTGATACAGTGAATATTTCCGCCGCCTAACAAAATCTCACGTGCTTTAATCCCAATAATTTCTCTATCTGGGTATAGTTTTCCAAGTAGTTCCGAAGCATCTTTATCTTTTGGGTCGTCGAAAAGCGGGAAAATAATTGCGCCATTCGCTGTGTAATAGTTCACATAGCTAGCAGCTAACCTATCTCCCGCTTGCCTTGGAAACGTTCCATTTATTGCTTCTACTCCTTCACTTTCCGCCTGTGTAATTAATACTGGATCTGGACAATACAATTTATGAATTTTGATTTTTCTTCCTTTTGCATCGGTTTCATTAGTCAAAATTTCATAACATTCGCGGGAAATTACATATTGTGGATCGCTTTTGTTGTCAGTCCATGATAGCACAACCTCGCCAGGCGCAACAAAATTAAAAATATTATCAATATGTCCATTTGTTTCATCTAAATAAAAACCATGTTTTAACCAGATAACTTTTTCTACATTAAAGTATTTTTTTAAGGTTGCTTCAATTTCAACTTTAGTTAATTGCGGATTGCGCCCCTCTGATAAAAGACATTCTTCCGTTGTTACGAGCGTTCCTTCGCCGTCTACATGAATAGAACAACCTTCTAAAATAAAATTTTCTGGTGAATAATAATCCATTCTTTCTAAATCACATATTTTTTTTGCCATTTGGTTATCTTTATCCCACGGAAAATAGAGACCATCGAGAAGCCCTCCCCATGCGTTAAATCCCCAGTTTACACCCCGCATAGCACCTTTGTCATTAATTAAAAAACTTGGTCCATAATCGCGGATCCATGCGTCATCATTGCTCATTTCAATAACGCGAATAGTATCTGGTAGTGCATTACGAGCATTTTTATACTGATTGCCTGATACAAACATCGTGACCGGCTCGTATTTTGAAATTGCAATGGCCACATCTTTATAATTTTGTTGTGCCGGTTTCCCCCCAAGTCGCCAATTATCAGGTCGTTCTGGCCAAATCATGAAACATCCAACATGAGGTTCGTATTCTCCAGGCATTCTAAACCCATCCTCTATTGGCAACCCATTCCGTTGTCCCATCCTTATTCTCCTCCTAAAACATCTTAACCATATTATACATGAAATAAAATTGTACAAGACAAAAACCGAGTAAAAATTACCCGGATTTCCGCCTCTATTCTACTATCCTGCAACAATTACCGTTCCCGCCTCATGTTCAAGCATCGCGCCAATGTTTTCAAGCGAAGTAATGATAGCTCTAGCATCTGGTCTTTCTTTGACAAACGCTATAGCTGCCTCGATTTTCGGCAACATGCTTCCTGCAGCAAATTGTTTTTCGCTGATATATTTTTCTAATTCCGAAACAGTTACTTTTTCGAGTTTTTTCTGATTGGGCTGATTGTAATTGATATAAACATTCTCTACCCCTGTTAAAATGACCAACAAATCTGCGCCGATTAATTCAGCTAATTTTTCAGATGCAAAGTCTTTATCAATAACCGTTTCAACCCCTGTTAAATCCAGTCCCTCTTCTACCACCGAAACGCCACCGCCACCTGCAGAGATTGTTACGACTCCACTATCTACGAGTTGCTTAATAACTTTATACTCTTTAATACTAAGCGGGCGCGGCGAAGGTACAACTTTACGGTAACCACGACCAGCATCTTCCAGAAAAATGGCACCTGTTTCCGTCATTTCTTTTTCAGCCTCTGCTTTACTTAAAAACGGTCCAATTGGTTTGGTTGGGTTTTCAAAAGCAGCATCATTCTTATCAACAACAACTTGTGTAATTAAAGAAACCGCCACTTTATCAATACCATGTTTTAAGAAAGCTTTATCAAGTGCGTTTTGCATCCAGTATCCGATACTCCCTTGCGTCATTGCTACACAAGTATCGAGTGGCATTGCCGGATTTTTTTCTGATGCACCCGCGTGTTGTTGCAACATCAAATTCCCCACCTGAGGACCATTCCCATGCGAAATAATTAAGTCATCCCCGTTTTCAATAAATTGAACTAAATATTCCGCCGTTTCTTCCAAGGCTTTTTGTTGTGCTTTTGAGCTGGCATCACTAGACAAAATTGCATTTCCGCCAAGTGCCACGACTATTTTTCGCTTCATTATGGCTCTCTCCTTATCCTCTTGGCACTTGTTGCGTAATGCAATGAATATTTCCGCCGCCAAGTAAAATTTCTCTCGCCTTAACACCAACAACTTCACGGTCTGGATAAAGCTGTTGCAGTTTTTCACGTGCTAATTCGTCATTTGGATCATCAAATAATGGGAAAACTACGCCACCATTTGCAGTATAGTAGTTAATATAACTAGCAGCCAAACGATCGCCTTCCTCACGCGGTAATGTTCCTTCTACCGCATCCACACCCTTGCTTTCTTCATCCGTAATTAAAATTGGTTTTGGCACATGAATTTTATGGACTTCCAATTTGCGCCCTTTTGCATCCGTTTCATTAGATAAAATATCAAAACACTCTTTGGAAATTTCATATTGTGGATCAGATTCATCATCTGTCCACGCAAGCGCAACAACACCTGGACGAACATAATTAAAAATATTATCTACATGTCCGTTTGTTTCATCTAAATAAATACCTCTTTTTAGCCAAATAATTTTTTCTAAGTTTAAATATTCTTTAAGTACCATTTCAATTTGTTTTTTCGATAGTTGGGGATTACGTCCTTCTGATAGCAGGCATTCTTCTGTTGTAACAAGTGTCCCTTCACCGTCCACATGAATCGAACCTCCTTCAAGTACAAAGTCCGCTAAACGATAACGATCTTTTCGTTCGAGTTCACATATTTTTTGAGCCACTTGGTCGTCTTTATCCCACGGGAAGTATAAACCATCCACTAAACCGCCCCATGAATTAAAAGACCAGTCCACACCACGAACATCTCCAGAATCATTAATAACAAATGTTGGACCACAGTCGCGTACCCAAGCATCATCATTATCCATCTCTACTACACGAATTTCATCAGGAATCATATATCTAGCATTTACATATTGGCTAGAACTTGCAACTACTGTGACAGGCTCGAATTTTGAAATGGCTGTTGCTACATCCACAAATGCTTTTTGGGCTGGTTTGGCACCTAAACGCCAATTATCAGGTCGTTCTGGCCAAATAATATAGCAACCAGTATGTTTTTCAAATTCACCTGGCATTCTGAAACCATCTTTTTTAGATGAACTATCAATCGTTTTCATTTTTTATCTCTCCTTTATCTATTCTTTTACCAGCAAGCCAAATACAAACTTCACCTACAATAACTGCTACAACTGTTCCTATCAAGATTGGTATCTTTTCATTTAATTCTGCACTAGACCCGTTTAAAGGAACCGCCGAGAAAATTAACGTAATAATAAGTAAAATCATTGGTACAAATGTCATTAAGTAAAGTAAAATTTTTCCACCAGGAACTTTAAATGGACGTTCGCGATTTGGATCAATCTTGCGTAATTTCAAGAAAGCTGGGAACATCAAGATGTATGAACCTAGTAAAGCAACGACATTCAAAGCAAAGAATGCCCAGAAAATATTTTCATTTGGAATAAGAGGTGCTGCAACGATTAACACTGAAGCAACGACACCATTTAAAATACTAGTCCCCGTTGGCATATCATTTTTCGGATTTGTTTTCCCAAAAACAGCTGGTAAATCTTTGTTTTTCGATGCATACATAGCCACATAGTTCACGCCGAGTGCCCATGATACTAAGTTTGCGACCAGTGTATACATAAACATAATCCCAATAATAATAACAAACGGGTTAACTCCACCAATCAGCATGATAAAGCTGTCAATTAAGCCTCCTGATGTGGAAAGTTCAGAAGTCGGAATTGCTGCCCCCATCCCGAATGCTGCTAATAAATAGAAGAAAGCTATCAAAATCCCACCATAAATAATTGCTTGTGGAATTTGTTTTTTCGGATTTTCCATATCACTTGCAAGCGTTGTAACAACTTCAAAACCTAAGAAGTTAAATAAAATAACGGAAATAAAAGATAGACTTTCTAAATCAAAAGTAGGAAGCAATGCTTTTCCAGAAAAGTCATTTGCAAGCCCTTTTGTAACCGCAAAATAAATTCCAAGCACACCAAGAGATAGCATGATCGCTACTTTACAAAACGCTGCAATATTAAGTATCCATTTACTATCACTCACTGGATAGCAACTAATAATAACAACAATCCAAACAAAAACGAGTTGAATCAATATCGAAACCGGCGTCCCAAATGATATTGGAAAAATTTGAGTAATTACTTCTACAAATAACACCGCTAAACTTGCCATCCAAATTGGATAATTAATCCAGTAAAGCCAAGCAACTCTGGCACCCCATTTTCGTCCAAATGCTCGTTTCACCCAATCATAAATCCCGCCCTCATCATCATAGGTTGTCCCAAGTTCTGCTGAGACAAGCCCATATGGTAAGAAAAATAATATTAAGAGTGCAATCCACCAGAAAAACTGAGACGACCCGATCGCTGCTGCCGGTGCGGCTGATTCCACAACTAAGACAACGCAGACAGCCATAAGAACTGCATCAAATAACCTGAATTTCTTTTTTTCCAAAATGCCCACTCCTTTTTTTAAGTGGGGGGAAGAAAGCTATTAAGACTTTCTTCTCCTCCTTATTTTGGTATCTTATAAACCAGCGCCATTTCTAAGCAATAGTTCTAGCTCTGCATCATATTTTTCTGCTACCGCAAAACCAGCTTCCTTCACATATGGATTCATGAAATATACAAGTAGCGCTCTCATCGCAGTCAATCTATTTTCTGCTTCATCGATGACAACAGAATAAGGCGCATCCAGAACTTCATCTGTCACTTCTTCGCCACGAGTAGCTGGCAAGCAGTGCATAAATTTCACATGTGGGGCCGCTTTACTAATTAGCTCTTTATTCACTTGATATTTAGGATAGAAAGTTTTCAATCTTTCTTCTTCAGAAAGTTCTGCTTCATATAAGCCATACCATACATCTGTATAAATAAAGTCCGCATCTTTAAGTGCAATATCCGCATCTTCTGTAATTAAATAACTTCCGCCAGATACTTTGCAATTTTCTTCGGCAATTTTCAAATGTTCTTCTCTTAGTTGGAATCCTTTAGGGCCAAATTGAACAAAATCCATTCCTAATTTAGTCGCCATAAACATGGTCGATGCACAAACTTGGGTAGCATCCCCAACAAAAACAATTTTGCAATCCTCAATTTTCTTGCCTGCTGGAAGATGTTCAAACATAGTAATCGCATCACCTAGCTCTTGTGTTGGGTGATTGTAATCGCTCATCCCGTTGATTACTGGAATTGCTGCAGTATTCGCAAGTTCCTCTACTGTTTGATGCCGTTCTACACGTGCCATCAAAATATCTACCAATCTGGAAAGAACTTTCGCTGTATCACCTACTGATTCGTGCCCGCCAAGTTGAATTTGTCCTGGCGCTAAGTACTGAGCATGTCCGCCAAGTTGTGTCATCGCTGTTTCAAAAGATACCCGTGTTCTCGTCGATGATTGTTCGAAAATCATACCTAGTGTTTTATGTTTTAAAAGTTGTGGATAATGACCATTTTTAATAGATTCTTTCATTTTACGACCAATTTCTATCATAAATAGTATTTCTTCTTTAGAAAAATCTTTCGTATCGATAAAGTCTCTTTTTTTGTTCATTTTTGTCACCTCAACAGTTTATTTTCTACATATTATCTGGGCATACTCGAGTAATTCCTTGCCACATGCTCATCATAGTACAAATAAACTTATTTTTGAATACGTTTTCAGGTTTTAAGAACAGGCGGAATCACCCTGTAACTCGTTACATTCTGCGTAACATGTGACATGGGCAAAAAAGGAGACTGGCAAAACCCCTGCTATCAAAAGGTCTTCTCCAGCCTATATATGATAATAATATGCGAGCAATTGAAAAGAATAATCCTACGAAAAGATGTCTGATATTTATTAGCGAATTTCATTTCCCATTCATTTTTCGTCCTCCTAATAAATCACTAAAAAACGCCGCCTGGTAAGCCCAGACGGCGTTTCAATTTTATTCCTCTACGGAAGCAGCTTCTTCATAATTGATTAATGCAATTAGTCCACCAACAGCAAGTAGCACGATTGGTAGTAAGAACATTATGGAAATGGACATTGTGCAGCCAATTGCCGCAGCAACCATCATTGCGCCACCAAGACGCGGTTTATTCGACACTACAAACGAACCAGCAAGCCCAACACCTGAAAGCACAAGCGAACCAATCGTTAACATATAGAAGAAAAACGATTCCTCTTCTAAAGCTTGTGAAATATCAGGAATAACCAGTACCATCAAACTAAAACCAATACCAAGTGCCGCCCCTAAAAATCCCAGCAATCCTTCAACTTTCATGACAAAAACTCCTTTTAATTACGCATTTTCTTTTATGTTATCATTTTAACAAAAAAATGGGTAGTTATCAGCTTAGAAAACAAAAAAAGACCGGCAATTACGCCGGCCACAAAAAGGGAGTTTAGGATTTTAAGGAATTTTACAATTAGCAAAAAGGGAGTAAAACTAATTGCATTCCTTGCTTACAAATACTATATTACCGATTAAATATGAACATTTAACGATGATTTTATTAAAAATTTGTTAATGTTTCACGTGAAACATTAACTTTTGCTCCAATTAAGCATGGTTTTGCTGCCGCGCTATGTCCAATTTCAGCTGTGCGAAAAATAGGCAATTTATATTTTAGACCTAGTTCTTGATATAAGTGGCCTATTTTGCCGTATTCTCCATTCTTTTCGGCTTCTGAATATTCACCGATAATCAGACCTGAACACTTAGAAAAAGCTCCTAGTTGCTCTAATTGGGCCAGATACGATGCTATTTTGGCCTCTCTTCCTCCTAGGCTTTCTAATAAAATAAGTTTGCCTGAAAAATCTGGCATAAATTCTGTCCCAGCTAACTTTAAAAAACAACGAATATTCCCACCAATTACCTCTGCATGACTCCATTCAAAATTAGTAATGGATTCTCCAGTAATCATTAGTCTATTTTCAAAAAACACTTGTCTGAATTGCTCCAACTGTAATACGCTCTCGCTTCCAACTAAGTTTAACAGTAAATAATTATATCCCATCTGTTTTGTTTTTGTATAAATAGCATTCAGGATTACTGTTAAATCACTATAACCAATGAAAGGCTTTCCAGATTCACGAATAATATCAAAATCGAGATAAGGTAAAATTTGATTCGCAGCATCCCCACCAGAAATATCAAAAATAGCTTTAATTTCAGGGTTCGTATACAATCGCATTAATTCCGTCGCCCGTTCTTCCGCAGTCCCACTATACGGCGAGTCATCCATTTGAAAAATAGTTTTAGCAAAAAGAGTTTTCAATTCCAATTCGGCGTCTAAAATACGCACTAAATCAGTAATTCTCTCTTTATCCGCAACTCTCCTACCATCAGAGCAACAAATAATCCCAATACTATCTCCCGTTTTCAACATAACTCCACCACCTAGTTTTTTCTCAGTATAACATAAAAAACAGCTTGAGCAATTTCCGCCCAAGCTGCTTAATTAGTATGATTAAATTACTAGTGTGATTAAACGATCTTCTAATTTAGCTTCTTTAGAATCAGTAATCATTACATCTAGATAGGAACCTGAGTTTGTGATGACTACTGGAGTTGTTACATCATATCCAGCTTCTTTAATGCCTTCAATATCAAATTCAACTAATAATTGACCTTTTTCAATCGTATCACCTTGTTTAACATGTGCTGTGAAGAATTTACCCTCTAATTGAACTGTGTCCATACCAATGTGAATCAGTACTTCTGCACCGTCATTTGTTGTAATACCAACTGCATGACCTGTTGGGAAAATGGTTGTTACTGTTCCTGCTGCTGGAGCGACTACCCGTCCTACAGAAGGGATAATTGCAACACCTTTACCAAGTGCGCCGGATGAAAATGCTTCGTCTTTTACGTCTGCTAAAGTAACGATTTCGCCAACTACTGGAGCTGGAATTGTTTCACGTTCGATTAAAGTTTCACCTTCAACTGTGTTAGATTCTTCCACTACTGCTTCCGCTGGGTCTTTGAATCCAAGTACATAAGTTAGGATGAAACCAAGGATAAAGCTGATAGCGATTGCGATGAACACCCACCAAAGTGAGCTGTCAATTCCCGCACCTGGTTTAATGAAACTCGGAATACCGAAAATTCCAAGACCACCAATAATATAACTTTGAGCTCCTGCAAACCCAATAATTCCTCCACCAATACCACCAGCGATACAGCTCATGATAAATGGTTTTTTCAGTGGTAAAGTAACCCCGTAAATCGCTGGCTCAGTAACACCAAAGATACCGGAAATAAATGCTGGGATACTAAGAGATTTAATTTTTGTATTTTTAGTTTTAAAGAATACTGCGAGTACCGCACCGATTTGTGCGAAAGATGCTCCGAATGTCATTGCTAAAATCGGATCGTGTCCAAGTACTGTGAGGTTGTTGATTGCCACTGGTACAAGACCCCAGTGAAGTCCAAAAATAACGAACACTTGCCAGAAACCACCTAATAGTAAACCAGCAACAACTGGACTTAAATGATAAACCCAAATGGTACCTGCTCCAAGTAACTGACCTGCCCATGTAGCAATTGGACCAATAACTAGGAAAGTTAGTGGGACTACTACTAATAATGTACAGAATGGAACTACGAATGTTTTTACTACATCTGGAACGATTTTTTTGAAACCTTTTTCAACTTTAGAACCAAAGTATGCTGCTATGATAATCGGAATAACAGAAGATGCATAAGACATCAAGATAACTGGAATTCCTAAGAAAGTTATATGAATTGGAGATTCAAAAATAGTACCTCCGAAAAGAGTATAAATTGGATCACCTGCAGAAACGCCAGCAAGTGTCGGATAAACTAACGATGCACCAATAGCCATCCCAATAAATATATTCCCACCAAATTTTTTCATTGCTGTGTAACCTAGGAATATTGGGAAGAAGTAGAACAAACAATCCCCAATTGCATAAAGCAAAATATAAGTCCCTGATGTTTCGGTTAGCCAACCAAATGCTAAGAACATCGCTGTGAAACCTTTAATCATACCGGTTGCAGCTAACACACCTAAAACTGGAGTGAATACACCGGAAATCATATCAATAAATCGGTTAAAAATATTTCCACCTGATTCTGAACTACTATCTTCAGCGCCTTCAGCAGAGATACCACTAACGGCTAATACTGCACTAAATACATCTGGTACATGGTTACCAATAACAACTTGGTATTGACCACCACTTTTAATTACGGAAATTACTCCATCAAGTTTTTCGATTTCTTTAGTGTTTGCAATACTCTCATCTTTCAGTTTAAACCGAAGTCTGGTAATACAATGGAAAACACTGTTGATATTTTCTTTACCGCCAACATTTTTCAAAATGTCTTTTGCTAACTGTTCGTATTTCATTTTGACGACTTCCTTCCTCTTTTTGGTTTTTTGGGCAAAAAGAAAAACCTAAGCTCATTCGAGGACTTCACGCATACACGTGTCCTACAAATCAGCTTAGGTTTTGCCCAATGAATTGGTAACAATCCTTTGTGATGAGATAAATATATCATATAAAGAAAACGGTTGCAAGCCTTTTTTTAAAATAATTTTATTTGGGAAGAATTAATGTCCTCGAGATAAGTTAAAACCTAAGATTTCGCATTCTCCGTTTTTTTATAATCCGGCTGTTTTACCTTTGTTTTCTGCTGAATATCCTATTATTTAAGTCTGGATTTAAAATTGAAAAAGAAGAAAATGCCAATAAATAATATCACTTAAAACCCCCACCTTCACGCTAGAAGATGGGGGTTTTTTAATTATTAATCGATTTCTTTACCATTTGTTTCAATTACTTTTTTATACCAGTCGAATGATTTTTTCTTCGAGCGGTCAAGTGTTCCGTTACCTTTGTTATCACGATCAACATAGATAAAGCCATAACGTTTTTTCATTTCGCCAGAGCCTGCGCTGACAAGGTCGATGCAGCCCCATGGTGTGTATCCAAGAAGTTCTACGCCGTCTTCAATTGCTTCACCCATTTCGCGTACGTGTTCGCGCATGTAGTCGATACGGTAATCATCATTAATTGAACCGTCTTCTTCTACTGTGTCCACTGCACCTAAGCCATTTTCCACGATGAAAAGTGGTTTTTGATAGCGGTCATAAATGGTATTCATTGTAATACGTAGACCTAGTGGATCAATTTGCCAACCCCATTCGCTTGCTTTTAGGTATGGGTTTTTTAGTGTTGCGAATACGTTGCCTTCTGTTTCTTTGTTTTTCTCAGGATCTGCACTAGTTAGACGGGAAGAATAGTAACTGAATGCTATATAGTCTACTGTGTGATCACGTAAAGCTTCTACATCGCCATCTTCCATTTTGATGTTGATGTTGTTTTCTTTAAAGAAGCGTTTTGTATAGCTTGGGTAGTAACCGCGTGATTGAACATCAATGAAGAAGTATCCTTCACGATCAGCACCAATTGATTTCCAAACATCTTCTGGATTACATGTCATTGGGTACGTGTTTCCCGCAGCAAGCATACAACCGATTTGATTTTCTGGGTTGATTTCATGACCAAGTTTTGTTGCAAGAGCTGATGCAACTAGTTGGTGATGCGCCGCTTGATATTTCACTTCTTCCGGATTTTCTTCCTTAGTAACATCTAAACCGCCACCAATGTATGGAAGATGAAGAATCATGTTAATTTCGTTAAATGTCATCCAATATTTTACTTTATCTTTATAACGTGTGAAAATCGCTTCACAGAAATTTAAGTAAAAATCAATACATTTACGGTTTTTCCACCCACCATATTTTTTGAAAACTTCAAGTGGTGTATCAAAATGGTTAATTGTAACAATAGGTTCGATGCCGTATTTATGACATTCGTCAAAAACTGCATCATAAAATGCTAATCCTTTTTCATTTGGTTTCGCTTCATCACCATTTGGGAAAATACGTGGCCAGCTGATGGACATCCGGAAACATTTGAATCCCATATCCGCCATTAATTTAATGTCTTCTTTATAACGATGATAAAAATCAATGGATTCGTGACTTGGGTAAAAACCATAATCTGTAGCAAGCGCTTTCGATGGATTGAATAAAGCTTCCCAACGTCCGTCCTCTACTGTTGGAAGGATATCTACAAGTGAAAGTCCTTTGCCATCTTCAAGATAAGCTCCTTCACATTGGTTTGCAGCAACTGCTCCACCCCATAAAAAATCTTTAGGAAATTTTGATTCTGTCATTTTTGTGTATCTCCTCTCACATTTATAATTTACTTCTTAACTATAGAATATGTAATGCATTACAGAGCAAGGAATATTTTTTTAATTTTTTCGAAGAGCTAAAAATTTTGTTTAAAATAAGGTTTATTATCGATTCGAGTTTTAAAATCATTGTATCCTTTGTGAAATAAAGAAGAAATGAGTTTCTAGAGACTCCCACTTTAAGTATAAATCTAGTCTGATTTTTGAGATTGCAAAAAGAAACTCTTTTTCTTTTTTACTAATTACCATTTCTTTAAGTTGTTCTGAGGGAGTGTAAAATAAACCTTCAATACCTCCTCATATAAGTATCTAGCATCTGAACTTCGAAAAAAAGAATCTTGAATTCCTTGATTGTTAATTTCAAAATAAGGATTATTATCCAGCCCAATAATAGAAATATCATGTAGTTCTTCTAATACTGAGAGCGCCCTTGTTTTTCCTAAAACATTAATTATTTCACTATAAAATTCTTTGTTCATTCCTAGCGAAATAAATTCATCATTTAATCTAGTAAATTGGTTTGGAATTACAGAACCAGTTCTATGTTTATCTTTATGTAATATTCGTATTGTTCCTATTTCCTCAAACTTATCATTCGTAAATAAATCAATAAAAAAAAGATGTCTTATAACCATAATCATCCCAATTATCTTTGGTTAAGATTATAAATTTTTTTATTATCACCTTCTGGTTTTACTTCCCTTTCACTTGTAAAACTTCGAACAAAATACTCCGTTATCTTCCCTCACTACATATTTTTCTTTTGTATATTTTTAAGTTATAACACGAAATAAAAATAAATTATAAAATTCTATATCTCTTTCCACATCCTATAATAATCAAATTCGTTCCTAAATTGTTTTAACTAACAGATTCACATATTCCATAATAGTCTAACTTCATTCAAAACTTCTTATCTATCCAAAATCATTTTAGCGTAATACTTAGCTATTAGATGAATTAAAATCTAACAGTCATCAGTAATTATTTGCTCATATTTTTTCATATATGAATATTCTATAATAGTACCTAAATTGGTATTATCTTAGAAACAACGAATTTAATAAACTTTATCCATGAAGTTCACTATCAATAATTCTATCCAAAATGTCTACTTTTATTATCATCTGTAACTCCTAAATCTTAATAAGATTACACTCTGGTTATTCTATGCTTACCAAATCAAGATGTACAATGATTTCCACCAAACAAAAAGAACATATGCTCGCTCATATAACGTAAACGTATGTTCTTTCCTATCATTTTTAGGTTAAAAGTTAATTTATATCATTCTTCAGTAACTACTCATTAATATTATTTTCTACCTACAACTTTACTAATGCATATGACTCTCATCTTTAAAAGTCCTTATGTTCTAGTTTCACTTAATTTTTTTATGTTCTTTATATGATGCTCCATTACTTTTATATGTGTAAGTTCCAACATATTTTCCTGATCCATTTTCGTATTTTTTAACTTTTACGGTTACATTAGCTTTCACTTGAGATAATTGACAACGTCCTATCGGAACCGTTGATACACCAAGACTTAAAGGTCCAACTGGTATCCCAATATTATAAGACTTATTATGATTCTCAATCTTTATCTTTTTTGTACTGATTTTTTTAATACTGTGAGAAATTGTTTTATAGTGAAACCCTGTTGCACTTTTCACTATCATTTGTTCACTTTTAGTTGTATTATTCATCGAGTCATCTAGTGATACTGGTAGTAGATTTTCATCTAAAATTATTCCTTTTTCTTGAAAAGAATCTTCTTCATGAGCTGATACTAACGATGGTACTCCTAAAACAATAAAACTTCCAACTAATACTGGCAAAACGAACTTTCCAACAATTTTTTTCATTCTTTTCTCCCTCTTTCTCTCATTGAATTTATAGATAATTCTATGCAGAAGTAAGATATTTTACCAATAGCATTATAGCAGGTAAAACAATTGCATAAAAATTATTTATCAAATGGATAATTATTGTATACCATATGTTTTTAGTGACTAAGTAGATACAACCCAAAAACAATCCAGCAAAAAAATAAGGTATTAATTGTTCAAAACTATTTGTACTCCAGTAATGTGCAAATCCAAATAATAAACTTGAAATAAACAAAAGTACAACTTTAGCTGATTTTTTATTTGAAATACTAAAGAACAAATAACGAAAATATAATTCTTCTGTCACTGCTGTAAGCAACCCATACATAGAACATATAAGTATAAAAATTAATTGCATTAGAGTTGCAGTTTCTGCATTAAAATTAGTTGTTTCTCCAACAGCTAAACTTCCGAAAATTAAAATCATCTGTAGAATAATAGTTCCAATAACGCCAATAAGGAGCATTTTCCACCATTTAGTTTTTAAGTCTTTCCTATCTTTTTTTAAAACATCTTTAAATAAATAAATAGAAATAAGAAAACATAGTAATATTGGTAAGAATATACCTAAATAAGTTAACCAATACAAATTTTTGTGAGTTTCATTCCAATTCACAATTACAAACTGGAGTATGATTTGGAGAGGAGCTATTAGAAATGCTAAATATTTATATTTTTTCATAATCCATCCTTTGAGATTTATTGTTATTAGAAGCTAGTTCTACTTTATCATAAGAAACCCATGTATAACCAAAAATGTAATGAAATGTCCGATTCTTGTCATGAATGAGCAAATACAGGCTAATTTAGGAGTAATTCGCAACTCAGTTTGCATGGTTTTACAACAAAAAGTTCTTGAAGAGTTCTTTCCCAGTAGTTATACACAATTTTATTCATCTTTAAATCAAATAGTCACAAAGATTTCAATTTTAACTAAATTACAGAACATTAAAAGCTAAGTAATTCACATTTAAAAGTGAAAATCGTTTTTTTCGCTGCATACCATGTTATATTTTTTCACCCCAAAGAAGAAAAAAACTATTTTACTGACTGCAAAAGTTTACATCTCTTTCTATCATAGTAAGTATTGCAGCTCAATCAATCACAACCCAAACTACTAAAAATAATTCCCAGCTCTATCAATTGAATTGTTTAACATTTCTACTAAAATTCTATTCTTAAAACATTACAAAACCCGCAGAAAATCTGTAATAGATTTCTGAAGGTTTTTACTATCTCATTTTGATAGGTCAGTTCCTACTTTATTCGGTATCTTCTTTATATCTTTTCTTTGGAATTTTAATAACAAATAATGCTATTAAAATCAGTAACATTCCGAGCAACATATGATTGTTATCACCTGTTTTTGGCAACTTTATTTTCGGTTACCTTTACTTGATTATTTTCTGAGGCCTGTCCGTTATCTTTCCCATTTTCATTCGTATCATCTTTCGGGTACACTTCAAAAGTTAGACCAAATGCCGACCAGAGAAATCTGGTTGGTATTTTTTATGCGGTCATCTGTTCGCGGTACTGAATAGGACTACAACCAAGTTTCGTTTTAATTCGATGATGATTGTAGTAATGTATCCAATCTTCTATTGCTTGCTTCAATTGTTTAAAGCTGGCATAAATTACCCCGTAATACATTTCTTGCTTTAACAGTCCAAAGAAATTCTCCATCGGAGAATTGTCAAAACAATTCCCTTTTCGTGACATACTTTGAAAGATGTTTTGCTTGGTTAACTGCTTTTTGTATGCTTTCATTTGGTAAGCCTATCCTTGGTCAGAGTGGAACGTACGACGATAGGGGCAATCATCGGTACGGTCCATCGCTTCTTTTTGGGCATCCATAATGGCTTTAGCGTTGGGACGCTCAGAAATTCGATACGATAAAATTTCTCCGTTAAACATATCAAGGAAAGGATCTAAATACAATTTTTTGATAACTAGCTGCTTGTTTTTATCACGCTCGTAATATTTGAATTCCGATGTATCCGTGGTCACTTTTTGATGAGGAATGGATATATAAAAACGTCGACGAATACGGTTTTATGCCACTCGTCCAATAGTTCCTTTGCAAGAATTATATCTGCGAGATTTCCGAATAAACTTGGAGCCTTTTAGCCCAAGTTTACCCATAATTCGTCGAACTTTTTTCTGATTGACCTTTATTCCTTGTGCCTTCAACGCTAGTTGAATCCGGCGATAGCCATAGTTTCCGTGATGCTCATCAAAAATTTCTTGAATCTTTTTCTCTAATGATGCATTTGGATTTTTCTGTTCTAATCGTTTTTGCCAATACATGTAGGTCGCTTTAGGAAATTTTGTGGCTTGCAGAAGAGTCGTTAATCGGAACTCACTTCGGAGTTCGTGGATGATTCGGTCATCTCGTTCTTGAGTCGTTCTGGGATATCCATTCCTAAAGCACGGAGCTTTTTTATAAAAGCAAGTTCTGCACGTAATAATTCGTTTTCTCGTTCTAATGCTTGTTCCCGTGTCATGGGTTTCTTGGGCTGAATTTATTTCTTTTTCTTGGACATCGAAGGTCGTCCTTTCTGTTTTGGTGAAAGACCTTCGATGCCTTCTCGCAGAAATTTTTGGTGCCAACTTTGAAGTAAATCCCCTGAAGGCAAACCATACTGCAAGGCAACATCTAGGTAAGAGTCACCGCTATTTAAGTAATAGTGTAGGATATTTTGCTTGAATTGGGAAGTGTAATGTTGTTTGGTTCTTCGCCTTTGTAATGCTTCAAACCCCCATGCCTCTACAATCTTCACCCATTTTCTAACCAGAGAAAAATGTGATATACCAAAGCGTTGAGCGAATGTGCCATAACCACCTTCGCCGTTTTGGTAAGCTTCCACTACTTTCCTCTTAAATCCATCATCATATTTAGCCAATTAAAATACGCCTCTAAAGTTAGATTTTTTGGTCTAACTTTAGGGGCGCACTACATGGACTTGGTTTTTTCCTCTTATTTAATTTTCCTACATTAAATGATTCATATGACCAATTTCCATTACCCAATAAGAACCAATAACAACGACAATTGCAATAAATGCTGCGAATAAAATATTTCCAATTTGAATTTTTCCATCGCGGCCTTCTGTCATATGCATGAACATTAGGAGCTGTAGAGCGGCCTGAATGAACGCAAAGATGAAAATGATTACTACCTTTACATTGGTGGTTAGTGTAGAGTAAAGAGCTACCCAGACAGCTAGTAGCGTTAAAATAATTGATAACGCAAAGCCAACAATGTGTTTCCACGGAATGCCACCTTCAGCATGAGCTGCATTTGATTTATTATTTTGCGCCATATTAATTCACCATCCCAAACAAGTAGACACCGGTGAAAATGAAAATCCACACAACATCAAGGAAATGCCAGTATAAACTGGAAATAAATACTTTTGATGCTGTTTTTGGCGTCAAACCATGCATTTTAATTTGAATTAAAATAAAACTAATCCAGAAAATCCCAACAGTTACGTGAAGTCCGTGTGTCCCTAGTAGAACGAAAAATGCTGACCAGTAAGAACCGATTTGCATTGTTACGCCTTCCGTTACATAGTGTGCAAATTCATAAAGTTCAAAACCAACAAAGCCTGCACCTAGAATCAGCGTAATAATTGAGTAAATCGTCAACATTTTCACATTGCCTTTACGCATCTCACCAATCGCGAGACCACAAGTAAAACTACTTGTTAAAAGTAAAAATGTCATAATTAATACTAACCACAGCTCAAACATTTCAGCTGGCGGATGACCCGCATTAGAACCAGCTTTTCTCATAACAAAGTAAGTAGCAAAAAGAGTGGCAAACAAAGCAATTTCGGCGCCAAGGAAAATCCAGAAACCAAGAATATTTAATCGACCTTGTTCTGACCTATATTCAATGGGCAGATTTTTATTTGTTTCTACAGATTCCATGGATTACCCTCCTTTACACCAGTCGCAAGTTCGCGCGCATTATGTTCTTCTGTTGCTTTAATTTCATCCACTTCAACGTGGTAACCATCATTATTTTGGAATGAACGATAAACCATACAACCTAAAATTCCAATCAGACCAATAATTGCTAACCAATACCAGTAGAATACTAAACCAAAGCCAGCAATGAAGAAGAAGACGGACATTACAAACCCGACCATTGTGTTGCTCGGCATATGAATTGGTTTATAATTTTTATCATTCACATATGGATCGCCTTTTTGTTTTCTATTCCAGAAATCATCCAAATCATTCCATTCTGGTAAAACAGCGAAGTTATATTTTGGCGGAACAGCAGAACTTGTAGCCCATTCAAGTGTACGTGCATTCCAAGGGTCACCAGTAACTTCTCGTTTCGAATTTTTATAACTGTAATAAATGTTATAACAAAGAACCAAGAATGCTACACCCATTAAGAAGCCACCGACTGTGGAAATAAAGTTAAGTGTTGTCCAGCCATCACCTTGTACGTAAGTGTAGATACGACGAGGCATACCATCAAGTCCTAGGAAATATTGCGGGAAGAAACAAACATTAAATCCAACAACGAAAATCCAGAAGAACCATTTACCAATTTTTTCATTTAATCTGTAACCGACCATTTTTGGATACCAGTATGTAAGCCCAGCAAAACAGGAGAACACGGTTCCAGCAATTAATACATAATGGAAATGCGAAACTAAGAAATACGTATTGTGATATTGATAGTCGGCCGCAGCCATCGCAAGCATAACCCCAGTTACCCCACCAACAACAAAGTTAGGGATAAAAGCAAGCGACCAAAGCATTGGGGTTGTGAAGGTTATTCGTCCTTTATACATCGTAAATAACCAGTTGAATATCTTAATCCCGGTTGGTATCGCAATCATCATCGTGGTAATAGAGAAGAAGGAGTTAACAAGCGCTCCTGATCCCATCGTGAAGAAGTGATGGACCCAAACCAGGAAACTTAGTAAAGAAATAACAGCCATCGCAGCAACCATCGCCGGATAACCAAATAGTTTTTTCCTGGAGAACGTAGAAATGATTTCGGAAAAAATACCAAATGCCGGTAAAATTACGATATACACTTCTGGATGCCCCCAAACCCAGAATAAATTGGCCCACATCATCGGGAGCCCTCCGTTCGTGAGTGTGAAGAATGCAGTCCCAAACAATCGGTCAAATGACATTAATGCAAGTGCCACTGTTAAAACTGGGAAAGCGAAAATAATAATTAAACTTGTAATTAATGAAGACCAAGTAAACATTGGCATTTTCATTAAAGTCATACCTTTTGTACGCATTCGTAAAATCGTAACGAAAAAGTTAATCCCCGTCATTAGTGTCCCAATACCCGCGATTTGAACCCCTAGAAGGTAGAAGTTAATTCCATATCCAGCACTAAAATCTGTGGCTAGTGGCGCATAGTTTGTCCAACCAGCGTCTGGCGAACCACCAATTACAAATGATAAGTTAAATAGCATCGCACCCATAAAGAATGTCCAAAAACTTAAGTTATTTAAAAACGGAAATGCCACATCACGTGCACCAATTTGAAGTGGTACTGCAATGTTCATAAGACCAATAATAAACGGCATTGCCATAAATAAAATCATAATAGTTCCGTGCGTAGAAAACACTTCATTGTAATGCTGTGCATCTAAAAATTTCATATCCGGTAAAGCGAGCTGGGTACGCATCATCAGCGCATCCACACCACCGCGGAAAAACATTAAAACCGCAGCAAGTAAATACATAATACCAATTTTTTTATGATCAACAGAGGAAATCCACTCTTTCATGAGCCATTTCCATTTTTTAGTGTAAGTTAGTAACACAACGATACCAACACTAGCAAGCACAATAGATATCTGTGCACCTAGGATCATCGGGTCGCCGGTTACGATAAACTCATTCCATTTCATGCCTTATGTCCCCCCTTTTAGTTCCCTGCGTCATCCGATTCTTTTTTATTGAATTCATTTGTTTGGATGTCTTCTTCCATTTTCTTCATTTCGTCCTCACGGTGTTTATCCTCGTGGTAACCCTCACCATTTTTAATAATTTGTGGCTCCATATCGTGGCGCTCAAATTGAGGATTAGTCACGGTAACAGGACGAACAGGTAGAAGCGGCTCATCAGAAATGGTTGATTTTGTATTTGGATTATGTGGATTTGTCATTTCATATCCAAAACGTTTATAAGCATAGAAAACGTACTCTGGATCAGCAGCAACATCAACAAATGCTAAATGCGTGCCAGAATAAGTTTTTTTCTTAGAGCTTTCAGGCATTAAAAGACGGTCATAGATGTCTTGTGTGATAACTGGTGAATTTGCTTTTGTTTCTTTTGCCCATTTTTTAAAGTCTGATTCAGATTGCGCCACTACATCAAAGCGCTGATCTGCAAAACCTTCACCATTGAAATTGGCATTACGCCCTTTGTATGTACCAACTTCATCCGCTTGTAAATATAAATTCATCGTCATTCCAGACATTGCATATTTTTGACCACCCAATTGAGGCACCCAAAAACTTGTCATTGTATCTGCGGAAGTTAATTTGAACAGTACTGGACGATCTGTTGGAATATTTACGTAGTTAACCGTTTCGATGGACTCATCTGGATAACTAAAAATCCATTTCCAGTCTGCACTTGTTGCATAAATAACAATTGGATCTTTATGCGAAGTCACTTTTGGCGCTTCTTCCCCTGCATAAATTGTTTTTACAGTCGGAATAGCCAGTGCAATAACGATAGCAACTGGAATTAATGTCCAAAAAATTTCCAGTTTTTTACTACCATGCATATCCGGCTCATAGTTTGAAATGTCTTTTCGTTCACGATATTTAACTAGCATAATCGTAAACAATACAAAAATCGTTAGTACAATAACCAGCATAAATATAATCGAATAAATAATTAAGTCCGACTGACCTTTTGCAACTGGTCCCTTTGGATTAAGTACTGTCAAATCGCCACAACCACTTATCAAGCCGGTAACCCCAAGCATTGCTGTGAGTAGCAAAGATTTAAGTAACTTTGACACTCGAATCCCCTCTTTTCCTTTTGATGTTTTCTAATGTGTATTTTTGCGCAAAAATACCATTCCTGGAGTGCTGAAAGAAGCTTTTTTACAACTCCTATGTAACTGAAAAAATGCTGTTATTTTATTGTTTCTTAAAAAAACTCACAAACTTTTTTAAAATTGGTTAGCATTTTTAGAATCACTATGTTCATAC
The DNA here is from genome assembly GCF_014322845.1 of Listeria immobilis. Classification (NCBI taxonomy): domain Bacteria; kingdom Bacillati; phylum Bacillota; class Bacilli; order Caryophanales; family Listeriaceae; genus Listeria; species Listeria immobilis. The sequence goes on along the minus strand of NZ_JAASUA010000003.1, from coordinate 197,964 downwards.
TCTAACTCATTATATCTGATTTAATACCTTAGTTCAAAAACTTGATATATTAAATATTTCACAAACTTTTATTCTATTCTCTATTCCCTTGATTGTGAAATTTAAAACAAAAAAACAGTAAACAAAATATCTTTGTCTACTGTCTTCATTTATTCCGTTATTTGCACTTTGCCTGTATGGAAAGGTAAATGCTTAATACCTAGTTTTTCCCAGTTATGAACGAGTTTTTCTGCTAATTCTGGTGTTTTTGAAAAAGCTATTCCGCAATCTCCGCCACCTGAACCAGAAGATTTTCCAGCTCCGCCATTTTTTTCAGCTGAATCGGCTAATTGTTCTAATAAGCTTGTTTCAATATTGACTCCTGCTTTTGTTCCCAAATCTTGAAGGATACGGCGATTTTCCTTTATAGCGGAATAAAGCAGTTCCTCATCTTTTGTATGAAAAGCTTGAATAATTTGTTTCATAATTTGGTTGTTTCTTGTTAAAAATTGCTGATAGTTTTTGTTATCTTCTTGTTTAAATGCATGAATTTGTGATACTAATTTTCCTGTGCTTACAGGTGTTCCAGTCCAACCAACTGAAAAAGTAGGTATTGGTTCTTCTAAAGTTTCAATTTCAAGAAGCGGCCAAGGTTCTTTCATAAACCATTCAAGTGATTTATAAGCTAACCGATGTTTCACCCATTCTTGATCAAAAGTTGTATAAGCAATCCATCCACCATACATACAGGAAGCAATATCACCACAAGAACCATTACCTTGAACAACTAAATGTGATAAGGCAGCTAATTTGAATTTTTTTAGCATGGATATTTCTGGGTGGAATTTTTTCATTAGTGCATTGATTACCGCCACGGTTGCTGCTGCACTTGAACCTAATCCATATTTAGCGCCTGACTTATCTATTAATTCTGTTTCAATCACCATTTTGACTGGTGTTAATTCTATTCCTTCTGATTTTAGAAAAGTAGTTGCAATATTGATGGCTTCCGCTGTAAAAGTCCAATGTTCTCCGTCTGGTTTAAGTTCCCCGCCAACTGGCCAAGAAACAGGATTTTCATAATGCGGAATCCATAATTCATTTCGCTCACTGTCCTCTAAAGTTAATGTTATATAACGATTAACAGCAGTCAAAATAGCCGTATGCCCCGATTCCACAACGGCATATTCGCCAGCAACATATAATTTTCCAGGTATTTTAACTTGTAGTTTAGTTTTCATCTGATACACCACTCGCTTCCTTACCGGCATGACAAATTAGAATGTTTTTGGCTAGTCCCGACAACTTTTCTGCAACGATTTTCTCATTTTGACGCTCACAAATAACCTTAACATTCGGCCCAGCATCCATAGTAAAATAGGCTGGTATACCTTCTGCTCGAAGTTCTCTAACAGCATCCATTACGTTAAGCGAAGACGGCTGAAAATAAGTGAATGGTGGTTCTGCTCCAAGTGTTGTCGCATGCATTTTCATCCCATTGCGCTCGGTAATTTCGCCTACTTTGATGAAGTCTTCGTCTAAAATAGCTTGTTTCATTTCTTTCAAATCTGTCTCAGCAGCGGCAACCCAATCATTAAAGAAAGGAGAAGTCTCAACAGTTAAGCGCATTCCGTCACGACTAGAAACTTTCTTCTCTTTGTCAGAAACTACAGCGATAACCATGGACATTTTATCACTTAATTTTTTTGTAAAAGGAACGGCAAAAGAATCACTACCATCTGCTAGTTCGCCTTTTTCCCAAATAACAAAATCGCCATAAACGGAGCGAGAAGCTGATCCAGAGCCGAAACGGGCTAATTTTGAAATATATTGTTGTGTGTCATTTCTGCCCGCAGCACTCGAACCAGCAAGCGCTAAAGCGGCAAATGCTGAAGCTGATGATGCAAGACCTGCTGCAGTTGGAACATGATTTTCAGAGGTTATCAATGCTTTTGCTGTCAAACCAAATTCTTCACGCATTTTATCAATAAAACGGGTTACTTTCGCGTCCGTTTTTTGTTCTCCATTTAAAATAAATCTATCTTGTTTTAAATTTTCGTCCCATTCTACTGTTGTTTTTGTATAAAATTTGTCTACAGTGAAGGATAAACTACTATTTGCAGGTAGAATCAGCTGTTCATCGCGTTTTCCCCAGTATTTAATTAGCGCCACATTCGTGTGTGCAATGGCTGTCGCTCTCATAACTACCTTCTCCTATCGTAAAAATCCATTCTTGTGCAGCACCAGCTTTATGAAGTGCTTTTGTTATTTTTTCAGCGATTTCTTGGTTTTTGGCTACAGCAATAATACAACCACCTCTGCCACCGCCAGTAAGTTTAGCTCCATCAGCTCCATTATTTCTAGCAACTTTAATTAAATTTTCTAAACTACTATCACTAACTGTTAAAGTCTCCAAATAATTTTGTGCTCGATTCATTGCATCACCAATTTTTATAGTATCCGCATTTCCTTCTAAATAAGTCTTTATTTCCCGGGAAATATTTCCGAGTGCACGAATTATTTGGCCAATCTCAGCTTGATTTTTTTGATATAGTTTCTGGACATCTGCAACAGCAGCTCTTGTTTCACTTGGAACTCCTGTATCAGCTACTACAAAGGTAATTTTTTTAGAAAAGTGCATAATTTCTAATTTTCTATCGCGTTCATACCAAACTGGCTTTTCACTAACAACAGTAATTGCATCTACACCACTTGCATTCCCGTGTGCAATTTTTTCCGCTGTGTTAACAATGGAAAGTAGTTTTTTACTTTCTAACTCTCTTTTGAAATATTTATATAGGCCACGTGCAATACTTGTTGCTACTGCTGCACTCGAACCTAAACCTCGACCAATTGGAACTCCCGAAGTCACATGAATAGATACATTTTCGCCTTGACCTATTTCTTTTAGAACATCCACAACTAGTGCTTTAATTCCCAATAAAAAATCAGGCATATCTTCTAAATCCCCTGAAAAAAATGCCGAAGAAAATTTAGTTTTTATAGAAGCTTCCACATTTGTAGTTACTACTGCTTGTGTAAATGGGACTGAAATCGCCGGTTCTCCGTATACAACTGCATGTTCTCCGCATAATATCATTTTAGCTGTCCCAATGCCTGTAGCCAATGTGCGCCAATCCTTTCTCCATCTAAATAATACTACTTTTAATACTTCATGATACCATAATTTTTTCACTAAAACCTTATTATAGAACTTTTTTAAAGCCAAAACAATGACTGGCACTAACTTTTCCAGTGCCAATCAATAATTTACTTATCCATTTCTTTATATTGGTGCTGAAACAGACACATCCGAATTGCATCATGGTAAGTTCCATCAACAAAAAATTCATCAATTAATTCGCCCTCACGAATAAAACCAACTTTTTCGTAAACATGAATTGCTTTTTCATTTACTTTATCGACAACTAAATATAATTTATGCATATTTAATACATAAAAAGCATATTTCATTGCAAGCTTTGTGGCGGATACTGCATAACCATGACCTTGAAACTTAGGATCAATAATAATTTGAAATTCCGTTCTTCGGTGAATATAATCAATTTCCATCAATTCGACTAATCCAACCATTTGACCATCTAATTCTAAAATAAAACGGCGCTCTGATTGATCGTGAATGTGCTTATCATATAGCTCTTGAAGTTCGACAAATGCTTCATATGGCTCTTCAAACCAGTAAGACATTATTTTCGCATCATTATTTAACCGATGAACAAATTTTAAATCTTCGCGTTCAAGCGGCCTAAGTTTTAAATCTCCACTCATTTTTCCACTCCTAAATTATAAAATTGGCGATAATAAACTGGAAAGCACTTCTTTTATTCGAGTTTTTAATGTTTTTTCTTCCATATCTTTCATTGTAAATAATCTACTATCATCAAAATCTTTCTTAAAATCACGTTTTAAATGATGAATTGCTTCACTTTCATCATATAAGAAAACCATTAATTCATGGTTTAATCTAAAACTCCGTACATCAAAATTGGCTGTTCCGACTGCTGCATGTGTTCCATCTACTAACATTGCTTTTGCATGAACAAAAGAGTCATCTTGATAAGCATACATTTTTGCCCCTGCTTCAATCATTGTTTTCACATATGCATTACTCCCGTGAAAAGATATTCCTCGATCACCTTTTCCTGGGATAATTACTCGTACATCAACACCACTCATTGCAACTCTACGAATAACTGCTAGCGACTCCTCGTCTGGTACAAAATAAGGCGATACTATCCAAACATATTCTTTTGCAGAGTCAATTAAATCAAGCATGGAATCACGAACCCATTTTTCTTTGTCATAAGGACCACCATAAATAACCTGAGCCCAATCATCTCCCATATCAACTGGTGAAAAATATTGCTTTAATCCTGTTTCACTAATAAATTTATCTGCTGCAGCTTTTTTATTTTCCATATAAACCCAGTCATTAAGGAAAGACTCTTGTAATTCAATAACTGCTTGTCCTGTAATTTTAATATGTGTATCACGCCAAACGCGAAAATCTGGTGTATTGGAGCGATATTCTTCTCCAATGTTAAGACCACCTGTAAAACCAATTTGTCCATCAATCACAACAATTTTTCGGTGATTTCTTAAATTCGCTGTCCGTACAATCCATGGTGAAGTAACTGGATCAAATGGATGTATCTCAACACCTGCATCTACTAAGGGTTTTAAAAAATCTTTTTTCAGTTTGCTTGAGCCCAGCCCATCAAACATAAACCGAACTTCAACGCCGGCTTTTGCTCTTTCTACTAAAATATCACGAATCTCTGTAGAAATCTCATCTGTTTTAAAAATATAGTATTGAATATGAATATGATCTTCTGCTTTTTTTAGTGCATCTAAAAGCACGGGAAAAGTTTCTTCACCATTTGTTAAGATTTCTATTTTATTTCCTTTGATTGGTTCAATAGATGTTAAATGTGCAATTCTTTTTGATAATCTCGGTAATTTCTCATCGATATTATTTGGAATTGCATGAATCGCTTCAATTAGTTTTTCTGTTTCTGTTATTTGAGCTGTGGTAAATATTCGTGTCGCAGGATTTCGACCAAATACTAGATAACTAATCGTTCCAAGCACTGGCAATACAAAAATAACAGCTATCCAAGCAACTTTTGAGCTAGTATTTCGTTGGTCAAATAACAACAATCTAATAGCAATAACAACCCCACACAATTGAATAAGTATACTCGAAATTAAAAATAGAGTAGCCGCTTGAGTAATTAAAAGATATTCCACTAATGTTAAAACAACTACTATAACAAGAAATTGAATCAGTTTGCGCATAGTTACAACTCTTCCTTTTTTAGACGTAATACAGATATTATACATAATTTATAATTAAATTGCGCTTTTAACCACTAAAAAAGCTGGAAAATCATTCTAATTCAAAAATTAGATTGTTTTCCAGCCTTATTTCTATTCTTCTATGTCACTTCCAGGAGCATCTTCAAAACTTTCATCAGGTACTTGTGTGATAAGTGTTTCGTCGATTTCTTCCTCATGTTCTAATTCTTCTTCTTTTGGTACTTTCGCTACAGTAGCAACTTTTTCATTTTCATCCAAACGAATTAGTTTTACGCCCATTGCGCTACGGCCAGTTTGTGATACGGTATCAATTTCAAAACGAATTAATACACCACTTACTGTCATCAGCATTAAATCTTCTTCACCTGTAACTGTCTTCATTGCTACAAGGTTTCCGTTTTTCTCTGTGATTGTAACGGTTTTAACACCCATACCACCACGATTACGAAGCGGATACTGAGAAGCTGGTGTTTGTTTTCCGTAACCTTTTTCAGTTACAACTAACACTTTTTCATTATCTTCTAGTACTTCCATACCGATAACTTCATCGTCTTCACGAAGTCTAATACCACGTACTCCGGCAGCTGTACGACCCATTACACGAATGTTTTCTTCTGAGAAATAGATTGATTGGCCATGTTTCGTTGCGATAATCATGTTTTTAGAGCCATCAGTCATTTGAACAGAAATCAATTCGTCATTTTCACGGAGTTCTACAGCACGCAGACCACTTTGACGAATTTTCGCAAATTGAGAAAGGGTTGTACGTTTCACGACACCATGTTTCGTTGTAAAGAAAAGGTAGCTATCATCTGTGAATTCAGATAGGTTAATAACTGCATTTACTTGTTCTTGACTTTCTATTCCAAGTAAGTTAATGATTGGAATACCTTTCGCTGTACGTCCATATTCAGGTACTTCATAACCTTTCGAACGGTAAACTTTCCCTGTATTTGTAAAGAATAGTAGTGTATCATGTGTGCTCGTTGCAACAAGATGTTCTACAAAATCATCTTCATGTGTAGACATACCTTGAATACCACGACCACCACGACGTTGACTACGATAAGTTGATAATGGTAAACGCTTGATATAACCACGTTTTGTCAAAGTAATCGCTACTTCTTCTTCTGGGATTAAATCTTCGTCTTCCAAGCTGACTAAATCTCCAGCTAAAATTTCTGTACGACGTTTATCCGCATATTTAAGTTTAATTTCTTCTAACTCTTCACGAATAATTTCAAGAATACGTTCATCATCAGCCAAAATAGCTTTTAAATCATTAATTAATGCTACTAAGTTTTGATATTCTTCTTCAATTTTTTCGCGTTCTAAACCAGTTAAACGTTGCAAACGCATATCTAAAATAGCTTGAGCTTGTTTATCTGAAAGCTTAAATTGTGTCATCAAACCTTCTTTTGCAATATCTGATGTTTTTGATCCACGAATTAATTTAATAATCGCATCAATGTTGTCAAGCGCAATTCGTAACCCTTCCAGGATATGAGCACGCGCTTCTGCTTTACGAAGTTCAAATTCCGTACGGCGACGTATAACTACTTTTTGATGTTCTAAATAATAATAAAGAATTTCTTTTAAATTCAGCACTTTTGGATGATTATCTACTAGTGCAAGCATATTAATCCCAAAAGTTGTTTGTAGTGCAGTCATTTTAAATAAATTATTGACGATAACACTAGCACTAATATCACGTCGAACTTCGATAGCAATACGCATTCCCGAACGGTCAGACTCGTCATTTAAAGATGTAATTCCATCAATTTTTTTCTCACGTGCAAGTTCTGCAATACGCTCAACTAGACGTGCTTTATTTACTTGATAGGGGATTTCTGTAATAACAATTGTTTCTTTACCATTTTTCTTTTCTTCAATATCCACACGACCACGAACTGTAATGGAACCACGTCCGCTTTCATAAGCTCGACGAATTCCGCTACGTCCCATAATCATTCCAGCAGTAGGGAAATCAGGTCCTGGAATATACTCCATTAATTCACGAATGCTTATATCTGGATCATTACTAAGTGCCAAAACACCGTCAATTACTTCACCAAGATGATGGGTAGGGATGTTTGTTGCCATACCAACTGCAATACCTGAAGATCCATTGACAAGTAAGTTTGGGAAACGTGCTGGTAAAATAATTGGCTCACGTTCTGAACCGTCATAGTTATCCGCATAGTCAATTGTATCTTTATTAATATCACGAAGTAGTTCCATTGAAATTTTAGACATCCGTGCTTCTGTATAACGCATTGCTGCTGCCATATCGCCATCGACCGAACCAAAGTTACCATGTCCGTCAACAAGCATATTCCGATAACTAAAATCTTGTGCCATCCGTACCATTGTAAAATAAACAGCTGTATCGCCGTGGGGGTGATACTTACCAATAACTTCCCCTACAATACGTGCTGATTTCTTATACGCTTTATCAGAAGTCATACCTAAGTCATTCATCGCATATAAAATACGACGATGAACTGGTTTTAATCCGTCACGAACATCTGGTAGAGCACGGGCAACAATTACACTCATCGCATAGTCTAAAAATGAAGTCCGCATTTCTTTATTTAAGTTTATCTCTGTTATTCGTTGATTTGGTGTTTCTGCCATTGTTAGAGAAACCTCCCTTTCAAAAGTAAGGCTGAAGCTAGTTCAAACCTTTTAAAAACAATCAATAACTAAATTTATTACCCGGGAAATATTTATTAAACATCCAAGTTTTTAACATATTGCGCATTTTCTTCAATGAACTTACGACGAGGTTCCACGCGGTCACCCATCAACATTTCAAAAGTTTCATCGGCATCAATAGCGTCTTTAATGTTTACCTGAAGCAATGTCCGATGCTCTGGATTCATTGTTGTATCCCAAAGTTGTTCTGGATTCATTTCTCCAAGACCTTTATAACGTTGAATGCTGAATTTAGTGTCTTTATCAAGCGATGCAAGATAATCTTCTAGCTGTCCATCACTATAGACATACTCCACTTGTTTACCATGTTTAATTTGATAAAGTGGTGGTTGAGCAATGTAAATATAACCAGCATCAAGAAGTGGACGCATATACCGATAAAATAATGTTAACAGCAATGTACGAATATGCGCACCATCAACATCAGCATCTGTCATAATAATTAGTTTGTGATAACGTGCTTTTGAAACATCAAAATCTCCACCAAAACCAGTACCCATAGCAGTAAAAATAGTTCGAATTTCTTCGTTAGCTAAAATACGGTCTAAACGTGCTTTTTCCACATTTAAAATCTTACCACGAATCGGCAAAATCGCTTGGAATAAACGATCACGACCTTGTTTAGCAGAACCACCGGCTGAGTCACCCTCAACAATGTAAAGTTCACTAATTTCAGGATTACGTGATGAACAATCTGCTAACTTACCAGGTAAACTAGAAATTTCAAGGCCACTACTTTTACGAGCAACTTCACGGGCACGCTTAGCAGCTAGACGCGCACGAGAAGCCACCACGCCTTTCTCAACGATTTTTCTAGCAACATCTGGGTTTTCCATCATAAATTTATTTAAAGCCTCAGAAAATAGCTTATCTGTGATAGAACGAGCTTCTGAATTTCCAAGTTTTGTTTTTGTTTGTCCTTCAAACTGTGGATCTGGATGTTTAATCGAAATAATTGCTGTTAGTCCTTCACGAACATCTTCACCTGAAAGATTATCATCACTATCTTTAAATACTTTATTACGACGTGCATAATCATTGATAACTCGAGTCAATGCTGTTTTAAAGCCAGATTCATGTGTTCCACCTTCATAGGTGTGAATATTGTTAGCAAATGAAATGATATTGCTTGAGAATCCAGTGTTATATTGCATTGAAATTTCAACCATAATGTCATCACGTTCACCTTCCAAATAAATAGGTGGCTCATGAATAACATCTTTTGCTTTATTTAAATGCTCGACGTATGAACGAATTCCGCCTTCATAATGAAATTCTTTACGAACTTTGTGTTCTTCACGTTTGTCCTCAATTGAAATAGTTAAACCACGATTTAGAAAAGCAAGTTCTCTAGTCCGCGTGCGAAGTGTATCAAAATCGAATTCCGTTGTTTCTGTGAAAATTTGTGGATCAGGAGTAAAATGCACTATTGTTCCACGGTAGTCTGTTTCACCTTGTTCTTCCATATCCATAGCAACATCACCACGTTCAAAACGTTGGTAATATTTTTGACCTTCACGGTGAACATATACTTCAAGCGATGTTGAAAGGGCATTAACTACTGATGCACCAACCCCGTGAAGCCCACCAGATACTTTATATCCGCCGCCACCAAATTTACCACCAGCGTGTAAAACTGTAAAAATAACTTCAACAGTTGGACGACCAATTTTTTCATTAATCCCAGTTGGAATTCCGCGTCCGTTATCGCGAACGGTAATGCTGTTATCAGCTTCAATAGTAATTTCAATTTCTGTACAAAAACCAGCAAGCGCTTCATCAATTGCATTATCTACAATTTCCCATACAAGGTGATGGAGTCCACGTTGACTAGTAGAACCAATGTACATACCAGGTCTTTTTCTAACAGCCTCTAAGCCTTCGAGTACTTGGATTTGATCTTCGTTATAATCTGAAGCATTTTCATGTACATTCGTAATATTTTCTTCTGACATTAATTATTCCACCGCACTTTCTTTTTCATCAAATTATATTAACCTAGTTTAGGATTTTTTTACTGTACCTTTTTCCACCTGAAAAGTGGTTGCTTGTTTAAGCGTATCATGATCAATTCCGCTGATACTTGTTGTTGTTACAAAGGTTTGTACTTTTCCTTCGATTGCTCCAAGTAAATGCGATTGACGATAATCATCTAGTTCACTTAAGACATCATCAAGAAGTAAGACTGGATATTCACCAGTTTCTTCATGAATAAGATCAATTTCAGCTAATTTTATTGAAAGAGCTGTCGTACGCTGCTGTCCTTGTGAACCGAAATCTTGCACATTTTGTCCATTAATATAAAACAGAGAATCATCCCGATGTGGTCCAATAAGCGTGACACCACGGTCGATTTCTCTTTGTTTAATTGATTCCATTTTTTGGAGTAGGTCAGCTTTCCATACTTCAGGATCATCACCATTAAGCGAAACGGAAGCTTTATACTCGATTTTAAGTGTTTCTAATCCTCGCGAAATTTTGGTATGAATAGGTGCCGCATAAGCTTCTAATTTTTTAATGAAATCAGCTCTTCTTTTTGTTAAATTAATAGCAACATCCGCAAATTGCTCCGTTAAAATATCAAGCAAAATTGGATCTACTTTACGTTTCATTTGTAACATCTTTAAATATTGATTTCGTTGTTGTAAAATCCGCTGATATTCACTTAGATTATGCAAATAAATTGGCTGCATTTGCCCTATTTCCATATTCAAAAAACGTCGTCTGACTCCTGGAGCACCTTTTACAAGAGATAAATCTTCTGGAGCGAAAATAACCACATTTAAATTACCAACATACTGGCTAAGTTTCTTTTGTTCCAAATGATTTACTTTTGCTCGCTTACCTTTTTGAGTAATGGCAAGTTCTAGTGGCACTGTCTGTCCGCGTTTCACTATCCGACCTTCCATCTTAGCTTCTTCTTTTTCCCACATAATAAAGTCTTTATCATTAGTTGTCCGATGTGATTTTGCAAGAGCTAACATTAACACAGCTTCTAAAAGGTTCGTCTTACCTTGTGCATTCTCTCCAAGAAAAACATTTACAGATGGGGAAAATTCTAGTTCTAAGTTTTCATAATTACGGAAATTTCTTAAAACAATGCTTTCTAAATGCATCAGCTATTTCCCTTGTTCAATTTTTACTTTGCCAATTCCAGGAACCAGGACTACATCGCCATTACGAAGCTTTTTCCCCCGACGATTATCTTGCTCTCCATTGACATAAATTGTATTTTCACTTAGGTACACTTTCGCCATTCCGCCAGTTGAAACTACATCAATCATTTGTAAAAGTTGACCAAGCGTTACGAACTCACTATTTATCTTTACTGTTTCAGCCAAAAATTTCACGCCCAATCTTTTTTTATCACTACCTTTTATTTTACTAAAGTTTTGCCAATAATACAAAGAATATTTTCATATATTCGTTTTTCAGCTTTTTTTAATAAAACTAATAGGGGGATATTATTTATTAAAAAAAATAAAATATGAGCTTCTGAGACGTTTTTGACTAAAATCAGCTATTTTCGCCGAATAACTGCTTTTTTCTTCCAAGCACCTGTTCTATATCTCCAAACACCAAGCATTGTTGCTGTAATCCACGCAACTGGTGTAGCCCACCAAAGACCAATATAACCAATATAAAGGGATAATATAAAACCAATGACCAATCTAGAAACAAGTTCAAAAATCCCCATGGCTAAAGGAACCATAGCATCTCCAGTACCGCGTAAAGTTTCCCGCACAACAAATAATACACCCACAACCACATAGAAAAGGGAGACTATTAACAGATAACTCACACCAATATCAATTACTTCTGTTTCTCCTGCATCCACAAACAACAATAAAAACTGCCGTGCAAAAAGTTGAACTAAAATAGTAATTACCACACTAATTATCGTTACAACCTTAATTCCTGACCAAAAACCTTCACGAACTCGGTCTATTTTTCCTGCTCCAATATTTTGACCAGCAAAAGTAGAGGAAGCCGCGCCAAAAGCAATTCCAGGTTGATATGTAAGAGAATCAATTCGACTTGCTGCAGTATAGGCTGCTACAACAGAAGAACCAAAACCATTAATTAAGCTTTGAAGTGCCATATTTCCAATAGATATAAATGATCCTTGCAAGCCAGAAGGAAGTCCAATTCGAACCATCTCTTTTAAAAGTGGCGGAGAAAGTTTGAATTTTTCTCGTTCTATTCGCATAAACGGCACATGACGATAGGCGTAATAAATAACTAAAACTGCGGCAACGGATTGGGATAGAACAGTAGCAATAGCAGCTCCCTGAACACCCATATGCATATGTACTACAAAAAGAAAATCAAGTGCAATATTCATTAAAGAAGATAAAATCAAAAAAAGCAGTGGGGTAATCGAATTTCCAAGTGCCCGAAGAATTGCTGCCATTCCGTTATATAAGCTCATTGGTAAAATGCCGATAAATAATGTAGTCAAAAATATAGAAGAATCATCCAAAATATTTGCTGGTGTTCTAAGTAAAATAAGTAGTGGTTTTGCTAAAAAAACACCCGCAATCGTTAAAATAATTGCCGAAAAAACCACCGCATAGGTTGCAGTAGCTATAACATCTTTTAAGCGATTGTAATCTTTAAAACCAAAATATTGAGCAACTACAACAGAAATTCCGCTCATAAGTCCAATTATCAAAGAAACCATAAAAAAATTGACTGAGTTTGTCGCTCCAACAGCTGCTAGTGCATCAACACTAACAAATTTACCAACAATAACCGCATCAATCATCGTATAAAATTGTTGGAATAAGTTTCCAATCAACATGGGCATCGCAAATAAAAAGATTAATTTTGTTGGATTACCTGTTGTCATATCCTTCATCATGTTAAGTACTACCTCCATTTGCATAAATATACATTGTTATTCAAAACCTGTACTATAACAAAAAAATCCGCCTTGAAACCAAGACGGATTTGCTTCTTTTTGCAAGATTAGTAAGTTCTAACCGGCGTGATTAGTTGTAAAATTTCATTTGGATTAGTAGCATCTTTCGGTCGAAGTACAAATGGTCTCATTGTACCTGAGAAGGAAATTTGAATATCATCACCTTCGAAAGCACGTAAAGCATCCATCATATATTTACCGTTAAAAGATATTTTAATTTCTTCTCCTGTGAAACTTTGACTGAAAACATTTTCTGAAACATTTCCAACTTCAGGGGAATTAGAAGAAACTTCCACTTGACCATTTTCAAGGGTCATTAATTTGATTACATTATTACGATTTTCGCGAGCAAGTAGGGAAGCACGATCAATCGCTTGTAAAAATGCTTTGGAATTAATAACTAATTCAGATTTCGTATCTGTAGGAATTAAACGCGATGTATCTGGATAACTACCTTCAAGTAAACGAGAATAGAATAATAAATCTTTTAATTTAAAAAGGATTTGATTATTAGCTAGTGTCATTTCAATAGATTCACTTGCATCATCTAAAATTTTATTTAGTTCTGCTAAGCTTTTTCCTGGAATAACAATGTTATATTCTTCATCAATGTCTGTTTCTAGAGGAATTTCACGTAATGCAAGGCGGTGACTATCTGTTGCAACTGCACTAAGTTTATTTTCTTTAATAATCCAGTTCACACCAGTAAGAACAGGGCGAACTTCAATAGCAGAAACTGCAAATACAGTTTGTCTAATAATATTTTTAAGTACATTAATTGGAATTTTAATATTTTTACCATCTGTTACTTCTGGTAACTTAGGATATTCCATTGGATCCAAACCATTTAGTGTAAAGGATGCTTGACCAGAACTAATGTTGGTTTGATAATTTGTTGTAACTTCAATTTCTACATTTTCTTCTGGCAAACGACGAACAATATCACCAAAGTATTTGGATTGAAGAACAATTCCTCCAAAACTTTCTACTTCTACAATTACTTCATCATTTTCAATTAATGGAATAAATGCTTCGATGGAAATATCGGAATCACTACCTGTTAATGTAACTCCTTCATCATTTACAACTATTTTTATCCCCGTTAGAATTGGAATCGTTGTTCTTGCAGAGATGGCACGAGTAACTTCATTGACTGCTTGGACAAGACGATCACGCTCAATAACAAATTTCATGAGTATCCCCCATTTTTATATATTTTGTAAATCCTCAAAAACCTTTAATTAATTAATAAAAAATCGTAGTAATAGTAATAGGCGCTGTGGATTTGTGGATAAGTAGGTTTTAAGCCATGCAACATAAAGTTTTCCACATGTTGATAACTTGTGGGTAAGTATGTTTCAGTTATCCACATTGTACACAGGTCTATTAAAACATATTTTGTGCTTTTCTTAAATTTTTTTCAATTTCAGCAAGGTCATTTTTCAACACTTGGTCGGTTTTTAGTAGTTGTGATATTTTTTCGTGTGCATGGATGACGGTTGTATGATCGCGCCCTCCAAATTCATCACCAATTTTTGGTAAAGAAGCATCGGTAAGCTCTCTGGAAAGATACATAGCAATTTGGCGCGGGAAAGCAATACTTTTCGTCCGTTTTTTTGCTTTAAAATCTTCCAAACGAACATGGAAATATTCGCCCACTGTTTCTTGTATACCACTAATTGTAATAACTTGTGATTTAGAAGAGGGAATAATATCTTTTAGTGCTTCCGCTGCAAGACCAGCAGTGATGTCTTTATTAACAAGTGAAGAATAAGCAACTACTCGAATAAGTGCGCCTTCTAGCTCGCGAATATTTGAATCAATTTGGTTTGCAATGTAAAGCATGACTTCATTTGGAATATCAAGGCCATCTGCTTTTGCTTTTTTACGCAAAATAGCAATCCGCGTTTCTAAGTCTGGTGGCGTAATATCAGTGATTAAGCCCCATTCAAAGCGAGATCTAAGTCGATCTTCCAATGTTGGAATTTCTTTTGGTGGTCGATCACTGGAGATAATAATTTGTTTTTGTTCATCATAAAGTGTATTAAAAGTATGGAAAAATTCTTCCTGTGTTCCTTCTTTACCAGCTAAAAATTGAATATCATCAATAAGTAAAACATCGACATTACGATATTTTGTACGAAATTCTTCGGTTTTATTATCTCGAATTGAGCTAATAAACTCATTGGTAAATTTTTCACTAGAAAGGTACATTACTTTAGCATTATCTTTATGTTGTTGAACATAGTGACCAACTGCGTGCATTAAATGTGTTTTTCCAAGACCTACTCCTCCATAAATGAAGAGTGGATTATATGCTTTTGCTGGTGCTTCGGCTACGGCAAGTGATGCTGCATGTGCAAACCTATTTCCAGAACCAATGACAAAAGTATCAAAAACATAACGCGGATTAAGCATATGTTTACCAATTTCAATACCATCTTCATCAAGTGCTGGACTCGGTTTTATCACAGTGTATTCAAAGTTCTCTTCCTGCTCCCCATCAATAAAGCGGACATCAAATAAGCGACCAGTTATTTCTTGTAAAATGTTAGCGATAAATTGTGTATAGCTTTTTTCTAGCCAATCGCGAACAAAATTATTGGGCGCTGAAATAATAAACGTGTTACCTTCTAATGAATGAGCCGTTGTTGATTTCATCCATGTATCGTAACTTGGTTTACTCATATTTTTTTTGACAATTTGCAGTGTTTCCTGCCAGATGTCTTCAATTGATTGCACCAGTATCCCCCCTTTGTTATGTAATGTAAATGGATGTTTTAAAGTTATCCACAGATAGAAAAAGCCGTGGATAAGGTTATCCAATGACTGTTAAAAAATTATCCACAAAGCGAAAATGTATTGTGGATAACTTTATTTTTCCCCAGCTAAATTTCTATTCGACAGGAATTATAATATCAGAAAATCACTCTGATAGCAAGGACTTACCAAATTTATCCACAAAATTGTCCAGATGTGAAAAACGGTTGTCCACAGCCAGTTAACTTGTGTATAACTTGTGTGTAAAGAAAACTGTAACGAAATTGTTAGATTTAATTATCCACAAGTCATTGTGTGTAAGTTACCACTTATTGTGTATAAAGTAGCACTCAAATATAGTGTTATCCACAATAAAAAGCCTAAAACAGGTAGTTATCCACACCTTCTAGGAAAAGATTTCATTGTGACAATGTGTTAAACTATGTAACAGAAAAGAAAAAAATGAGAAAAAGATGAGGTTGTGTAAAATGATATTTCAACGACTTTTGAAAACAAGAGATATAGAATTTTATCGTGTCATTCAAAACGACAATATTGAAGATGTATTTGGTTATTTGTTAATTTATGATAAACGCGGGCCAGCCAAAATTGATGATTTTACAGTATTTGCAAGAAGTAATATTGATAAAGAAGCTTTTGCAGTAAATATTAAGAAAAATCATATTCATACAATGTTTTTTCATTTTACAGATCTGGAAGAAGAAAGTGAGATTCCGAAATTCACCAAAGTAATTCGTTTTATAGAAGGGTTATTATCTTTTCAACCAGAAACAAGTCATTATGTAGATAACTATTTAATTGATAAAAAGTTAAAATTTGAATATCCAGCTGAGTTTGAGAAAATAGGGGAGTTTGCAAGGTATTTAGTAGAGGTTTCCGGAAGAAAAATTGTTATTCCGGATACTAGTAGAGAAAAATATCTTTATTTAACACAATAAATTTTGAAAAATAGTGTTTCTCGCTTTAAAAATATGATATGATAATGAGCGGAGTCTAAATAGCAATTCGTCTAAGTAGTATTGACAAAAAAGACTAGTTCACGTACAATATCTAAGACTGTCTAATAGATAAATTCGATTGGACCCTTTTATGGGAGGTGTAATTAATGAAAAGAACATATCAACCAAGTAAACGTAAAAGAAAAAAAGTACATGGTTTCCGTACGCGTATGAGTACTAAAAACGGACGTAGAGTTTTAGCAAGTCGTCGTCGTAAAGGAAGAAAAGTTTTATCTGCGTAGACCACTGAAAACGACTCAGTGGTTTTTTTTTTGAGATAGTAAGAAACGACTGAGTCAAACAGCCTGATATTAAGATATGTTAGAAGATGGAGAATATATGAAAAAAAAATATAGAATTAAAAAAAATGACGATTTTCAAAAAGTATTCCGAAGAGGAAAATCTTTTGCTAACCGTCAATTTGTTGTTTATACTTTAAAGCAAGAAGGCAAGGATCATTTTCGGATTGGTCTATCGGTTAGTAAAAAAATTGGAAACGCTGTCTGTCGCAATAGAATAAAACGTTACATAAGACAATCTTTTCATGAACTAGAAGAGCAGATTAACCCTGAAAATGAATATATTATCATCGCCAGAAAACCGGCGGCCAATATGGATTTTCATGAAGTAAAGAAAAGTTTGATACATGTTTTAAAAGTAGGACGTGTTTTAAAACAAAAAACAAACAATTCAAAATGAGTGGAAATTTGAAAAAGGCGAAATGGGAGGTTACATCAATTTGAAGAAGAAAAAGCGATTCAAACAGAAATTGCTCATCGCAAGTCTGGTAATTGGATTAATGGCTGTACTTTCGGGTTGTGGCTATTCAACGGATCCTATTACAAAAGATTCAACAGGATTTTGGAGTCATTATATTGTCTTTCCATTATCTTGGGTTATTACTTGGTTCTCTGATTTATTTGGGGGAAGTTATGCTGTCGGAATTATCGTTGTTACGATTTTAATTCGACTACTAATCATGCCTTTAATGGTGAAACAACTGAAGAGCCAAAAAGCCATGACCAACTTACAACCAAAAATCAAAGAGTTACAAACGAAATATGCATCTAAAGATAATGAAACAAAACAAAAATTACAACAAGAAACAATGCGTCTATATCAAGAAAATAGCGTAAATCCAATGATGGGTTGTTTACCATTACTAATTCAAATGCCTATTTTATTAGGTTTTTATCAAGCAATTAGTAGAACAGCAGAAATTAAGACAGATACCTTCTTATGGATGCAATTAGGTAGCCCGGATCCGTACTATATTTTACCAATTATCGCAGCATTAACAACCTTTGCATCATCAAAAATTTCAATGATGGGACAAACACAGCAAAATAAATCAATGGCAATGATTATTTACATTATGCCAGTAATGATTCTATTTATGGGTATCACTTTACCATCTGCACTTGCACTTTACTGGATTATCGGTAACATATTCACCGTATTCCAAACACTTTTAATTAATAATCCTTTTAAAAATAAACGCGAACAGGAGGCACTTGCTGCTGCTCAACTAGAAGAAGAACGTTTAAAGAAAAAAGCGGCGAACATGAAAGCTTCCAAAAAAGGAGGTAAGAAAAGAAAGTGAGAGATTTAACAGCACAAGGTTCAACGGTCGAAGAAGCCATTCAAAATGCCCTTACTAGTCTAGAAACGACACGTGATAAAGTGGAAGTAGAGATTCTTGATGAAGGTAAAAAAGGTATTTTCGGAATTGGCTCCAGATTAGCCATGGTAAAAGTAATTGAAAAAGAAGATGGAATTCAAGTAGCAATTGATTATCTTTTAGATGTTGCAACAAAAATGGGCGCTGAAATTACCATTGATGTAGAAGAAGCTGGTAAAGATGTGAAGTTACAAATTAAAGGAGAAAGCTTAGGTATGTTGATTGGGAAACACGGTCAAACACTTAATGCGCTTCAATATTTAACCCAATTAATTGCAAATAAAACTACTAGTCAATACAAAAATATTATTGTTAATGTTGGTGATTACCGAGAACGACGTCATGAAACTTTAGCACTTTTAGCTAATAAAATGGCAGATAAAGCTGTTAAAACGAAGCGTGCGGTTCATTTGGAGCCAATGCCTTCTTTTGAAAGAAAAATAATTCATGCTATTTTAAGTGAAAATGAACAAATTGAAACACATTCTGAAGGTCGAGATCCTTATCGTTATATTGTGATTAAACCCGTAAGAAAATAAAGTTTTAGACTGGGGTTTTCAGGAACCTCGGTCTTTTTTTAGGAGGAAATTTAGGTGGAAAAGTATAAAGATTCAGTAAATAAAATGTGGCAAGACTATCGAGCAAAAAATCGGGAAGTTTCAAATAAATTTGAGGCATGGGCATTTGGAGATTCAGCTGAAATGGCAAATGAACTTGGGGAACTTGTAATGGCGGGCACAAAAACAGGAACTAGCAGCTTGTTTTATTGGTATGACCAAGGTGGAGAAACAATGCCATCTGTTGGTTCTTATGTTGTTATTTTAGATGGCGAAGAAGAGGCGATGGGGATAATAAAACTAGTGGATGTAACAATTATGCCATTTAATGAAGTTTCTGAGAGATTTGCTTATTTAGAAGGTGAAGGGGACAGAACACTTGAATATTGGCGAAAAGTACATACTGATTTTTTCACAAATGAGTCGGTTGAACTTGGAATAGATTTTAACGAAGATGTTCTTGTTGTTTGTGAAGAGTTTGAGGTTGTTTATAAATAAAATGTTTCACGTGAAACATTTTACTTTAGCGATGGGATTTGATAAGCTCTTTTTATTAATTGGTCGGAGGTTATCCTATGGAAAATCGAAAGCAAATGGTAAAAACAGAACGACTTTTTTTAAGTGAAATGACTTTAGCAGATACGGAAATTTTATTTGGTTATTGGTCCGATGATTCAGTGACTAGATATATGAATATTGAGCCTTTCCAAAGTTTACAGCCAGTGGAAGAAATGATACGGATGCTTAGACAGTTAGAAATAGAAGGTAAAGCACTCCGTTGTTTATTATTTTACAAGCAACGGGAGAAATTATTGGTACTTGTGGTTTTAATTATATTGATCATGAGAACCAGCGTGCAGAAATTGCTTATGATTTGGGAATGCGTTTTTGGAAGCATGGTTATGCAACAGAAGCGGTACAATCCTTGATGAAATGGGGAATAGAATCATTTAATTTGCATCGAATGGAAGCAAAAGTGGACCCCCGAAATGAAGCATCCATTAGTTTGCTTGAAAAACTGGGTTTTCAAGAAGAAGGGCTACTTCAAGATTATGAGAAAATTGGGACTGAATACCAAGATGTAAAATTATTTTCTTGGTTAAATAAATAGCCTGAAAAAAGTAATCCTAGTTGAAAGGGATTGCTTTTTTAAAATGTGGCGAAATATTCACTAAAATATCAATAATTCAAGTAAGAAAACTATAAATTTGTCGTTATGTCCTTGTTTATGCCCCTTAATTATTGTTAAAATAAGAAGGTCAAAAGAAAAAATATCATATGAGGAGTCCTACTATGGAAAAAAATTATTATTTTGTGAATTCGGATTTAAGTTCTGATAAAACCAAACAAGAAAATATTGATGCTTGGTTAAAGACGCAACAAACAGATTTTTATCAAGCTCAAATTGCACAAGAACGAGATTATTGTTTTTGGTGTGATATGGTGGAAACAGCAAAACCAAATTCACGAACTAGCTATACATCAATGGCTTATACTTTAAATGATCCCAATATGTTAAATTCGGCAGCAAAATCTAATTTTATTTTAGCGGAAGATGAAGTGCTTTATATTCATACTTTATCTGTTGTTCGTGATGGGAAAGTAATTGATAAATTAAATGATATAAATGTGAAAGTGTTAGATTATGTACGCGATGAAAATCAAGCTAGTTTTAATGATGAAAAGAAAGTGACCGTTTTAATTCGCGATTTGCATTTAAATGATATTTTTATTATTGAAACATCAACCGAGCTGAAATATCAAGAAGATAGCATTCGTAATCAATTTTTCCGTTGGATTTATACGTATCCAAACTCGTACTGGGCGTATGGGAAATACCGTTTTGAGTTAAAAAATGAAACTGGGCAACAATTAGAGGTAAATTACAATTATTTCCGTGATGATGAAGGAAAAATTATAGAAAAA
The DNA here is from genome assembly GCF_014322845.1 of Listeria immobilis. Lineage (NCBI taxonomy): Bacteria > Bacillati > Bacillota > Bacilli > Caryophanales > Listeriaceae > Listeria > Listeria immobilis. Next base: position 177,060 of record NZ_JAASUA010000003.1, on the reverse strand, counting down.
GAGCGAGAAATAGTTGAAAATCAAAAGTCATATGTTATTGAAAAAAATTCTTATATTGGAAAAGATCCAAATGAATTGGAACTTTTACCATTTATTGATTTTACGACACAAAAAACGTATCCAGAAATAACGAAAACTGTTAGTGATTTATATCAAAAATTCTATCAAGTGGATGTAACTGATTTTGCAGCTGATTTCATTGCTGAATTAGATGAATTACCTTCTTTACAACATAAAATCCGACATGCTATCGATTTTGTTCAAAAGGAAGTTTACTATTTATATAATGAAGCGGAAATGGATGGGCATGAACCTCAACCGGCAGAAGTTACTTACAATACGAAACAAGGTGATTGTAAGGCGAAAACCCTCTTATTAAAAGTATTATTAGATTATTTGGGAGTAGATTCAGAGTTTATTTTGGTTAGTTATGATAGAGATATCTTTTTACCTGTCTATGCGCCGTCCCCGTTCAATTTTAACCACGCGATTTTAAAAATTAATTATGAAAATCAAGTTTATTTTGTGGATGCGACAATCAATAATGACCAGGGATTTTTAGAAAACCGTCAGAAAAATAGCTTTATGTATTATTTAGAAATTAAAGAAGGTACGGAATTACAAAAACAAGAGCCATTTCAAGATCAAGTGCCATCTGTGGAAGAAATTGTTCGATGTGATGTCAAAGAAAACAAAGGGTATGTTACTTTTGAAAGAAAGTTACGCGGCAGAATGGCTAATGGCTCGCGTGAAATGTTTAAAAATGACTCAATTAAAGATATTATCAATCGTTATAATTTTGCCACATATAGCAATATGACTTTATACAAAAAATATGAAGAAAATGAGATTGATAAATATTTTAGCGATGAATCAATTAAAATAGTGGAAGATAATAAAGAATTAAATGAGCTTTCAATCATATATAAAGCGACTATTTCTGATCCTTATATTGTAGAAAATAAAAACCGTTTCTTACACTACTGGAATTGGGGTAATTTCATTGATGATGGAGCTGAAAAACATTTCCACAAAGATTTCCCGTACTGGGTGGATCGCAATGTTATTAAAATGGAGATTCATTTGACAACAGATAAGTCTATTGATCAGCAAGAATCATTTACGCGGCAAGAATGTGATATTAATTCTAAGTATCTGCAACATCGCGTTACGAAGAAAATCATGAAAAATGGTGCTTCTACTTATTTGGAGTATAAACCATATCATAACCTCACTATTTCAGGAGAAGTTTTGAAAGACTATGTGAAAGTGAATAAAGAGATTCTTAATAGCAATTGGGGTATTGGAATTGATATTATTGAGGATAGCATTTTTAAGAAAATTGGTAAGTTATTTAAATAAAAAAACCCGCATGATAATTGAATTTTTATCATGCGGGTTTTTTGCTGTTATAAAATGGTCCCGACTGGTCTCGAACCAGCGACCCCCACCATGTCAAGGTGATACTCTCCCAACTGAGCTACAGGACCACAAAGTAAATTCAGAAAATAACATTAGCTATTTATTTTCTGAATAGAGTCACGTTCTATCATTTCTGTTTTAATAATCGTTGTTTTTGGTACGTTTTTATCCTGATGAATAAGGCGGAATAGTAATGTAGTCGCTTTTTTTCCTAATTTATTTATGGGTATATCAATTGATGTAAGTGGCGGTGATAGAAATGATGACGCTACTTTATCATTATAACCGATAACAGAGAGATTTGTAGGAATTTGTAAGTCTCTGTCTGCAGCCATTTTGTAAATACTAAGCACTTTTAAATCATCTGTTGCAAAAACGGCGGTTGGTTTATCAGACCCTTCCATTAAGCGTAGTGCGGCGCTGTAACTGTCTTCAATACTATAACCACTATCAATAATCCAGTCATTACGAAGATCTAATTGATGATCAAAAAGACAACTGCGGAAACCAGCAAGGCGATCAATAGAAACATGATAGTTGAGCGGTGCATGAATACAAGCAATTTTTTTATGTCCTTGATTAATTAAATGTTTGGTTAGTGCATAGCTGTCACCAAAATTGTCGGTATCAACAGAGTAGATATTTTTATAACTCCCTTCTACTTTTCCAGTAACAACGATAGGAATGTTATAAGGATCTAATTGATGAAAAAAATCTTCGTCAGCGGGGGAACTAAGCATTATGATACCTTTAATCATTTTTTCTTGGATTTTAGAAAGGCATTTTTTAAGTTCATCTTCGCTATTTTTAGCTGTTTGAAGGATTAAATCAAAATTTTCCAACTCAGCTTGAGTGGAAATGGATTGAATTATTTCTGAAAAGAAAGGATTCCCAGTAGTTGTAGTAGTAGAGCGATTTGAAATAACCATAATAGCATCAAATCCAGAAGAAGTAAGGGCACGTGCCAATTTACTTGGTTGATAATTAAGTTCATCAATAGCTTCTAGTACTTTTCTTCGTGATTCTTTGGAAATGTTCGCTTGATTATTTAGTACTCTTGATACCGTTGATTTTGAAACTCCCGCGTGTTTTGCTATATCATAAATGGTTGCTGCCAAGGTCATCTTCCTTTCTCTATTTATCGTTCCGGTATCGGTTCCGGTCATTATTATCCCTGTTTATCTTACTCAATTTTTAAGAAAAAGTCCAACTAGAGGCTATAGTGCTTTCAAAACACTTCTATATCAACATATCAAAAAAACAATTTAAAATTGTGTTTGACAGAAAGCGCTTTCCATACTATAATTCTTTTTGTGGGAGCGCTCCCGGTTAGGAGGTATATAATGACAAATTTAAGAAAACGCCTTTCGCGATTATATCCGGAAGATGTGGTGGACAGTTTAGCAGTAAGAATCGAAGCGCGAGTAAATGAAACGAAAGAACAAAAGTTAACACGTAAAAACAAGTGGGATGAGAAAGATATTGTTTTAATTACATATGGAGACCAGTTTCAGGAAGAATCAAAAAAAACATTAACAAGTTTTAAGAAAATGTATGATGGTTATTTAAAATCTGTTTTTGAGTTAGTTCATTTTTTGCCATTTTACCCATACTCGTCGGATGATGGATTTTCAGTGATTGATTATAAGCAGGTAAATCCTAAACTTGGTGATTGGTCGGATATTCGTGAAATGGAAAAATCAGCGCGATTAATGTTTGATTTTGTTTGTAATCACATGTCAGCGAAAAGCGACTGGTTTAAGCGATATTTGGCAGATGATCCTGAATTTGCGAACTTTTTCGTGGAGATGGATCCAAAAACAGACCTTAGTTCGGTAACTCGGCCACGTGCCACGCCTGTACTTACTCCATTTAAGTTTGCATCTGGGGAAGAGAAGTACATTTGGACGACTTTTAGTGAAGATCAGATTGATTTAAATTTTGCAAATCCAGAAGTACTTTATAAGATGGTTGATGTGTTGTTGTTTTATTTGGAGCAGGGAGCAGAATATGTGCGGCTTGATGCAGTTGGTTTTATGTGGAAAGTGCCTGGAACTAGCTCGATTCATTTAGAAGAAACGCATGAAATTGTGAAATTATTTAGAGATTTGGTAGATATGGCGGCTCCCGGGACAATTATTATTACGGAAACCAATGTGCCACATGTAGATAATATTAGCTATTTTGGAAACGAAGAAAAAGAAGCGCACATGGTTTACCAATTTCCACTTCCGCCACTAGTATTACATGGGATTCATCATGGCAATGCAGAATTTTTAAGTAATTGGGCTAGAGAATTGGAATTGCCAGAGGGTAAGCGAACATTCTTTAATTTCCTTGCTTCTCATGATGGTATTGGTCTAAATCCAGTTCGCGGAATTATACCAGAAGCAGAAATTTTGGCATTAGTGAATGATCTTGAACAAGAAGGTGCATTAGTTTCATATAAACAGAATCCGGATGGTTCTAAAAGTCCTTATGAAATAAATGTGACATATATGGATGCGCTAAGTAAACAAACTGATAGTGATGCAACTAGATTACATCGTTTTGTAGTGGCACATGCAATATTAATGGCAATACCAGGTGTTCCAGCTGTTTATATTCAAAGTATTTTAGGTAGTAGAAATGATACTGCTGGAGCTTTAAAAACAGGTCAAAATCGTTCCATTAATAGAAAAAAATATGATTTAGCTGAAATTACAGCTGAATTAGAAGAGAATGGCTCTTTACGAAAAGAGACTTATGAAGCATTAACAAAACTGATTAATGTACGAAAAATGGAATCACTTTTCCATCCAGAAATTGAGATGGAAGTTATCGATTCTCCTGCAGAGTTGTTTGTTATCAAAAGATCGGCAGGAACAGAATCTCTTATATTGATTCATAATTTATCTGAGAAGGAAGTAGATTACTCACTAGACAGCGGCGTTTATACAAATATCTATACAAACTCCACTATAACTGGGAGCGATTCCATAAAACTTAGTGGCTACGAATTCTGCTGGCTAAAAACCAAAAATTACAGGGAGGAACAAAAATGAAGAAAAAGAGTCTTGGATTACTTGTTGTTGTGTTGGTTCTAAGTGCGATACTCGCTGCATGTGGAGGGAAAAGTTCTAGCGGTAGTAGTAGCGGTGAAGTAACGATTGAATTTATGCATTCATCTGTTGAAAAAGAACGTTTAGATGTTATTAAAAAATTAATTGCTGATTTTGAAAAAGAAAATCCAAAAATTAAAGTAAAACAAATTCCAGTAGAGGAAGATGCTTTTAATACAAAAGTAGTAACGCTTGCTCGTTCTGGTAAACTTCCAGCAGTAATGGAAGTAAGTCAAGATTTTGCTAAAGTAATGGATAAAGATGAACTAATTGATCAAGATGCAGTAAAAGATGTTATTAAATCCGTGGGAGAAGATAACTACTATGAAGGCGCAACTAACCTAGTTCGCTCTGAAGATGGTGACAGCTATATTGCAGTTCCTCTAAGTGGTTGGATTCAAGGTATTTGGTATAACAAAAAAGCACTTAGTGATGCTGGATTTGAAGAACCTAAAAGCTGGGCTGATGTTGAAAAAGTAGCAAAAAAATTCACAAACAAAGCAGATAAAAAATATGGCATTGCAATTCCAACTGCCGAAAGCACAATTAGTGAGCAAGCATTTTCACAGTTCGCCCTTTCTAACAAAGCAAACGTTTTAGATAAAAAAGGCGATATAACTATTGATACACCAGAAATGAAAGAAGCTTTGCAATACTATAAAGATCTATCAGCTTATACAATGCCCGGCTCTAATGACGTAACAGAAATTAAGGACGCGTTTATGAATGGAACGGTTCCAATGGCAATGTATTCTACGTATATTCTTCCGTCAGTCTATGAAGAAGGAGATCCATCTAATATTGGATTCGCCATTCCAGAAGAAAAAGAGAAAGCAGTTTATGGAACAGTTTCTGGCTTAACTATCTCAGCTGGTTTAGATGATGAACAGAAGAAAGCAACAAAGAAATTTATTGAATATCTATCAGAACCAAAAAATATGACAACTTGGGTACTTATGTCTCCAGGTGGCGCTCAACCAGTAAATAAAGAAGTAGTAGAACAAAAAGCTTACAAAGAAAATGAAGTAATTAAATCGTTTGGAGATCTTCCGAATGAAATTGCAGCTTCTTTCAATGACATCCAAGTTTTTGGGCTTGTTGACGGTAAAAACTTCACGAAAATGGGAGATATTACTAGTTCAGGAATTATTGCCCAAATGGTTAATAATGTAACTGTTGGCGGCGGGGATGTTTCAGATGATCTAAAAGCTGCGCAGAAAAAAGCCGAAGAAGGTAATTAATAAAATAGCGGGGAGAATATAGGTTTCTCCCCGTCTTTTTTGACAGTCTAGTACGTCGCTTTTTGATTTAAGGAGGCATTATGAAAACGAAAGTATATAAAAGATCAGACTTTAAGTTAGCAATGATTTTACTCGCACCAAGTTTTGTTTTACTGGCGGCACTGGTTTTATACCCGATGATTTCTAATATCCATATCAGTTTTTTAGATATGCCGCTTAACCCGAATATTAAATCAATCTTTATTGGTTTACAAAATTATATCGACATTTTAAAAGACCCAGAGTTTTATAAATCATTAGGATTGACAATAGCGTATACAGCGCTTGTAGTAGTCGGAAGCACTGGGATGGGACTGCTTGTGGCGATATTCTTTAACCGTGAATTTAGGTTTAGAAAGACAGCTCGATCGCTAATTATTTTATCTTATGTAACACCATCTATTTCCCTGATTTTTGCATGGAAATATATGTTTAACAATGGATATGGCGTGATTAATTTTATGACAGTGGACGTACTTCATCTATTTAAAGAAGCACCACTATGGTTTGATAATCCAGTTTCTAGTTTCTTTTTAGTAACATTTTTTGCGATATGGCGTTATTTTCCTTATGCATTTATTTCGTTTTTGGCAATTTTGCAAACGGTCGATAAGTCGCTTTATGAGGCGGCTGATATGGACGGAGCGAACATTTGGGATAAATTCAAAATCGTTACTTTGCCAGCAATTATGCCGGTTTTAGCAACAGTTATTACGCTTCGGGCGATTTGGATGTTCTATATGTTTACCGATGTATACTTACTCACGAATAAAGTAAATATCCTTGGAGTTTATTTATATAAAACAGCATTCGCATTCAATGATTTAGGAAAAGCAGCAGCGATTTCTGTGATATTATTTGTCATTATTTTTGTTGTGATTATTTTTGCAAGAAAGCGGGTGGATTTGAATGGCAGTAAGTAGTAAAAAGTCAAAAAGAACAAAGAAAATCGCCTTTTATGTGACGATGGTTGCATTTTTATGTATTACCTTGTTCCCATTTTTGATTATGTTAATGACTTCTTTTAAAAGCAGCAAAGAGGCCATTTCGACACATCCAACATTTTTTCCAAAGGATTTCACTTTCCAACACTATATAGATATTTTTAACCCGGATATTTTTCCGTTTGTAACCTATTTTAAAAACAGTTTAATCGTTTCGGTTTTTGCAGCCGGAATTGCGGTTGTTTTAGGGATTTTAGGCGCGTATGCCCTTTCAAAATTACGCTTTAAAGGGCGAATTACGATTAATGCAAGTTTTTATACAGTTTATATGTTTTCAGGGATTTTATTAATTGTTCCTTTATTTAAAATTATTTCAAGTTTAGGTTTATATGATACGGAAACAGCTTTAATTATCACGATGGTTGTACAAACACTTCCAACAGCAGTATTTATGTTGAAAAGTTATTTTGATACAATTCCAACTGATATTGAAGAAGCTGCAATGATGGACGGGCTGAACCGATTCCAGATAATTTTGCGGATTATTGTACCGCTAGCGATTTCAGGTATTGTATCAGTGTTTGTATATTGCTTTATGGTTGCTTGGAATGACTATCTGTTTGCTTCGATATTCTTATCAAGCTCAGAGAAATTCACATTACCAATTGGACTTAACACACTCTTTAGTACACCAGACTACATTTGGGGTAGAATGATGGCGGCATCGCTTGTTACGGCGCTACCAGTTGTTATTATGTACGCAATTTCAGAAAGATTTATTAAAGGAAACTTAACTGATGGCGGAGTTAAAGGATAAGAAAGGAAGTTTATATAAATGAAAAAATTAGTTGCAACTGCACCGCGCGTGGCAGAATTAGTAGAGTATTTTGACCGGGAAGTTTTAGAAGATGAAGTAAAAATTAAAGTGCAATTCGCTTCTCCAAAACATGGAACAGAAGTAGTGGATTTCCGTGGAATTAGTCCTTTTATTGATGAAGAGTTTTCACCAGAATGGAATCTATTTGTTCCACGTGAAACAAATAGCGCACGAGGTATTGTCTTTGGCGAGTTCCAGCTTGGAAATATGGTTGTTGGTGAAATCACGGAACTTGGTAGTAAAGTGACGGAATATGAGCTTGGCGATATTGTTTGTTCTTACGGGCCAATTATGGAAACAGTAATTGTGAAGGCTGTCGATAATTATAAACTACGCAAAATGCCAAAAGGTGCTAATTGGAAAAATGCAGTTTGTTATGATCCGGCCCAATTTGCAATGAGCGGTGTACGTGATGCCCATGTTCGTGCGGGTGATTATGTTGTCGTTGTGGGGCTAGGAGCAATCGGGCAAATTGCGATTCAACTAGCAAAGAAAGCTGGAGCAAGTATTGTTATTGGCGTAGACCCACTTAGCCATCGCCGTGAAATTGCAGAGAAACACGGTGCAGACGCTACTTTTGATCCGATTAATACAGATGTTGGTCTAGAAGTAAAACGACTTACTGGTAAACTTGGTGCAGATTCTATTATTGAAACAAGTGGTAATTCTGCGGCACTTCAAGCAGCACTTCGCGGGATTGCTTATGGTGGGACGATTTCCTATGTCGCTTTTGCGAAACCTTTCCCAGATGGCTTTAATCTTGGTCGTGAAGCACATTTCAATAATGCAAAAATTGTCTTTTCACGTGCAGCAAGTGAACCTAACCCTGATTATCCGCGTTGGGACCGCAAGCGAATTGAAGAAACTTGTTGGGAACTGCTTATGAATGGTTACTTAGATTGTAGTGATTTAATTGATCCGGTAGTTCCATTTGCTGAATCAGCGGAAAGTTATATGAAATACGTGGATAGAGAACCCGATTTAAGTATTAAAATGGGGATTACCTTATAAGGAGCGATAAAAATGAAATTAGGAACACAAAATCAAGCGTTTTTTCCTGAAAATATAGAAGAAAAATTTGCTTATATAAAAGAAATGGGTTTTGAAGGATTTGAAATTGACGGTAAATTACTTGTTGAAAATTTGGAAGAAGTCAAAGCGGCAATTAAGAAAACCGGATTACCTGTTTCAACAGCGTGTGGCGGCTATGATGGTTGGATTGGTGACTTTATTGAAGAACGCCGATTGAATGGTTTGGAAGAAATTAAAACGATTCTTGAAGCTTTGCAAGAGGTTGGCGGTCAAGGGATTGTTGTTCCAGCAGCGTGGGGGATGTTCACATATCGATTGCCACCAATGACTTCACCTCGATCTCAAGCAGGTGATTTTAAAGCAGTAAGTGAATCGCTTATGTACTTGGATAAAATTGCTTTAGAAACAGGGACAAAAGTTTATCTTGAACCACTTAATCGCTATCAAGATCATATGATTAATTTACTAAGTGATGCGCAGAAATATATTGATACAAACAACTTGAAGCATGTTGAAATCATTGCTGATTTTTATCATATGAATATTGAGGAAGACAGCATACCAGGAGCGCTTCGTACCTATAAAGATTCGATAGGGCACATTCATGTTGCAGATAATCATCGCTATCAACCAGGAAGCGGTAGCCTTGATTTTAAAACAAGTTTTGATCAATTGAAAAAGAACGGCTATAACGGATTTTTAACTTTTGAATGTCGAGTTCGTAGTGAGAATCCTGAGCAAGCTTATAAAGATGCATTAGCGCACTTAAAAAACTGTTTAATTTAAAATAGAAAATCCGCCCCAATTGAAGCGGGCGGATTTTTCTAAAAGGAGTTTCGGATATGAAAAAAAGAGTGGCAATTATAGGAGCAGGACAAGTTGCAGAGAAGGTTCATGCGGCATATTATCAAACAAGAGATGAGCTAGAACTAGTTGCTGTTTGCGACCCAAGTAAAGAACGAGCAGCAGAATTTCAAGTGAAAAACGGCTTTCAAAGTTATTATGCTACCGCAGAAGAAATGTTTGCTGCTGAACGATTAGATATTGTTAGTGTTTGTACGCCAAATCGGTTTCATTTTGATAATGTGATGTTGGCACTTGCGCATGGGGCAGCAGTTATGTGTGAAAAGCCACCCGCAATGAGTGCATCGGAAGCTAAAGCAATGTGGGATTTAGCAGAGCAGAAAAAAACTATTTTGGCCTATGATTTTCATCACCGTTTTTCAAGTGAAGCACGGTTTTTAAAGCAAAACGCGGCTCTTTTTGGAGAAATTTATTGTGTAAAAGCAACTGCGCTTAGACGTTCAGGGGTACCGGGATGGGGCACATTCACAAATAAAGAGATGCAAGGCGGCGGACCGTTGATTGATATGGGAATTCATATGCTCGATGCGGCGATGTTTGTACTTGGATTTCCAAAAGTAAAAAAAGTTACGGCAAAAAGTTTCCAAAAAATTGGCACGAAAAAAAGCCAGGGCACATTTGGTTCATGGGATCCAACGAAGTATACAGTGGAAGATGCTTTATTTGGCTTTATTGAGCTGGAAAATGGTGGATTAATCGAGTTAGATACTTCTTTTGCTTTACATATTAAGCCGGAGAGCATTTTAAATGTAGATTTCTTTGGGGATTTGGCAGGAGGAAGTTTATATCCAGCTGAGATTTATACGGATAATGCAGGTGAGTTCCAGCTGTTAGAGCAACTTGGAGCACTTGAAGAGAATAAGCATGAAAATAGTATGAAGGCTTTTGTTGATAGCGTGCTCGGTTTGTCAGATGAACAACTTGCGGGTGCAGAACAAGGTTATAGAATTCAAAAAATTGTTGAAAGTTTATACGAATCGGCAGAAAAAGGTGAGAGTGTTTTTTTATGAAGAAAATAATCGAGAAGGAATTTGCAGTAGATTATCTAAATAAATATGGAAGCCAAATGACTATAGGGAATGGTTATTTGGGTATTCGCGGAGCATTGGAGGAAGACTATCCAGAGCAAGTTCGCGGGATGTATGTAGCAGGAATTTACAATCGACCAAGCGGATCAACAAGTTCTGAACTAGTGAACTTACCAGATATTATGCGGTTTCAGTTGACACTTGACGACGAGGTTTTCTCCATGCAAGCGGGAATAGTTCACCATTATGAACGTTATTTAGATATGAATACAGGAGAATTAGTCAGAAAAATTACTTGGGAAAATAGCGCACATAAAAAATATCAGATTAATTTTCGACGATTTGTTTCCAAAGTAGCGAAACACCTCATTGCAGCTAAAGTTGAAATTACCCCTTTAACGGATAATGCGGTAGTGAAAGTGCGAACTGGAATTGATGCGCAACAAACAAATTTTGGCACACAACAGTTAGCAGAGTTGAGCATGCGGATTTTTGATGAAGAATTGATGGTTGGCGAATATGAGACGATAGAAAGTAAGCAACAAATTGTTGTGGCAACTAAAGTAAGTGCTAAAGGGATCTTCACTGCTAAAAACCGCCAGTTGATGACGGAAGTAAAACAACATGTGATGGCCAATGAAACATTTACTTTGGAAAAAATAAGTTCGGTTAATACAACACTTGGTAAATTGGATGAAGAAATTCCGAGTACCACTTATCATGAACTAAAAATGGCTTCAGATATAGCTTGGAACGATTTTTGGCAATCTGCTGGAGTTCAAGTGGACAGTGTAAATGTAGTGGATCAATTTGCGCTGGATTTTGCTACCTATCATTTAGAGATTATGACACCAAAAGATGACATTCGTTGTAGTGTCGGGGCGAAGGGGCTAACTGGAGAAGGTTATAAAGGTCATGTGTTCTGGGATACAGAAATATTTATTCTACCATTTTTCTTATATAATCAACCGAAAACTGCGAAACAATTGCTTCAATATCGTTATTTACATTTAAAAGAAGCAAAAGAAAAAGCAATTAAAAACGGCTACAAAGGAGCACTTTATCCATGGGAAAGCGCATTTTCTGGGGAAGAAGAAACGCCAGAATTTGCAGCAATTAATATTCGGACGGGAACACGCCAAAAGGTGGCTTCAGCAATTTCAGAGCATCATTTAGTAGCGGATATTGCCTTTGCAGTGTGTGAATATGAAGCAACAACAAAAGATGAGCAATTTATGCAAAATTATGGGGTCGAGATGCTCTTAGAAACAGCTGAATTTTGGATAAGTCGGGCTGTTAATCGTAATGGGCGCCTGGAAATACTCGATGTTATTGGACCGGATGAATACACAGAGCATATCGATAATAATACGTATACTAATTACATGGCGTACTATAATGTGAAAAAAGCTATGGACTGGAATAAAGCAAATAAAAACTTCCAAAAACGTGCGGAAGCGTTTTTAGCAAACTTGTATTTGCCAGTGGCGAGTGATACGGGGATAATTCCGCAAGATGATACATTTCTTCAAAAAGATTGGATAAATTTGGATAAATATAAGAAAAATCAAGGTACACAAGGAATTTTACTGGACTATTCTCGGCAAGAAGTGAATGAATTGCAAATCTTGAAGCAGGCTGATTTGGTCATGTTATTTTATCTTTTTCCAACAATTTTTAATATGGAAACAATGAAGAAAAATTTAGATTTTTATGAAAAGCGGACAATTCATGATTCTTCATTAAGTAAAGCAATCCATGCAATAGTAGCAAATCGGATAGGCGATAGACAGCAGGCATATCAATTTTTCCAAGAGGCGTGTTTAATTGATCTTGGGCCAGAACCACATTCATCAGATGACGGACTCCACGCTGCCTCCCTTGGTGCTATTTGGCTGGCTGTGATTTTTGGATTTGCAGGTATTGATACAAGCGCTGAAATACTCCAAATTACGCCGAAATTACCAGATGCATGGAAATCGGTAGCCTTTGAATTTATCTGGAAAGGTGAAAAAATTAGTTTTAAAATTACATCAGAAACACTAGAACTTTCAAAAGCGACTAAAAGCGTGCTAGAATTAATTATCCTAGGGGAAAAGCAGCTATTAACGGATAAATTAATTATTAACTTTGAACAAAAGGAGGTGTCTTTATGAAAATCGTTATCGCACCGGACTCTTTTAAAGAAAGTTTGACGGCGCAGGAGGTAGCAGAGTATATTAAAGAGGGCTTTCAAGAAGTTTATCCTGATGCAGATTATCATTTACTTCCAATTGGTGATGGTGGAGAAGGGACGTTAGCGATTTTAAGCGAGGCTTTCTTGGCAACAAAAATGAAAGTCAATGTTTCTGGTCCATTTGGAGATATTCTCCCGGCAGAAATTGCTTTTACTGATGGAAATAAAACCGCACTTATTGAAATGGCTGAAACTTGTGGTTTACATTTAGTTCCTTTAAGTCAAAGAAACCCGCTCCAAGTCAGTACTAGAGGAGTAGGTGAATTAATTCTCTATGCTATCCAAAAAGGCGCAACAGAGATTATTATTGGCATTGGTGGAAGCGCTTCAAATGATGGCGGAATTGGCATGGCAAGTGCGCTTGGCTATGAATTTCTGGATAAAGATGGGCAAAAGCTACAACCAATTGGCGCCAACCTAGCGAAAGTTGCAACAATCAACGCCAGAAACGTTCCAGCTGAGTTGCAAAACATCACCATTAATGTAGTTACTGATGTTGAAAACCCGTTATGTGGGGAAAAGGGAGCTACATTTGTTTTTGGTCCTCAAAAAGGTTTACCGAAATCTGATTTAGTAGAAGTGGATGCAGCAATGGCGCATTTTTATCAGCTGGCAAATCCAATGATGCTCACTATGCCTCGTGCTGGCGCTGGTGGCGGAATTGGCGCTGGTCTCATGACATTTTTACAAGCAAATTTACTCTCTGGAATCGATTTTGTTATTGAAGCTCTTCAAATGCAAGCGGTTTGTGAAGATGCTGATTTAGTTATCGTCGGGGAAGGAAAAATGGACGGGCAGACTGCGGAAGGAAAAGCACCAGTAGGCGTAGCAAAACAAGTGACATTAGGAACACCCGTTATTGCAATTTGTGGAAGCGTAGGGACAGGTTTAGATGCTGTTTATAAAGCTGGAATTACTGCTATTTTCCCATCTATTGCAGAACCAGCAACATTAGAAGAAATACTAAAAGAAACCCCTAATAATTTAAGAAGAACCGCGCGAAATGTGGCGGCAGTTTGGAAAGGAAGAGTTTAATGACAATAGCTTTAAAAGGAGTATTATTTGATTTAGATGGTGTTATCACAGATACTGCACATTATCATTACCTTGCTTGGAAAAAAACAGCAGAGAGTATTGGGATTGAATTTGATGAAGCATTTAATGAGAATTTAAAGGGAGTGAGTAGAATGGATTCGCTGCTACTCATTTTAAAGAAAGATAACCGTGAAAATGACTTTACAAAAGAAGAGCTCGAAACACTTGCTGCTGATAAAAATGAATTCTATGTTAGTTTACTTCAAGAAATTTCACCTGCAGATGTGCTACCAGGGATTAAAGAGTTGATTGCAGAACTAAAAATGCAAAACTTAAAATGTGCAATTGCTTCTGTATCTAAAAACGCACGTACAGTTTTAAGTGCATTAGGAATGGAACAAGATTTTGACTATATTGTTGATGCAGCAAAGATCACTAAATCAAAACCAAATCCTGAAATCTTTATTGAAGCAACTCGTGGGTTAGGACTTACTCCATCAGAAGTTGTTGGGATTGAAGATGCTCAAGCAGGAATTGAAGCAATAAATGCAGCAAATATTGTTAGTGTAGGTGTTGGTTCGGGTCTTCGTAATGCAGATATGACTGTAAAACACACTGGTTTGCTTGATTTACGTATTTTAGAAATATTACATAGCAAATAAAATGTTTCACGTGAAACATTTTAAATATGTCAAAAAATGAACAAAAAGCAAGATATATAGTTATTCTAGAACCCTTTACTTGACCATAATACAACTTTGGAATATTCTGAATGTGAGGTGGATATGAATGGCGATTATTTTTGCAAAAGAAGAGGATTTGGAAGAGATTGTTAGTAGCCATCCTAAAATATTGCTTAATTTTTGGGCAGAATGGTGTGCTCCTTGCCGTTGTTTTTGGCCTACACTTGAGCAGTTTTCTGAGGTGGAAGAAGGTAACATTCAAGTTGTAAAGATTAATGTAGATAGAGAACGAGCGTTAGCACAACAATTTGATGTAAAAGGAATACCTAATTCACTCGTTCTAGTGGATGGAGAAATCAAAGGTGCTATTGCTGGCATTGTTAGCTGTGAAGAGCTAAGAAGTAGATTTCGAAGTCTAGCAAAATAAAAATTCCGCGATACCAGTTAATGGTCGCGGAATTTTTTTGTTTCACGTGAAACATTTATTATTTGAAAACGCGGAAACGTTCTGCATCATCAATAAATTCTTTTTCCCCAGCTTCTTGAACGATATTACCAAACGGCATTTGAGCGCGTAAGTTCCAGCTTGCAGGAATATCCCATTCAGCTTTAACAGCATCGTCAATTAGAGGGTTATAATGTTGAAGAGAAGCACCAATACCAGCATTTGCAAGAGCAACCCATACAGAGTGTTGTGCAATACCTGTAGATTGTTCAGCCCAAACTGGGAAGTTATCTGCATATAAAGCAAAGTTTTCTTGTAAACCTTCAATAACAGCATTATCTTCAAAGAAAAGAACTGTTCCGTATCCAGCGCGGAAAGAACCAACTTTTTCAGCAGTTGATGCAAAGTTTTCGGCAGGAACGATAGCGCGCAAAGTATCTTCTACAATGTCCCAAAGTTTATTGTGGTTTTCTCCTAAAAGAATAACCGCACGTGAACTTTGAGAATTGAAAGAAGAAGGGCTATATTTTACAGCATCTTTAACGATTTCTTCAATTTTGGAATCTTCTAATGAAACGTTTTTGTCTAGTGCATAAATGGAACGACGAACTTTAATGGAATCTAAAAATGTATTAGTCATAAAAATAAAACTCCTTTGTTAATGTTATTTACTTACATAAGTATAGCAACTATTTATTAATTTGCAAGTATTTTTGTCGAAAATATTTTATGTAAGCGCTAAACCAGTTGCGACGCTTATTAAAAAACTTTTGAGTAAAATAATTGCTTTTTAGAACGTTTGTTCGTATAATAAATGTAAGAGGTGATTATTATGGTTACAGCCATTCGTAAAGAACAATTACCAATACAAAAGAATGCCGCATTTTTAACAAGTCGGCCAGAAGTAGATTATTTAGAACGAGAAAGTTTCTTTATCACATTAAATGATGCGAAAAAAAGAGCATGGCTTGTCCGACTAACCTATTTTCATGAAGCAGATGTTTCTTCTTTAAAGCTTGCATCTTTTGAATATCCTGCTGCATTTTTAGGTTTAGGAGAAATAGAAAAACTCGATTTGGTGCCAATAGAAATAGATATGTTAACAGAAGAAGTTATTTTAGAGGATGTAGTTGGGCGAGAGCATATTATTGAGTTTAGAGACATTCTTGCTGTGGAGCTATTATAGAAGGACAGTCATAAAAAAATGGTTGTTCTTCTTGCAATGTTGTAGATAATTATGTATAATAGTTGTTATGACAATTATTGTTATGACAATAGAAAAGAGGATAGAGATGCGCGGATACTATGACGAGGTTTCTTTTAGTGTAAATACTACGGCAAAGAAAATGCATTTATTTTTGATGAGAGCAATTGCAAGCTATGATGTAACACCAGAACAATGGTCTGTTTTGGAAGGAATTGAAGCTAATGAGCCAATTTCGCAAAAAGAGATAGCACTTTGGACGAAGAAAGATACACCAACCGTGAATCGGATTGTAGATGTACTCCTTAGGAAGGAACTTATTGTCCGAGAGGTAAGTACAGAAGACAGACGAATCTCGCTTTTGTCATTAACAGAAAAAGGGCGAATAGAAACGAATGAGCTGCGAGACATTGTGGAAGCTAGTTGTGAAAAAATATTTGCAGGCATTCCACAGAAAGATGTGGAGCAACTAACAGCTATTTTGAAAAGCGTTTCTGCTAATTTAGAGTAAAGAAGGAATATAATTTGGAAAACAAGACAAAACTTTGGACGAAGGACTATATATTTTTATTAATTGGAAGTGTAATGCTTTATATTGGGTTTATGGTTTTTATGCCCACATTACCTGCACGAATAATTGAACTTGGTGGAACTCAAATGGAAGCAAGCCTTGCAGTAGGGCTTTTTTCAGTTGTTGCATTGTTTATGCGTGCGATTGCAGGAAGTTGGAACGATAAATTTGGACCGAAAAAATTAATTATTATCGGATTTTTGATATTAATACTAACTACAGTGAATTTTTACTGGTCGACAGCGGTTGCCGCATTGCTAATATTGCGACTTTTCCATGGGGCTGGTTGGGGGATTGGAACAACGTCGATTGCGACTGGTGTTTCAAAGTTAGTACCACCTAGCAGAACAGGGGAAGGTATTGGTTTTTATGGGCTTACGACGGCACTTGGTATGTCGCTCGCACCGATTATTGCTATTTTAATTATGAATTACTTTTCTTTTAATGTACTTGTGACTTTTTCGCTTGTGTTGATGGTAATTATTTTGTTATTAATGATGCAATTAAAACTTCCAAAATCCGAAAATGTGGTTCATCAAAAAATGAAACTATTTGAAAAAACGGCTTTGCTACCTGCTGGACTTTGTTTACTTATGGCGATTCCGCTTGGTGGTATTCAAACATTTATGATGGTTTATGGTACAGAAATTGGTATTACTACAACTTGGGTTTATTTTATTGGACAAGCAATTATGGTACTTGTCAGCCGTATGTTTGCAGGAAGTCTATATGATACAAAGGGACACCGTTTTGTTATTATTCCGGGAGCGATTTCAATGATTGTGGGGATCTTAGTTCTTTCCTTTGCAACCGGAGCAATTAGTTTATTTATTGCTTCACTATTTTTTGGTTTAGGGTATGGGATGGCGCAACCGGCACTTCAAGCACTTGCTGTTGACCGAGCTGCACCACATAACAAAGGAACGGCAAATGGAACTTTTCTTTCAGGTATGGATATTGGCATGGCTGTCGGGAGTTTTGGTCTTAGTATTGTAGCTACTTATTATACCTATGCGATTATGTATCGAACTGCAATTATTGCGCTAGTAGTATTTTTTATAGTGTATTGGTTTACTTTAGGGAAAAAAGCACATAATAGCTAACATCTTTTGTGAACTGTTTTTCAAAAAAAGAAAGAGTGAGAATGGCTTTAAACAGCTGTTACTCACTCTTTTTTTATGTCAGAATCTTTAAACATCACATTTATTTAGAGTTTTAGTATAAATTTTCTGAAAAACAGTACTATTTCTGCTATAATATACAAAAGTACAAAAGGCAGTGTTTTCTTTTAAGTGCTGAAAAATCCGAATATTGTGTGGAATATCACAGATTCGCTTTTTTATTTCTTAAGAATAGAACTTCGAAAAAGCAACAAGTTTAACGAGGAAGGCTCATATCTGACTGGTAAAAATAGAATAATATCTATTGCTGGTGAAAATTTTTTGTAAGTATTGGGGAAATTTGATGGACAGGAGAGATGTTGAGTGGAACGTGTTTATAATTTTTCGGCAGGACCGGCTGTATTACCAGTATCGGTACTTGAAAAGGTTCAAAGAGAATTGCTCTCTTATAATGGGTCAGGAATGTCCGTTATGGAGCTGAGTCACAGATCAGAATTGTTTCAAAACATCATGGACGATGCGGAGCGCTTGATTCGAGAATTGATGGAGATTCCCGAGAATTACAAAGTGCTATTTTTGCAAGGTGGTGCAAGTTTACAATTTAATATGGTACCAATGAATCTAGCAAATGGGAAAAAAGCAGCTTATGTAAACTCTGGATCTTGGGCAAAAAAGGCCATTTCAGAAGCTAAAAAAATTCAAGGTGTTGAGGTGGAGGTGATTGCCTCTTCAGAAGATCGTAATTTTAGCTATATTCCTGAAATACCTGCTGTTTCTAGTGATGCAGCCTACTTACATGTAACTACAAACAACACCATTGAAGGAACAGCGATGTTTGATGTACCAGAATCAGCTGTACCAATTGTTGCCGACATGTCTTCAAACATTTTATCAAGTGTATATGATGTGAAAAAATTCGGTCTTATTTATGCAGGCGCTCAAAAAAATATTGGACCTGCTGGACTGACGCTAGTTATTGTTCGTGAAGATTTAATTGGACAAGTGGAAGGACTACCTTCAATGCTTGATTTAAAAGTGCAAGCGGACAATGAATCGATGTATAACACACCACCAACATTTGCTATATATGTGGCAAAACTTGTATTTGAATGGATAAAAGAGCAGGGTGGAGTTGCTGGAATAGAAGCATTGAATCGTAAAAAAGCAGCTTTATTATATGATTATATTGATGGATCAGATTTCTTTTCTTCACCAGTTGACCCTGTTGCTAGATCGCTTACGAATATTCCGTTTGTAACAGGCTCGGTAGATTTTGATAAAGCCTTTGTTAAAGAAGCAGAAGCAAATGGTTTTGTTAATTTAAAAGGTCATCGCTCAGTTGGCGGAATGCGTGCTAGCCTTTATAACGCATTTCCAATTGAAGGAGTTGAAGCACTAATTACCTTTATGGAAAAATTTGCGAATGCGCGAAAAGGGGGAGAAGTACGTGTTTAATATCCAAACGTTTAATGCGATTGCTAAAGAAGGATTAAAAACTTTCGATCTTGAAAAGTATGTGATTGATGCGAATCAAGCGGCAGACGGGATTTTACTACGTAGTTATAACCTACACGATTTTGACTTTCCAGATTCAGTGAAAGCAGTAGCAAGAGCGGGGGCTGGAGTAAATAACATTCCAGTAGAAAGTTGTTCGGAAAGAGGAGTTGTGGTATTTAATACACCTGGTGCAAATGCGAATGCAGTAAAAGAATTAGTGCTCGCTAGCTTGTTTGTTTCTGCAAGACCGATTTTGGAAGGTACTGAGTGGGTGAAAGAATTGCCTGCTGCAGACGATGTGGAGCAAAAAGTAGAAGCTGGCAAAAAAGCTTTTGCAGGAACAGAACTTGCGGGAAAAAAACTTGGAATTATCGGGTTAGGAGCAATTGGCGCATTGGTTGCGAATGACGCTTTAGCACTAGGAATGGATGTTGTAGGTTATGATCCTTTCGTTTCGGTGGATACAGCATGGAGAATATCTAAGGAAGTAGAACGAGCGATGACGATAGAAGAAGTACTTGCGACGTGTGATTATTTAACTGTTCATGTACCTTTAACTGATAAAACTCGTGGCATGTTTAATGCAGACACATTACAACTAGTGAAAGATAATGCAGTTTTATTAAATTTTTCTCGTGGTGAGTTAGTTGATACAACAGCAATCAAAGACGCTTTGAATATTGGACTTTTACGTTTATATATTACTGATTTTGCAACAAAAGAGCTGTTAGGGCATAAGAAAGTGCATGTTTTTCCTCACTTAGGCGCATCTACAGAAGAAGCAGAAACAAACTGTGCTAAAATGGCTGCGAAAGAGTTGCAAGCTTATCTAGAGACGGGAAGTATCAAGAACTCTGTCAATTATCCTAATGTGGAGATGCCATATAACGGGCATCCTCGAATTGGTATTTGTCACCAAAATATTCCTAATATGGTTGGGCAAATTACAACCGAATTAGGGAAATACTCCTTAAATATTTTGGATATGACTAATCGCAGCAAAAATGAATATGCTTATACATTAATTGATATTGATAAAGAAACACCAGCTAATTTAGAACAATTAAAAAACGATTTATTAGCAGTTCAAGGTGTTTTGCGTGTTCGTGTAATCGAACCTCTAGGCGTGACAGTCTAAAATTATTACCCGGGAAATAATAAGAGTATGAAACTTCATGGTGACGACCAGATGATTCATACTCTTTTACTAAAAAGGAGGATAATTATGGTAAAGATAAGACCATTTAAAGCAATTCGTCCGATTAAAAATTTGGCAGAAAAAGTGGCTTCACTACCTTATGATGTGCTAAATTCAGACGAAGCGCGTGAACTGGGAAATAACAACCAATATTCATTTTTACATATTGATAAGGCGGAAATTGATTTAAGTAAGGATATTTCCCCTTATGATCCAGCTGTTTATCAAAAAGCAGCTGATAATCTGGAACAATTTGAGCTGGACGGCTGGCTTGGAAGAGAAGCAAATCCAGCATTTTATATTTATCAATTAACAATGAACGGGCGACCGCAAACGGGACTTGTTGTTTGTACTTCGATTGATGATTATACAGAAGGAAAAATTAAAAAACATGAATTAACCCGTGAAGAAAAGGAGCTGGATCGAATTCGTCATGTTGATACATGTGATGCGAATACAAGTCCAATTTTCTTAACCTATCGTGGAAAAGAAGCGATTAATACGCTCATTAACTCTTGGGTGAAAGAAAATGAGCCTGAATACGATTTTAAGAGTTTTCATGGCGTGGAACATAAAGTTTGGGCTATTACAGATGCCTACATTCTAGAAGACCTATCAGCGGCGTTTTCAGAAGTACCAGCATTTTATATTGCTGATGGACATCACCGGACAGAATCAGCCGTAAAAGTCGGTTTAAAGCGCCGTGCGGAGTTTCCTGATGCTGGCCCGGAAGCAGAATTTAATTTCTTCTTATCTGTTGTTTTTCCAGAAGAGCAGTTGGAAATTTTAGATTATAATCGGGTTGTAAATGTGCCAGTAGAAGCAGATTTTCTAGATAAAGTGAAAGCGAGTTTTAATGTAGAAGAAATGGGCAAAGCGACTTTTAAACCAGAGAGTCCAAAACAAATTGGTATGTATCTAGATGGGGATTGGTATAAATTAGTTGCCAAAAGCGATGTGATTCCAAGCGATGTGATTGGAAAACTAGATGTTTCTATCTTGCAGGAACAAATTTTAACACCTATTTTTGGAATTGAAGATATTCGCCGTGATAATCGAATTGATTTTGTTGGTGGAATTCGTGGGCTTGGTGAACTAGAACGTCTAGTGAATAAGGGAAGCCATTCTGTTGCGTTTGCGATGTACCCGCCGACAATGGATGATTTACTTAGTGTCGCTGATGCATCAGAAATTATGCCTCCAAAATCAACCTGGTTTGAGCCGAAATTACTAAGTGGATTGTTTGTGCATGACCTAGAAAGTAAATAAGAATTAGGAACTTCTCTAAATAAACAGGGAAGTTCCTTTTTATATAGAAAATAGTGTTTGGTTATAGTGCAAAAGGGAAAAAGTAACTACTGACAATTGTAACAAATGCAAATGTTAATTTGGGGGGATTAATTTGAAAAAAACGTTGTACTTATTGTTTGTTGGCTTATTAATAGCACAAGTATTTTTCCCGTATCTTGCAAAAGCAGATGATTCTGCGGGGGGAACAGCTAGTGTAAAGCTTACTAAGGTAGAGAAAAAAGAGGAACAAGTAACAAAGGACAATCAATTTCGGTTTAAAGTGACAGCACAAGTCAAAAATGAAACATTAGAACCGCAAAAAACAAGTATTACTGTATCTAATAATGTTTCTCTACAGCTTGAAAATGAAGGAGAGATTTTAGACGAACAAAATAAGGAAGTTGGGAAATATAAGATTAATGGGAATGAGATCCAATTCGATGTTCCGGCAGGGCAGGATGGTACGATTAGCCTTGAAATCGCAACAACTTACTTAGAACAATCGAGCAAACTTGAAAAAGATAAGGTGGAATTTTCAACAGAGACAAATCAGTTAACTAGTGAAGTGACACTTTATCAAGAACCACAAGAACCAAAAGAAACAGAGCCTCCTAAAGCTGACACTCCAACAGAATCAACTCCAACAGAATCAACAGAGGCAAACGGAGATAAACCAGTAGCTGATCAAAAAGAAGTCCAAAAAGCACCAGAAGAAAGAGCGGTCGCTGCAGATGAACCACAAGATGTAAAAGATATTTTTGCAAGCTTGGGATATTCAGAGGAAGACTCTACGATTTTAACTGGAATGGAATTAACTTATTTTGATGCAGACGGTAATCCGGTTGAGAATCCTACAGTGGACGATTATGTGCATTTCAAATTCACTTGGGCGATACCAAATGATGTTGGTGCAGAAATTCAAGCAGGTGATTATTATACTTTTAAATTGCCTGATACAGTGAAAGTTTCTCAAAATCAAACTATTCCACTTGATCCGTATGCAAATGTGGAAGTTAGTACAGACGGAACTGTAAAATTCATTTTTACAGATGAGGTTCAAACGCATTCCAATGTCCATGGGACGCTAGAATTTGATACACAACTTAATGCAGAGGACATTGACGGTCCAGGAGAAATTACTATTAAAATACCATTTGAAGATAATATTCCACCGGTAGATATTAATGTCAAGCCTGCTGTGGATAGTACTATCGAAAAAAGTGGGCATTTTGATAAAGAATTTAACCCGGATTATATTTATTGGCAAGTGGATATTAACAAATCATTAGATACGATTGACAATGCAGTCGTAAATGAGACTTTTCCACCTGGGACGACTTATCAATCAGTGGAAGTTTATAAGGTGAAGGTAGATTTATACGGCGAAGTGTATCCCGGAAGTGAGGAATTAGTGACTTCTGGCTATACGGTTGACGCAGCAGGGAACGTCACTTTTACAACACCTATTAGTGATGCTTATCGTTTAAAATATACGACTAAAATCGATGAAGATGCTAAACCAGAAGCAGGTGGAAGTAAAACTTTTGAAAATACAGCCGTTCTTAATGCCGATGGGACAGAGCTACCGGCAAAAGCTTCGGTAGTGGCTTCTTATGGGACACTTTTAAATAAACAATCTAGTAATTATGATCCGACTACTCAAACCTCAGAATGGACTATCAAATACAACTACGGAGAGAAATCGATTGCTGAGGAAGATGCAACACTTCATGATGTATTTGGAGATAGTAGCATGCAATTAGTTGATGGTTCAGTGCAAATGAATATTATTACTTTTGATGAGGATGGATCAGAAGTTCAAGGTAGGAAATTAATTGAGGGTGTAGATTATAAGATAGAGATGACAGAAAATGGCTTTGATATTGTCTTTTTACACGATATTGATTATGCAGTTAAGATAACATATAAGACTACTATTACGGGTACGGTTGATGACAATGTCACAATTAATAATACGGTCACAACTGATACAGGAGATAGTAGTAATTCTTCAGGAGGTATTGTTCAGCAAAATGTAGTTAAGACGGTCGGAGCAGCGGATTATGACGCTAAAGAAGTTTCTTGGCAAATTGACATTAATAAAAATCATTATATGATGACAAATTGGCAACTAACTGATCAACTGAGTCCGGGGCTAACTTTATTACCAGAAACTTTTGTTATGAAAGATATGGTAACTGGAGCAACCTTAGTGAAAGAACAGGATTATTCTTTAGTCTATGATGAAGCAAGTCGTCAATTTACAGTTCGATTTTTAAATACGTATGCAGCAGGGACAGACCATGACTTCCGTATCACTTATAAAACTACTTTTGATACAAGGGTAGATGGAGTAGATGATCCAGACCGAATTTTTCCAAACAATGCTTCTACTACATGGACAGATGAAAATGGAGATTCACATTCAAGCAGTGACGGAGCTACGTTCGATCCGAATGATGCGGCGAAATATAACGGATTTAAAAATGGTAGCTATAATGCAACTACTTCCAGAATCACATGGTCTATCGGTGTAAACTACGATTCAAAAGAACTAGAAGATGCAACATTAGTTGATCCAATACAAGGAAATCAACAATATGTTCCAAATTCCGTTAAGATTTACCATTATACTGTTAATCCAGATGGTAGCATTGAAAAAGGCGATGAAGTGAGCAATTATGGTGATTTCACGATAATTGAACCTTCTGAGGCTAACAATCAAACATTGACAGTTCGTTTTCCAGATGATCAATCAGCTGCTTATATTGTAGAATTTAAAACTACATTAAATGGTCAAGTTATCGAACCGACATATGATAATGATGCCACGTTTACAAATGGAGATACCCAACCGCATCATTTGACGGCCGAGGTATCTATTGATAATGGTGGCGATTTTGTTAACAAAAGTGGTTACCAGGATGAAGACGGCTTTGCCAATTGGTCCATCACCGTCAATCCTAGTGGTTCTACTTTAAATGACGTGGTTGTAACGGACCATCCTTCTTCCAATCAAGCAATAGATGAGAGCTCGATTGTCGTTTACCGGACAATAGTAAAACCAGATGGCAGTATAGTGAAAAACCCTTATTTGCCGCTCAAAGAAGGAACGGATTACTCAGTTTCTTTAACAACTAATGCTACAACAGGAGAGCAAGAATTAAAAATTGAATTTCTTCATCAAATCAAAGCTCCTTACATTATTGAGTATCGTTCATTTGTTTTTGTAAATAGTGAGCCTAATCAGAAATTGACAAATGATGTAACGGTATCTGGGAATAATGAAGTAGCGGTAAACGATGGGGACAATACAACGGTAGATGTGGTTGTCCTAAATGGCTCAGGTACTGCTGTTGGAGAAACAGGTGGTATTGTTTTCCAAAAAGTAAATGGCGATAATGAACCTCTTACAGGCGCCGAATTTAGGCTTTGGAATAAAGATAAGACGATTGTTCTCAGAGAAGCTACCGTTGATGCAAATGGAGAACTTTCTTTCGGAAACTTGCCTTATGGAGATTATATACTCCAAGAAACAAAGGCGCCAACTGGGTATACGATAAGTGATGAGTTGGCAGCTGGGAAACAAGTTACTATAAGTGAAGAAACTACTAATGCAACAGAACCAATCCCAGTTGTAAACAATCCCAATAAGGTTACGCTTAAAAAAGCAAACGAGTCAGGAGATCCTTTATCTGGTGCTGAATTCCAATTGGAACAAAATATTGGTGGTTCGTGGAATAAAATAAGAACGGACGAAACTTTTGCAACAGATTTAAATGGTGAAATCGAAATTGATGGTCTTTTACCGGGCGATTATCGATTAACGGAAGTCTTTGCTCCAGCTGGCTATATATTGAACACCGAGCCAATTCCATTTACAGTTTCTGAAGCAGAGGATGGCCAAATTCCAGATATTGTATTGGGACCATTTATTAACTACACTGGAAGCATTGAGGCTGTAAAACAGAGTGAATCTGGTGAAAAATTAGCGGGCGCTGTGTTTGAAGTAAGGGATGCAGACCAAAATGTGGTTAAACGTGTTATTTCAGGCAGAGAAGGACATATAGCTGTGAATAATTTGGCTCCGGGGACGTATAGTTTAGTAGAAATACGCGCACCTCGAGGATATATATTGAATACGAAGCCGGTTGAATTCACTATAGCTGATACAAATGAAGGCGATCCAGGAACGATTCAATTAGATTCACTTATTAATTATAAAGGCAGTGTAGAGCTCATTAAGAACAGTGATTCCGGCGCTACTCTTTCCGGTGTGTATTTTGACCTCTATACCGAAGATGGTACGCTAGTGAAACAAAATCTAACAACAAATAAAGCGGGAGAAATCCAAGTTGATAATTTGGCTCCAGGAAAATACTACTTTGTTGAAACAAAAGCAAAAGATGGTTATCAATTAAATTCGGCTAAGATTGAATTTGAAGTAACAACGGAATTTGCTGGAAAACCAACCCGCATTACAGTAACAGCTATAAATTATGAAAAAGATCACCCTAACACTCCGGGGACGGATGGAAAGAACGGAACAGATGGGACAAATGGGGGAAATGGGACAAACAACACAAATAATTCTAAGGTAAAAGAACAACCAAATGTGCGAATGGAACAATCGAACTTGCCAGAAACAGGCGATACAGATAATGCAATATGGTGGGCAAGCTTAGGCTTAATACTAATTGGTTTTGCAAGTGTGACGCTTATCCGTCAAGCAAGAAGACATCGTTAAGAAGCCAATAAGTCTTAAAATTAGAAAACGGAAATGAAAATCATCTACATGGATTTTCATTTCCGTTTTTTTGTTTAAAAAAACTTATTTTGCCATTTTTTAGTAATATATTTTTCCCCTTTATATGGATAATAAAAAAGACTTATACATAAAAATGTACATTAACATTCTAATCATCCAATTAATTTTGCACAGGGAGTTAGTCTAAAATTTGTCATACATATTACGAAAAAGTGTGTAATTATCACACGATGAAGGTTGGCAAAACAAGTATCCTTAAGTTAAGTAAACGAGGGAAAAGGAGCTAAAATGAATGAGCAAAAAAACAAAGGTAAAAAAAAGCATTCGACTTACATCCATGGCAGTTCTTGTAACGGGCCTAGTAGTATCTCCAGTGAATATAAATACATCTATAGAAAAAGTAAATGCGGCAACAAATCTGACAGTAAGTAATGTTCAAGCGGATTCTCCGGTTATCTCTTTAGAAAATGGGGATTTTGAAACCCCTCTCGTAATGTCTTCAAGCAACTATCAATTATTTGATGCTGGTATAGTACCTGGCTGGGAAACTACAGGTAGCGATAATTTGATTGAATTACAAAGTAATAACGCCTCAACTACAGCGCAGAGTGGAAATCAGTGGGCAGAATTAAATGCGAATCAAGTTGCAGCATTATATCAAGATATTCCTACCACTCCGGGAGTTAAAGTCCATTGGCAAGTTTATCATAAAGGTAGAAAAGGCACTGATGTAGCGCTAGTAGAATTTGGTGCGCCAGGGGGAACGCTTGTTCAGCAAGCAGAAATGTCGGATGGAACGGCAACTTGGGGGCTTTATAAGGGTACTTATACGATTCCAGAAGGGCAAACCACGACTCGCTTTCAATTCAGAGCGGTGAGTAGTACAGGTGGAGCAAGTGTTGGGAACCTCTTAGATAATGTCCAATTTGCGACAGGATCGATACTAACTGTGGACGGAACTTTTTCAGAATCCAGTATTCAAGCAAAGAACCAAGTGGATTATCAAATTCAAGCAGTGAACTCTGGTGGAATGCCTGCCGCAAACAACCATTTTTCTGTACAAATACCTAACGAATTGACTTATACTCCGGGAACACTTTCTTCTAGTGATACAACTATTACGGAAGAAAATTATGATGAAGCAACTCGGACATTGACATTTACAACGGATAGTATAAAAAAAGATGCATCTGTCCAGATTACCATTCCTTTAACCGGACAAATCGAGACAAGTTCGGCTACTCCAGATACAACCGTTACCTACAATGATGAAAATTTTGATGAGGAAATTACGACAGTAGAAGCAACAGACACTTCTGTAGAAATCACTAGTAATGAAGTACCAACTATTGCAGGAGATACGACAACCACACTTCAACCGGGAGACACCTTTGATCCAACTAGTTCCATGACCGCGACGGATAAAGAAGACGGTGATATTACTAGCAACATTCAAGTGATAGATAATCCTGTTGATACGTCGAAATCAGGTACTTACACAGTAACCTATGAAGTGACCGACAGTGATGGAAATAAAGCGACCTTCACTCGTACGGTAGTCGTGACGGAAGCTCCTATTATTACTGGCGATACGGAAACACGGTTAAATCCAAATGAAACGTTCGATGACCCAATGAGCACGATTCAAGCAACAGACAAAGAAGATGGCGATTTAACTGACCAAGTGAAAATTATTAGTAATAATGTAGATACTAGTACGCCGGGGAGCTATGAGGTTGTTTATGAAGTCACCGATAGCGACGGAAACAAAACGACCTTTACACGTAGCGTCATTGTAACCGAAGCACCAACGATTTCAGGTGATACACAAACGGATATTAATCCAAACAGCACCTTTGATCCAACGAGTACCATGACCGCAACAGACAAAGAAGACGGTGATATTACAGGAAATATTCAAGTGGTAGATAATCCGGTTGATACATCAAAACCGGGAAGCTATGAAGTGACGTATGAAGTAACCGACAGCGATGGCAATAAAGCTACCTTTACACGTACAATTATTGTCACCGAAGCTCCAACCATTACTGGTGAGAGCGAAACTATTTTAAATCCGAATGCTACGTTTGATCCAATGAGTACCATGGCAGCAACAGATAAAGAAGATGGTGACATCACTAAAGATATTCAAGTCATTAGCGACCCTATTGATACATCGAAACCAGGAAGCTACGAAGTGACCTATGAAGTAACTGACAGCGATGGGAATAAATCCACTTTCACCCGTACAGTTACTATAACAGAGCCACCTCAAATTTCCGGTGATAGCGAAACGTATCTAAGTCCCGGCACTACTTTTGACCCAATGAGTACCATGACGGCAACAGATAAAGAGGACGGCGATGTTACAAGCGAGATAAAAGTAACAAACAACCCGGTTGATACTTCAAAACCTGGCAACTACGAGGTAACGTATGAAGTAACCGACAGTGATGGGAATAAATCTACTTTCACCCGTACTGTTATTGTGACAGAGGCACCAATCATCACGGGAGATAGCGAAACACGATTAAATCCAAACACAGACTTCGACCCAATGAGTACCATCCAAGCAACGGATAAAGAAGATGGGGATGTCACCAGCGAAGTAAAAATAACAAACAACACGGTAGA
This sequence comes from Listeria immobilis, assembly GCF_014322845.1. Classification (NCBI taxonomy): domain Bacteria; kingdom Bacillati; phylum Bacillota; class Bacilli; order Caryophanales; family Listeriaceae; genus Listeria; species Listeria immobilis. Next base: position 147,830 of record NZ_JAASUA010000003.1, on the reverse strand, counting down.
TACGTCGAAACCCGGTACCTACGAAGTGACGTATGAAGTAACTGACAGCGATGGTAATAAATCTACTTTTACCCGAACTGTAACCGTGACGGAAGCGCCAATCATCACAGGAGATAGTGAAACACAATTAAATCCAAATGCAAATTTCGACCCAATGAGTACGATTCAGGCAACGGATAAAGAAGATGGTGACATCACAAGCACAGTAAAAATAACAAACAATACTGTAGATACATCGAAACCCGGCAACTACGAAGTGACGTATGAAGTAACTGACAGCGATGGCAATAAAGCAACCTTCACCCGAACTGTAACCGTGACGGAAGCACCAACCATTACCGGAGATAGCGAAACCATCTTAAATCCTAGTGCGATATTCGACCCAATGAGCACAATTCAAGCAACGGATAAAGAAGATGGTGATATCACAAGCAATGTTAAGGTGATAGACAACCCAGTGGATACATTAACACCGGGAAGTTATGAAGTGACGTATGAAGTAACTGACAGCGATGGCAATAAAGCAACCTTTACCCGAACCGTTATCGTCACTGCAGCACCGATTATCACTGGTGAAAGTGAAACCATTTTAAATCTAAACGCGGACTTTGATCCAATGAGCACCATGAAAGCAACAGATAAAGAAGATGGCGATATTACACAAAATATCCAAGTAACCAATAACACGGTCGACACGTCGAAACCAGGAAGCTACCTAGTAACCTATGAAGTGACAGATAGCGATGGCAATATTTCAGACACCTTTATTCGTACCGTAACCGTGACGGAAGCGCCAACTATCACCGGAGACAGCGAAACCCGATTAAATCCAAACGCAGACTTCGACCCAATGAGTACGATTCAGGCAACGGATAAAGAAGACGGCGACATCACAAGCGCAGTAAAAATAACAAACAACACTGTAGATACATCGAAACCCGGCAACTACGAAGTGACGTATGAAGTGACCGACAGCGATGGCAATAAAGCAACGTTTACCCGTACCGTGACTGTAACCGAAGCGCCCGTGATTTCTGGAGATAACGAAACACATATCACATCAGAAGATTCCTTTGATCCAATGGAGGGCATTACCGCAACAGATGAAGAGAATGGGGACTTAACGAAACAAATAAAAATTCTTTCTAATAATGTGGATATTAATATTCCAGGGACCTATCAAATAGTATATGAAGTGACAGATAGCGATGGAAACACTACAACTTTTACCCGTACAGTTGTGGTAGATTCAATCAAACAACCTTCTGAACAACCAAAAGATACAACTAATCCGCCGTCAGATAGACTATCTGGAAAAAATGAAATCAAAGAAAATACAGCAGAAAAACAACTTGATGTGAAGCCAGAAGAAAAAGCTGCTCTTCCAAAAACAGGGGATCAATCAAATGCTTCAACTGGTCTAGCAGGACTCGGATTATTTGCAGTAGGATTACTTGCTTTCTTCCGTAGAAAAAAATAATTTTAATCAAAAAATACCTATAAGCCAACAAACTTATGGGTATTTTTTTGTTTAGTAGTTGTACCTCATCGTATTTTATTCGTAATTGAACAAGTGAATAGGACAAAATTTGGACAAATCATAGAAACATTTTAAAATAGCAAAGATAAAACTATTGTTATTCACATGTGGATAAGTTAAAATAGTAGGGATGAAATTTTATTATTGGTTTTTCTGTGGATATGTGTATAAAGTCTATGGATAACCTTCCAAATACTAACAATTTAATTGCTTTGGTCAAAGCGGAGCGTAAGTTGTTGATAATGCACAAAATCATGTGCCAAAATTTATTCAAAGTAGGATGAGGCTTATTTGAGCTGGAATTCTAATGAGAAAGGATGAGTAAAGAATGGAATTTGATACAATTGCTGCAATCTCAACACCGCCGGGAGAAGGGGCCATTGCTATTATTAGATTAAGCGGTCCAGAGGCGATTCAGATAGCGGATCGTATTTTTTATGCCAAAAATAGCTTAAGTGAAGCCGAGAGCCACACAATTCACTACGGTCATATAAAAGAAGATGGCGAAGTGATTGAGGAAGTAATGGTCACAGTAATGCGTGCCCCGCGAACCTTTACACGTGAGGATGTAGTTGAGATAAATGCACATGGCGGCATTGTCTCGGTTAATCGAGTGCTACAACTATTACTGCGAAATGGTGCTAATTTAGCAGAACCGGGTGAATTTACAAAACGCGCTTTCCTAAATGGAAGAATTGATTTATCTCAAGCAGAAGCAGTGATGGATTTAATTCGTGCTAAGACTGATCGTGCGATGGGTGTTGCAATTAGGCAAATGGATGGCAACTTATCAAGGCTAATTCGTAATTTGCGCCAAGAAATTTTAGATGCATTAGCGCAAGTCGAAGTAAATATTGACTATCCTGAGTACGATGACGTAGAGGAAATGACTCAGCGAATGTTATTAGAGAAAACAGAGCTAGTGCGCGCTTCCGTCGAGCAACTTTTGCAAACTGCTAGCCAGGGGAAAATTCTTCGCGAAGGTCTAGCAACAGCTATTATTGGTCGACCAAATGTTGGAAAATCGTCCTTGCTTAACCAGCTAATTCAAGAAGAAAAAGCGATTGTTACAGATATCGCTGGAACGACAAGAGATATTATAGAAGAATATGTCAATGTTCGTGGCGTTCCCTTACGATTAATTGATACAGCCGGAATCCGTGAAACAGAAGATATAGTCGAAAAAATTGGCGTAGAACGTTCAAGAAAAGCGCTGGCGGATGCTGATTTTATCCTTTTAGTATTAAACCAAAATGAAGAGCTAACAGTGGAAGATGAAGCATTATTTGAAGCGGCAGCAGGTCATAACTATGTTGTTGTTTTAAATAAAACCGATTTGGAAACAAAGCTTGATATAAATAAAGTGCGTGAACTTGCCGGGGAAAACCCGATTGTCTCAACTTCTCTAGTAAATGATGAAGGTTTAGAGGCTTTAGAAGAAGCAATTAAAACACTATTTTTTGCTGGTGATATAGATGCCGGTGATGCAACCTATGTATCAAACGTTCGACATATTGCGCTCCTTCATCAAGCACTAGAAGCGTTAAATGCTGTTACAACAGGGATTCAGCTTGGTATGCCAGTTGATATTGTCCAGATTGATATGACTCGTGCATGGGATTTACTAGGTGAAATTACCGGTGATTCTGTTCAGGATGAACTACTGGATCAGTTATTTAATCAATTTTGCCTTGGAAAATGATTTTTTAGGAGATGTTTTTATAAAATGCAAACCTATGATGCAGGAACTTTTGATGTTATCGTTGTTGGTGCAGGACATGCGGGTGTAGAAGCAGGTCTTGCCAGTGGCCGAATGGGAGCCAAAACGTTGATGTTAACAATAAATTTAGACATGGTCGCTTTTATGCCGTGTAATCCTTCTGTCGGAGGCCCAGCAAAAGGCGTCGTTGTGCGCGAAATTGATGCACTTGGCGGAGAAATGGGACGTAATACAGATAAAACTTACATTCAAATGCGGATGCTAAATACAGGTAAAGGACCTGCTGTTCGTGCGTTACGTGCTCAAGCAGATAAATGGGATTACCAGCATGAAATGAAACATACAATTGAAAAAGAAGAAAACATTACTTTGCGCCAAGGACTTGTTGACCGTTTAGTCATGGAAGATGGCGTTTGTAAAGGCGTTATTACAAATAGTGGTGCCATTTATTACGCGAAAACAGTCGTTATTACTACAGGAACCTTTTCACGTGGCGAGATTATTGTCGGCGAACTGCGCTATTCAAGTGGTCCAAATAACCAACAACCATCTGTCAAACTATCAGAGCATTTGGAAGAACTAGGTTTTGAATTACGTCGTTTTAAAACAGGTACGCCACCACGAGTAAAATCAAGTACAATTGATTACTCAAAAACGGAAGAACAACCAGGTGACGATCATCCGCGAGCATTTAGCTTTGATACGGTCGAAATGATGTTAGATCAATTACCATGTTGGTTAACCTATACAAACGAAACTACCCACGAAATAATCCAAGCGAATTTGCATCGTTCACCTATGTTTACAGCTACGAAAAAAGGAACTGGCGCAAGATATTGCCCATCAATTGAAGATAAAATTGTTCGTTTCAGTGATAAACCAAGACACCAAATCTTCCTTGAACCAGAAGGCAAAAATACAGAAGAAGTATATGTCCAAGGTCTTTCCACCAGTTTGCCGGAAGAAGTACAACGTGAAATGTTAAGAACTATTCCTGGTCTTGAAAATGTAGAAATGATGCGTGTTGGGTATGCAATCGAATATGATGCTGTTATGCCTGATCAATTATGGCCATCGCTTGAAACTAAATTAGTTGAAGGACTTTTTACAGCCGGACAAATTAATGGTACAAGTGGTTATGAAGAAGCAGCCGGACAAGGGCTAATGGCAGGAATCAATGCCGCACGCAAAGTCTTTGAAAAAGAACCTGTTATCCTCGGTCGCGATCAAGCTTATATTGGCGTTTTAATTGATGATTTAGTAACTAAAGGAACAGACGAACCTTATCGTTTGCTTACATCTCGTGCCGAATATCGCCTGCTACTACGTCACGATAATGCTGATTTACGTTTAACAGAAATTGGACATGAAATCGGTCTAATTAGCGACGAACGTTATGAACGCTTTTTAGCTAAACAAAGTGCCATTGAAGCAGAAAAAGAACGACTACAAAAAACACGTATTAAACCAACTGCTGAAGTACAAGCAATGCTAAAAGAAATCGGTTCAGGCGAGCTTAAAGATGGTATTTTAGCAGCCGATTTACTCCGTCGTCCCGAAATAACCTACGACAAAATCGCCCAAATTGTTTCACGTGAAACATTTGTGACTGATGAAATCGCCGAACAAGTAGAAATTCAAATAAAATACGAAGGCTATATCCAAAAATCCAAGCTTCAAGTAGAAAAAATGAAGCGCATGGAAGACAAAAAAATCCCAGAAAACATCGACTATGATGCGATTAGCGGATTAGCAACCGAAGCATTAGAAAAATTGAAGAAAATCGAGCCACTATCCATTGCCCAAGCTAGCCGTATTAGCGGAGTCAACCCAGCTGATATTTCGATATTACTAGTCTATATTGAACAAGGGAAAATTGCGAAAGTGAGCAAATGACATAATTCAACACCAATAAACCACATCATTCATGAAAGTTTTAACCCTTTTATAAATGATGCGGTTTTTCTTTTTGCTTAAATAGCGAGAAAAGTTTTTGAAGGGGAAAAGTTGAAAAATGTTGAATATAGCTAAGCAGCAATAGAATTCATATAATGAGTTGGATTCAGTGGGAATAGGGAAAAGCAAGAAGACAATTGGTGTCATATCCCAAATAACCAACAAACCCACCAGCGAACAATCTTTCATTATCACAGATAAATATACACCGCCCACAGCTCCACTCACCGCAAGAAACCAAGTGAAAAAACTCACTATCCTTTACAAAGGTTCTATGGCACCAAATATGGATAATCTCAGTGTTTCAATCCATCCGCAGAAACTTTACCCAGATGCTTAAGTATATGTTTATGGGCATTCTCTAGTATTCATGAATACTAGAGAATGCTATTGCAGACTTAGATAAACTATTTAATTTCATAGACAGAAAAGATTATGTACCAATAAGTTACGGTATTGGAGACCCGACAATTGGTCATACGACATCAGAGACTCGTAAGAAAATGATGAAAAAAGACCAATTAGCAGATATAAAAAGTAACTGCATAAGCTATGTCGACGGGATTTCTACAACAGCAAAAGGGAAATGGGTGACTCAAGCAAAAGAAAACTTTAAAGAAATTACAGGCAAGTTGGATAAATGTTAGAGATGAAGCGGTTGATAATTAAGGAGAAAAAATTTATACTTTATAAAGACAATAGAAATGAGACTCTATTAATTCGCGAAAGTAAAGTGAGGAAAAAACATGAATCCAGAGCAGTTCAAAATGGCGCTTGCTGAAAAAGGAATAGAACTCAGCGATATGCAAATGAAACAATTCCATGACTACTTTAAAATGTTAGTAGAGTGGAACGAAAAAATGAATTTAACAGCAATTACCGACGAAGAAGAAGTATATTTAAAGCATTTCTATGATTCGATTTCGGCCACGTTTTATGTGGATTTTACTAACTTTGAAACTATTTGTGATGTTGGGGCTGGCGCTGGTTTTCCAAGCATCCCAATTAAAATCTGCTATCCACATCTAAAAGTAAGCATCGTTGACTCCTTGAAAAAACGCATGACTTTCCTAGATGCGCTAGCAGAAAAATTAAGGCTATCAGATGTTCATTTTTATCATGACCGCGCTGAAACATTCGGGCAAAACAAAGCGCATCGTGAAAAGTATGACCTCGTAACTGCTCGTGCCGTGGCAAGGATGAGCGTATTATCCGAACTTTGTATGCCGCTTGTTAAAAAAGATGGCTCCTTCCTAGTAATGAAAGCAGCCCAAGCCGAACAAGAGCTACAAACAGCCGAAAAAGCTATTAAACTTTTTGGTGGAAAAGTGGTGGATCATTTCTCCTTCCTATTACCAGTAGAAGAAAGCGAACGAAACATCTATGTCATTAATAAAACAAAAGAAACACCCAATAAATATCCACGTAAACCAGGAACACCCAACAAATTACCAATCGAATAATGAAGCAAGTCCTTTCAAATGAGAGGACTTTTTTATTTTTAATAGCAACGTCATTTTTTAAAGTTAGTTTCAAATAAGCTGCATTGATAAAATCATTTTCTTGTGATATAGTCTGCTTGAAAACACATACTTTACACTGGAATACAGTATAGAGGGGGAGTATCAGTGAGGAATTCAGCAATGGAAAAAATAAAAGGCGGGTTAGTGGTTTCCTGCCAAGCTTTACAAGAGGAACCACTTCATAGTGCATTTATTATGTCGAAAATGGCTCTGGCCGCAGTTCAAGGTGGGGCTGTTGGCATCCGAGCAAATACAGCAAAAGATATTCAAGCAATCCAAAGCGAGGTAGATGTCCCAATTATTGGTATTTACAAAAAAGATTATGATGATTCAAACGTGTTTATTACACCAACCTTAAAAGAAGCCAGAGAAATATGTGAAACAGGAGTAGAAATTGTTGCAATGGATGCGACAACTAGAAAAAGACCACATAATGAAGACCTCAAAGAAATTTTAAGCACCATTCGAAAAGAGTTTCCAGATGTACTTTTCATGGCAGATACAGGTAGTATGGAAGACGTTTATTACGCTGACTCCCTCGGTTTTGACTTAATTGGCACCACACTTTATGGCTACACCAAGGAAACAGCGAATAAAAATATCAGCGACCACGACTTTTCTCATTTGAAAGAAGTGTTGAAAAGTACAAATCGCCCGGTGATTGCAGAAGGAAAAATCGACTCGCCCAGTAAAGCCAGACAAGTTCTTGCTTTAGGTTGTTATGCCGTCGTTGTTGGCGGTGCAATAACTCGGCCACAGGAAATAACCACCCGTTTTACAAATGAAATCCAAAAAGATAGAACTAATTGATCTAACAAAGTAAATCCTTGCTGACATAATTAATGTAGAACAAATGGGGCAATATCATGCGGAAATTTATCAAAAACTCTCATAAGTAGGGCTGTTAGCAAAAGTAAAAGATATTTTGCCAACCAATACAGTAACCGATGAATTTCATTAACAGCAATTAGGAAAATAGATGGGACTGTGTAACTTTAACAGCACCATCTATTTTTTTATTGAACGACAGAATTAACGTGTTTTTCTGTGCCATTTCTGCTAAAATAGTTAATGAGACTTGTGGATAGAAGGATTTACTTACTTAGCGCCCAAGATTTTCCGGAAAGGAAGGACCCAGATGCCTTTTTCACGTTTATTTGGAAAAAAAGATAAGAATAATCAAATGGATGATATAGTAGAAGAAGGAGTACAACGCGTACAAGAACTTCCTATGGACAAAATTTTCCCAAACCAATTTCAACCACGGACGGTGTTTAATCAAGAGAAAATTGATGAACTTGCTCGAACTATCCGAATTCATGGGGTAATTCAGCCTATTGTGGTTAGAGAGATGGAGCCGGATTATTACGAAATCATTGCAGGAGAGCGCCGTTTTCGAGCTGTCCTATCTTTAGAGATGGAGAAAATCCCAGCAATTATTCAAAATTTAGATGATGAAGAAGTAGCTGCGATTGCCTTAATTGAAAACTTGCAGCGAGAAGAACTTACACCTATTGAAGAAGCAAAAGCGTACCGGAGTTTGCTAGATATGCAAGATGTGACACAGGAAGCACTTGCGCAGCGTGTTGGGAAAAGCCAATCTGCCATTGCTAATAAAATGCGACTCTTAAAACTACCAGAAGCTGTTCAAAAAGCAGTACTTAATAAACAGATTTCAGAACGTCATGCGCGTTCATTACTAGCTTTAGAGACAGAAGAGCAACAAATATCTCTTTTAGCAGAAATAGAAGAAAACCACTGGAACGTTAAACAAACTGAAGCACGAATTCAGGAATTATTAGTCGCGAAGAAACCAGTTGCAACTAAAAAAACCAAGCCGAAACGCCAAGCTATCAGTCGTGATGTGCGGATTGCTATGAATACAATTAAGCAATCTGTTACGATGGTTAAAGATAACGGAATGGAACTAGATTTTAAAGAAGAAGAAACAGATGATTTTTATCAAATTACCATTCAAATCCCTAAAAAGAAGTAAAGAGGTGTAATAGTGAGGTTTTTGAAGATAATTGGACATGTAATTGGGGTTATTAGTTGCTTAATGGTACTTCCATCGTTTGTAATAGCAGTCACTAGTGCCATCCTAAGTTTTAACCCATTATATATTACGTATTTTTTCACCAGTCCTTATACCCGAGCAGTTGCTGTCGCAGAAGAATCCGGTTGGGGAAGTGCCATTAATATTTTATTTATTAATTATGGAGCGTTTCTTATCGCTTTTGCATATACCTTCTTTGCGATAGTGAAAATCTATAGTTGGTATCAAATTGCAAAAGAAACGAAAAAATAAGCGCAACCAGTTAACCCGCCTATTTAAGCGGGTTTTTCTACCTATTTAATATAAAAAGGAAGGAGGAGAGAGTGTGAAGACGACAATAAAAGACATCGCAAAAGAAGCGGGGGTTTCCATTGCGACCATTTCATTAATTATCAATGGAAAGGCAGAATTATTTAGCCCGAAAACGGTCAAAAAAGTAAATGAAGCCATTGAAAAACTAAACTATCAACCTAATTATTTTGCTAAAAACTTAAATAGTGTTAAAAGTAATACAATTGGTTTAATTGTTCCTGATGTTTCCAATCCGTTCTTCTCTAAATTAGCCAATAGTATTGAAAACGCGCTTAATGAGGCGGGTTATTTACTATTTCTATGCAATAGCGCATACGATTTAGAACGCGAACAAAAATATATTAATGAAATGCTATACCGTTCGATTGAAGGAATCATTTTTGCTAGTGCTGAAAACTTAACTGAAGCAACAATACAGCAACTAGGAAAATCAAATGTGCCATATATTTTAATGGATCGACCTAGTAGAGTGGTAAATAATGGTGTTTTTGTGGATGATTATGCTGGTGGAGTGATTGCAACAGAGCATTTAATTGCGAAAGGGCACACTAAAATTGCTTGTTTAAGTGGAGCGGAAAAGTTTGTAAATATCTCTGAACGTGGTCGAGGATATTTAGAAACAATGAGAAAGCATCAATTAACACCCATTTATTCAGAAAATGGGACGTTGACTGTTGAAAGTGGTTATGAAGAAGGTATGGCCATCTGTAAAAAAGATATTTCGGCAATATTTGTTTGCAATGACTTAATGGCAATAGGCGTTTATGAAGCGGCTAATGAGCTCGGCAAAGTGATTCCAAGCGATATTTCAGTGTTAGGATTTGACGATATTACAACAGCACAATACTTAACACCTAAGCTAACAACCATTCAACAACCCATCGAGGAAATTGGCAAGGTTGCTGTGGAAAATTTAGTTTGGCGGATTCAAAATAATAATAAGGCTGTAGAAAATTATGTAGCACCAGTTACTTTGGTTGAAAGATCGAGTGTTAGACTAGAAGAAAACTAAAAAGAAGCGGTTGACTTTTAAAACGTTTTAATTTATGCTTTAAAAAATGACAGCGCTCACAAATATGGCTTTACCGTTTTGTTAAAACGTTTTAATAAATTAGGAGGTAGTTTAAAAAAATGAGTCCAAATAGAGTAATTATTGATACAGATGTAGGCAGTGATATTGATGATGCAATGGCACTTGCACTTGCGATGAAGTCGGATGAAATTTACATCGAGGGAGTAACAACCGTATATGGCGATACCCTTCTAAGAGCAAAACTAGCAAAAAAATTATTAACGCTTGGAGATGCTGAAGAAGTAAAAGTTTATCCTGGGATTGAACTACCGCTTCTACACAACCGAGAAGTTTGGATGGCTGGGCATGAAGGGGATGGTGTTTTAGAAGATTATGAGACGCTTGAAGTGGAGGCAGAGCATGGTGTTGACTTCATTATTAGAACTATTATGGATAATCCACATGAAATTACCCTTATCCCAATTGGACCGCTAACAAATATAGCAGCCGCAATTATTCGTGAACCAAAAGTAGCAGAAAATGTAAAAGAAATTATTTTAATGGGTGGTGTAACAAGACTTGGTGATAACGGATTAAAGATACGCCAAATCGAACATAATATTAAATCAGACCCAGAAGCAGCCTCGTTAGTTTTTCGCAGTCAAGCCAAAATTACTATGGTTGGTCTGGACGTAACAATGAAAGTGAAATTCACCAAATCAGAGCGGGACCAACTAAAAGCATCGGCATTACCATTAAATGATGCGCTTGTTAAAATGTTAGATAGATGGTTTGACTTTATTGAAGAAGATTTTACATTAATGCACGATCCTCTTACCGTATCACTGCTTCTTGATAGAAGTTTAGTGAAGACTGAAAAAGTAACAATTGAAGTGGAATATGACCACAGACATCCGACCGGTCAAACTGTTGCTACTTATGATGAATCTGGCAATGTGGATTTATGTTTAGATGTGGACAGTGAACGTTTTAATGAACTATTACTAGGGGTTTTACTAAAAGGAAAATAAATTATATGGAGGTTTTTAAATGAAGCGCGGAATGAAATATGATTTTTCGTTACTGTCGATTTTGTTAATACCGATTGGAGTGGCAATTAATGTTGTTGGGTACCAATTGTCTTCTATTTTAAAATTACCTGTGTTTTTAGATTTAATGGGTACCGCACTGGTTAGTATGATTGCTGGTCCTTGGGTTGGGCTTGTCACTGGGGGACTGGGGAGCTTAGTAAATGGCATGCTCAATCCTGTTGCAATCCCTTTTGCACTGGTTTCAATGTCAGTTGGTTGGACTGTCGGGATGCTTTCAAGAGTTAAAATGTTTAACAATATAATCTTGTTACTAATTTCCTCTGTTATTGTGACTATTGTTTCATCCATTACCTCTGCACCCGTTCAAGTTATTTTGTTTGGCGGTGTTACAGGGTCATCCATTGACTTAATTACAGCAACATTACTATCTACTGGGGAGCAAATTTGGACAGCAGTATTCTCACAAACACTCATAATTGGAAGTATTAATTCGGTTGTAAACTTGCTGATTGCATGGCTGATTGTAAAAAAAATGTCGGCTCGTTATCTATCGAAGCAAAATTACGGAATGCCATATATTAAAAAACAAGAGTTAAATACTACAAAAATCGTATAAAAAAGGAGTTTGTGATATGAAGCGATTTATTCTTAGTCTCTATCCAACGACCAAACTGTGGGTTGTTGCTTTTGTAATAATATCTAGCATGTTTATTCCGGGTTATTTATATCAATATGCTATTTTTCCCGTGTGTTTACTAATTGCGATGCTTGCAGGTAAGGGTGGCGAATTTTTTAGCTTATTTATGAAAGCTATTTTTACAATTATCATCTTTATTTTTGTTATTCAAGGGCTATTCTATCCAGGAACTACAGTGCTTTTCAGCTGGTGGATTTTCACGGTGAATATGGAGGGGATTGTATATAGTCTCGTATTAACTTCCAAAATTGTTGCTATTAGCTCCATTATCATCTTATTTTTCCGTATTACGAAAACAAAGGACTTTATTTACTCATTAGAAAAAATGGGCATGCCAAAAAAAGTAACCTATGTTATCATGTCGACACTCCAAATTACACCTCAAATGAAAGAACTCTCTAAAACAATTATGGACGCGCAAAGATCACGAGGAATTGAAACAGAAGGAAGCCTGCTTATACGCGCGAAATCATTTTTACCAATATTAGGACCATTAGTACTTTCATCCGTAGAATCATCAGAAGAACGGGTGTTAACACTAGAATCTAGAGCTTTTTCCGCAAAAGTAAAGAAAACCAATATTTATTCCATTAAAAAATCAAAGAAAGATTACTGGATTTCTACTATTTTCATTATCTTGATTATACTCTTAGCTGTGAGGGGTCTTATACTATGAATGTAATAACTTTAGAAAACGTTTCTTACAAATATCCTATTGGTCATAAAGAAGTCTTGCAAAATATTAACTTATCCATTGAAAAAGGTAAATTCTATGCCTTAATTGGAAGTAATGATGCGGGAAAAACAACCTTGTGCAATTTGCTTCGAGGATTTATTCCGCATTTCTATCACGGACAATTAGTAGGGGAAGTAGTAGTTTTTGGAAAACGATTAGAAGAATGGACGTTAAGCGATTTGTCGCAAAAAATTGGCTATGTTTTCCAAAATCCATTTACACAAATCAGTGGTTCTAAGGAAACTGTTTTTGAAGAAATTGCTTTTGGGCTTGAAAATTTAGGGATGCCAGAAGAGCTAATCCGAGAAAAAGTAAATGCGATTATGGATTTATTGGAAATTGATTTTTTACGTGATAAAAACCCTAACTTCCTTTCTGGAGGGCAAAAACAGCGAATTTCTCTAGCATCCATTATTGTGATGGAACCAGAAATTCTAATTATTGATGAACCTACATCTCAGTTAGACCCTCAAGGAACAGAAGATGTATTTAAAATTATTAAAATGATGAAAGACTTGGGTTCCACGATTATTTTAGTAGAGCATAAGATTGAACTTGTTGCTGAATATGCGGACGAAATCATTTTGTTGCAAGATGGCGAAATTAAAATGATGGGGGAAAAACAAGCTATATTATCTAAAGAACAAGTCATTGAATATGGTGGAGTTATTCCTCAATTTGCGATTTTAGGTTTAGAACTTATGAAGACGGGGATTCCGTTAGAAGAAATTCCGTTAACAGAAGACGCGGCCGTGAAACAACTTCAAGCACTTTTAGGGGAGGTTAAGACATTTTGAGTTATTTACAGTTAGATCAAGTCTCATTTTCATACCCAGGTGGTTTTAGTGCAGTAGAAAATGTTAGCATGTCTTTTGAAAAGGGCGAGGCTGTTGCAATCGTTGGCCAAAATGGCGCAGGAAAAACAACGACTGTGAAACTTATGAATGGCTTGCTTCGACCTACTTCTGGAAAAATTGTAGTGGATGGTTGGGATACAAAAGATTATACAACGGCGAAAATATCAAGAAAAGTTGGCTATGTTTTTCAAAATCCAGATGATCAAATTTTTCATAGTGATGTGCTAAGTGAAATTCAGTTTGGACCAAAAAATCTTAAACTTTCAGAGAAACAAGTACAAGAAAACGTAAATAAAGCAGTGGAATTAACTGGGCTTAAGCCATATTTAGAAGAACATCCTTATAATTTACCTTTTTCAATTCGGAAATTTATAACGATTGCTGCGGTTATCGCGATGAATCCAGACGTTATCATTCTCGATGAGCCAACTGCAGGACAAGATTATCCATCAATGCTTAGACTAGGAAAGATTATTTCTGAGTTGCAAAAGGAAAATAAAATCATTATTACCATTACTCATGATATGGAGTTTGTCGTAAGTAATTTTGAACGAGTTATTGTTATGGCAAATAAACAGAAATTACTTGATTCCTCAAGGCGTAAAGTGTTTTGGGATTTTGATATTTTAGAAAAAGCAAATTTAAAACAACCATATATCAGTCGAGTTGCTAAACAACTTGGGATAGGAAATCAAATTTTAGATATAAATGAAATGATTGAGGCAATTAAAACAAATAGAGCATAAATTTTATGCGAGAGGAAGATAGCATGAGTAGAATAGTTGTTTTGGGGAGCTGTTCCATTGACTATGTCGTGGAAACAGAGCATCAGCCGCAAAAAGGCGAAACAATTAAAGGCATAGAATTCCAAAAATATTTTGGTGGAAAAGGTGCAAACCAAGCAGTTGCAGCTAAGCGTTTTGGCGGGGATGTTGCTTTCGTTGGAGCTGTTGGAAATGATGAAGCGGGAAAACAAATTTTAGCTAATTTTAAAAATGAAGGAATTCAAACGAACTTTTTAAAAGAGGTGGAGGCTTCAACTGGAGCGGCTGTAATTACCATTATAGACGGGGATAATTCAATTATTTACGTCCCGGGAGCTAATCATCAATTTACAGTAACTGACTTTTCTTCCATTTTTAGTGATGCGGATATTGTTTTGCTCCAATTGGAATTACCTAAAGAAATCATTTTAGATGCACTAACTTATTGCGTGGAGAACGAAATTACTACCATCTTAGACCCTGCACCTTCTGAGTTATTTTCAGCAGAAATGTTTGAAAAAGCAACGTATATCACACCGAATGAAATGGAATTCAGTGATATAGCGCGTAAATTGCGTACTACAGAGAAAGAACTGCTTGAAAAGAATCCGCAGAAAATCATCCTATCAAAAGGTGCAGAAGGTGTGAGTTACTTTGCTAATGGCATTCAAGTAAATGTTCCAGCTGAGAAGGTAGAAGCAGTTGACTCAACAGGTGCGGGGGATACGTTCGCAGGTGTTTTTGCAGCAACCTTATTAGAAGGAAGCTTTGATCAAGCGGTAAAATGGGCCGTGAAAGCAAGTGCTCTTTCTGTGAAGTCAAAAGGTGCTCAAACCGGCATGCCCACTAGAATGATGCTAAAATGACCTTTCAAACAATCAAACGTCTTCCAAAAATAGAGCTACATTCGCATTTGGATGGTTCCATTTCGCTAGCAACTTTAAAAAAATTAGCAAAAATTGCTGGTAAGAAGCTACCGCCGGACGAAGAAGTTAGCAGAAATCTGCACGTTGCAGCAAATTGTCAGAGTTTAGCCAGTTATTTAAAATGTTTTGAGACGGTAATGCCATTTTTGCAAAATGAAGAAGCGTTAAAAATCGCCGCCTATGACTTAATTGCGCAGGCGGCAGATGAAAATATAATTTATATCGAAGTACGCTTTTCACCAATGTTATTTAAGTTAGAAGGGTTAAGTGAGCAGGAAATAATTCAGAGTGTTGCATCCGGCCTGAAACAAGGGTACTTGGATTATGGTGTACACAGTAATATGATTCTTTGCGCTATGCGAGGGCATGATTTAGAAACAAATAAACGTGTTATTGATTATGCAGTTTCTTATCGAAAAATTGGTGTTGTAGGCGTTGATTTAGCTGGTGATGAAGCTGCGTATCCGCCAAAGATGTACCTTGAATGGTTTGATTATGCAAAAGAAAAAGCAGTTAATTTAACCATTCATGCTGGTGAATGTGGTTCGGCTGCAAATATTCGTGATTCAATTGTTTTTGGAGCAAAGCGTATCGGTCATGGAACTAGCATGCGAGGACATCAAGATTTAATGGCTACTTGCATCCAGCATCAAATTCATATCGAAATGTGTCCAACTAGTAATTTACAAACAAAAGCTATTTCCACAATGGACGAATACCCATTTCAAGCGTTTTATAATGCGGGGATCTCTCTTTCTATTAATACAGATAACCGTAGCGTATCGAGAACCACTTTAACGAAAGAATGGCAAACATTACAAGTAACAACAGAAGTCATTCAAAAAATCACCTTAGATGCCTTGGAAGCCTCATTTGCTACGGACGAGGAAAAACAATTACTAAAGGAAAAAATTACTTCATTTGATTAGGAAAGGAGAAACAATGAAAGAAGCAGTCACTTTTCTAAAAAAACACGGCATTCAAGCGTTGGATTTTGGTCTCGTTTTAGGATCGGGTCTTGGAGAACTTGCAGATGAAATAGAGGATGCAGCTTACTTTGATTACCATACTATTCCGGGCTTTCCAATTTCTACTGTAGAAGGACATAAAGGAAGACTCGTATATGGAAAATTAATGGGAAAATGGGTTCTTGGTATGCAAGGAAGGTTTCATTACTATGAAGGCTACTCGATGGAAGAAGTAACCATGCCAATCCGACTGATGAAAAAGTTAGGGGCACATTCAGTTATACTAACTAATGCAGCTGGGGGAGTTAATGAGCAGTTTAAACAGGGAGAGTTAATGCTAATTTCCGATCAAATTAACTTCACTGGCACAAATCCTCTTATTGGCCCTAACTACGGAGCGGGACCACGTTTTCCAGATATGAGTAGAGCTTATGATCAAGCGTACCAACATAGCTTGCAGCGTATTGCTCAAAAGCTTGAAATCAAACTTCAAGAAGGCACTTATATGGGCTTCTCAGGACCATCTTATGAAACACCAGCAGAAATACGTATGGCTCGGTTGATGGGCGCAGATGCGGTTGGGATGTCTACTGTTAGTGAAACTATCGTTGCCAACCATTGCGGCTTAAGGATTGCGGGTATTTCCTGCATTACCAATTTAGCAGCGGGAATGCAAGAAACATTAAATCATCAAGAAGTGGTGGAAACAACCGAAAAAGTAAAGGCGCATTTTAAAAGATTAATTAAGACTTTTATTCAGGAAGAGCCGCACAAGTAAGTGGCTCTTTTTTATTTAAAAAAGCGACTCATTTTGAGTTGATTTATATTTAAAAGAGTAATTGTTATGTATTTTAGAAAGATTAGAGAAAATAAGTGCAATTTTGAGCAGAAAAAAGTACAATAGAATTAGGTAAAGTTGTAAAGGAGGGAGTGATTCGCTCAAGTAGGAGTGGAATCACGAAACGAATGGCAAAAATCATTTTTGTGAAAGACGAACAAAATGAGTTCCAAGCGTATGATTTTTTACAAAATTTAATTGTAGAAGAACCACTAATGGCCACCTTAGTATTCCAAGGCCTACTACAACTCGAAACAGCAGAAACAAGAAAGCTTAGTACTGGAAAGCAAATTCTCCCTGATGTACATTTAATTATTGGCAAAAGTCAAGCCTATTCACTACAAACAACTCGTATCGAAACAACGGTAGATCAACCAATCCAAGAAATGAAGGCACATTTTAAAGATAAAAATAGCCGTTTAATTTACTTCACTGCCTTTAGTGGAGATGAAACTTATTATTGTTTTGTTAAAGGTTATTTTAAAGATAAAAACCCGTTCACTGATCAAATGGGCTCTTATCGAGAAGAAGCCAAACGTGTTTTCTTACGACGGATTGATGTAGAAACAAGTATTGGTAATTCAGATTATCAATTTGAAACCCTTAAAAAACAAGCATTAGAAAACGAAGGAATTGCTCATTACTTAGAAAGTTTTTCAGCAAGTATAGGTAAATATATATTTGCCAAAAGAATGGAAAAGAAATGGTCGCAATTGGATTTAGCTTTAAAATCCGATCTATCACCAGTAATTATTGGTCGTTTAGAAGCTGGAGATCCCGATTTAACTCTTAGAATGTATCAGAAAGTTTGTACGGTTCTAGGCGTTAAGACAACTTTTTCAGTCGATTGAGTTTAGAGAAGTAATCAGCTTAGGTTGGTTGCTTTTTTTTATTTTAAAATGTTTCACGTGAAACATTTTAAAATAAAAAATAATATTTTCACGCTTTTTTTGCTCTGAAAACACGAATTTAAATTTATTTTTACTTTTTGTAAGACTAAATGAAAATCTTTTGGTAGAATAGAAGATAAAAGAACCGGAAATTTCGGTACAAAATAAGGGTTGGTGAAAAAGATTGAGCAAAGTGATTGCACTAGCGAACCAAAAAGGTGGAGTTGGTAAAACAACATCATCCGTTAATTTAAGTTCTAGCCTAGCTTTTTTAGGCAAGAAAGTATTACTAGTAGATATTGATCCACAAGGAAATGCATCCAGTGGGGTTGGTGTAAATAAAGGTGAAATAGAACATTGTATTTATGATGTCCTTGTTGACGATGTAGCCATTCAAGATGTGTTACAAAAAACAGATTTGGACAATTTAAATGTAATTCCGGCAACCATTCAGCTTGCAGGCGCTGAAGTAGAGCTTGTTCCAGCAATTTCACGTGAAATTAGATTGAAAAAAGCAATCGACTCAATTCGTGACGACTATGATTATGTCATTATTGATTGTCCGCCATCGCTTGGGCTTTTGACACTAAATGCTTTAACAGCAGCAGATTCCGTATTAATTCCTGTTCAATGTGAGTACTATGCGCTGGAGGGTTTAAGCCAGCTTTTAAACACAATAAGAATTGTTCAAAAACATCTTAATGAGGATTTGCAAATTGAAGGTGTCTTACTAACAATGCTTGATGCAAGAACAAACCTAGGTATACAAGTAATTGGAGAAGTGAAAAAATACTTCCAAAACAAAGTGTTTAACACGATTATTCCACGTAATGTACGTTTAAGTGAAGCGCCTAGTCACGGTAAACCAATTTTGCTGTATGATGCAAAATCAAAAGGTGCAGAAGTTTATTTAGAATTAGCAAAGGAAGTGGTTGCACATGGCTAAGGGTCTAGGTAAGGGAATCAATGCGCTATTTAATAATGTTGATACAAATGAAGAAACCGTTCAAAATATTGCTATAAAAGAAATTAAACCAAACCCATATCAACCGCGTAAAATTTTTGATACAAAAGCAATCAATGAATTACGCGATTCAATTAAAGTTCATGGGATATTACAACCAATCATCTTAAGGAATGCTGCTAAGGGATATGAAATTGTTGTAGGTGAACGTAGATTCCGAGCAGCAAAAGAAGCCAAATTAAAAGAAATTCCGGCAGTTGTCCGTGATTTAACAGAAGAAGAAATGATGGAGCTTTCTGTAATTGAAAACTTACAACGGGAAGATTTATCTCCTTTAGAGGAAGCTGAATCATATCAATTCCTAATGAAAAAATTGGGATTAACGCAAGCTAAATTAGCAGAACGTCTTGGTAAGAGCAGACCATATATTGCTAACTTTGTCCGCCTTTTAACGCTACCGGAAGAAGTTCAAGAGATGCTTCGAGATGGCTCATTATCAGCTGGACATGGTCGTGTGTTGTTAGGGCTAAAACTTAAGAAAAATATTGTTCCAACAGCCCAAAAGACTATTACACAAGGCTTAACAGTACGGCAGTTAGAAGAGGTTGTAGCAAACTTAAACGAAAATGTTTCACGTGAAACATTAAAACCAGCTCGTGTTCCTATCTTTATTCGTGAAAGTGAAAGTCAATTACGCGAAAAATTTGGAACTGCTGTATCTATTAAACGTCGCGATAAAAAAGGTAAAATTGAAATTGAGTTTTTATCTGATGATGACTTAGATCGTATTTTAGAAATTCTAGATATTCAGTTTGATGATGAATAGGTTGTGATGTTTATGGAAAAAAAGCATTTCGATTTAAATGATGTTGTAGAAATGAAAAAATCTCATCCTTGTGGAACGAATCGTTTTAAAATTATCCGCATGGGAATGGACATTCGAATTAAATGTGAAGGCTGCGGACATAGTGTGATGATTCCGCGTCGAGATTTTGAAAGAAAAGTGAAAAAGATTTTAGTGAAGGCTGAAGAAAACTAAAAAAGCAATCCATTCGTTATCTTTTATTTTAGGTAACGGAAGGATTGTTTTTTTAAAGCCTTTTAGTTGAAGTTTGAGAAAACCTTCTTTAGAATATAAATAGTATCATTTAATAATAATTATAAATAAAAATGATCAAACTATTTTATTGGAGGTTTATACATATGCCAGATAAAAAGAATTTAACAACGAATCAAGGAGTACCAATTGGGGACAACCAAAATTCGATGACAGCGGGATTAAAAGGACCAACATTACTAGAAGATTATATGCTGATTGAGAAGTTGGCGCATTTTGATAGAGAGCGTGTTCCAGAACGCGTTGTACATGCTCGTGGTGCAGGAGCGCACGGAAAATTTGTTACGAAAAAGAGCATGAAAAAATATACAAAAGCGCAATTTTTACAAGAAGAGGGAACCGAGACAGAAGTTTTTGCACGTTTTTCAACAGTTATTCATGGACTGCATTCACCAGAGACTTTACGTGATCCACGTGGTTTTTCTGTTAAGTTTTATACGCAAGAAGGAAATTATGATTTTGTGGGAAACAATTTGCCAGTATTCTTTATTCGTGATGCGATTAAGTTTCCGGATGTAATTCATTCTTTGAAGCCAGATCCACGTACGAATATTCAAGACGGGAATCGTTATTGGGATTTCTTTAGTTTAACTCCCGAAGCGACGACGATGATTGCTTATTTGTTTAGTGATGAAGGAACACCGGCTTCTTATCGTGAAATTCGTGGTTCCAGTGTGCATGCTTTTAAATGGATTAATGCAGAAGGGAAGACAGTTTATGTAAAACTTCGCTGGGTTCCAAAAGCTGGAATTGTTAACCTTTCAACCGAGCAAGCGGCACAAATTCAAGCAAAAGAGTTTAATCATGCTAGTCGTGATTTATATGAAGCGATTGAAAATGGGGACTATCCTGAGTGGGACTTATATGTGCAAGTTCTTGATCCAAAAGATCTGGATAACTATGATTTCAACCCACTTGATGCAACCAAAGATTGGTTTGAGGATGTATTTCCATACGAATTAGTCGGAACGATGACCTTAAATCGTAATCCGGATAATATTTTTGCCGAAACAGAGTCTGTTGGCTTTAACCCAGGTGTGCTTGTGCCTGGAATGCTACCTTCTGAGGACCGTTTGCTTCAAGGGCGATTGTTCTCTTACTCTGATACGCAAAGACATCGCGTTGGACCAAACTATTTGCAACTTCCAATTAACA
Source organism: Listeria immobilis (assembly GCF_014322845.1). NCBI lineage: Bacteria > Bacillati > Bacillota > Bacilli > Caryophanales > Listeriaceae > Listeria > Listeria immobilis. Next base: position 126,747 of record NZ_JAASUA010000003.1, on the reverse strand, counting down.
GCCCGAAATCAACGGTTGCTAACAATCAACGTGATGGTTATATGCCATTTAAACAACAAACAAGCTCGATTAATTATGAGCCTAATAGTTGTGAGACTGAACCAAAAGAAAATCCAGCATTTATCGAACCTGAGCAAGAAATTCGCGGTGATATTTCTGGTCGCCTTGCTGCTGAAAAACCAAATAACTTTGGACATGCGAAAGAAGTTTGGAATCGTTATTCAGATGCAGAACGTGCGGCACTTGTGAAAAACATTGTGGATGACTGGGAAAGCGTTCGTGAAGATATTAAGATTCGCAACCTGCGTAATTTTTATCAAGTGGAGCCTGAATTTGCAGAGCGTGTTGCTGCTGGAACGGGCATTAATCTCGCAGAACATGTAATAGATTTAAAATAAGCTAAAAGAAAAACGAAAATCCTACACTATGTAAAGGGTTTTCGTTTTTTTATTGGGTGGCTTTTTGTGTGAAAAACCTTTATAATATACGTTAGTGAAAAAATGTCTATTTGACGGGCATTTGAAAATGAAGTTAATGAAAAGGAGTTTATATATAATGGCACTTACAGCTGGTATAGTCGGGCTTCCTAACGTAGGGAAATCGACACTTTTTAATGCAATCACAAAAGCAGGAGCAGAGGCTGCGAACTATCCATTTGCGACGATTGACCCAAATGTTGGTATTGTAGAAGTACCTGACCACCGCTTAAACAAATTAACCGAACTTGTAAAACCGAAAAAAACAGTTCCAACCACTTTTGAATTTACAGATATTGCTGGTATTGTGAAAGGGGCCAGTAAAGGGGAAGGGCTTGGGAATAAATTTTTATCACATATTCGCCAAGTAGATGCGATTTGTCATGTGACTCGTTGTTTCGATGACGAGAACATCACGCACGTAGAAGGCCGCGTAGATCCGTTAGATGATATTTCTACAATTAACTTAGAACTTATCTTAGCGGATTTGGAAACAGTAGAGAAGCGCATTGGTCGTGTGGAGAAGCTCTCTAAACAAAAAGATAAAGATGCTGTTGCAGAATTTAATGTTTTAGTTAAATTACGTGACGCCTTTGAAAATGATAAACCAGCTCGTGCCATTGAATTCAGCGACGATGAGGAAAAAATTGTTCGTAATTTATTCTTGCTTACAAGAAAACCAGTTTTATATGTGGCGAATGTAAGTGAAGAAGATGTTTCTAACCCTGATGATAATAAATACGTGCAACAAGTACGTGAGTTTGCTGCAAGTGAAAACTCCGAAGTTATCGTTGTTTGTGCTCGTGCAGAAGAAGAAATCGCTGAACTAGAAGACGAAGACAAAATCGAGTTTCTTGAAGCATTGGGTATTGAAGAGTCTGGTTTAGATCAACTTATTCGTTCTGCGTATACATTGCTTGGACTTGCTACTTACTTCACAGCAGGAGTTCAAGAAGTTCGTGCATGGACGTTCATTAAAGGAATGAAAGCTCCTCAATGTGCGGGAATTATTCATACGGACTTTGAACGAGGATTTATTCGTGCAGAAGTAGTTGCTTACGATGCTTTAGTTGAATATGGCTCTGAACAGGCAGCTAAAGAATCAGGAAAAGTTCGTTTGGAAGGTAAAGAATACGAAATGAAAGATGGAGATGTAGTTCATTTCCGCTTTAACGTTTAATATGTTTCACGTGAAACAATTTCTTGATAAACCTATAGTCGAGAAATTGTTTTTTTTCGTACTTTTTAACGGATTTATGAAAGAAACGTTCACAAAAGCTACAAACCTGATAATAGTTTTAAATGCTATAATTAAATGTAAAATTTGATTTTAGGAGTGTTTTATTTGATCCAATTAATTGGAATTGTATTTTTAATTGTTTTATTTGTTCTTATACCAAAGAACAATAAAGAAGAAGTAAAGGCGGCACATTTACTAATAGATAAATATGCAATACCCGTTGTGAAGAAGAAAAATCCGGTACGCCAGTTAGCGTTACTTGAAAAGCAATTAGACGTTTCGACTTATCGGGCAAGCCGGAAGAAAACGCTGCTTTTCATACCATCATATTTTGTTTTGGTTATTGTTTTAGGCGCACTTACCGCTTTCTTTGCGGTAAACACCCAAAATTCAGCAGCAATAGTAACTGGCATTCTGTGTTTTTTGGTATTGATTGCTGGAATCATTATATTGTTTGTTATGACGATTCGTCAATCATCATCTTTGCGAACAGATGCATGGGCGAAAATCCTCCATAAACTAGACCCATCATTTCCAATTGAATTCTTGAACGAAAAGAAATGGCAAAAAGCATTCTTGGCACAAATGGAAAATTTAGCTTAATAACAAAAAGAGCATTAAGTCCAATTTAATGCTCTTTTTGTTATTAAAAAACAGATAAACTTAAAAGGAAGTGAGTGTATGAGGAAATCTTATTTTTCAGAATATGGAACTAAATTATCTAAAGAGCAAATAAAAAATATTTTTGAAGATAAGTGGGATATAATATGTTCAGAGCATGATAGCTTGTTTTTTGGTGTATACTTTCTTTATAAAGGACTTTATGCGGATAAGTTAACTATTACTGATAATTATGTAGCTTCTTCACAAGAATGGTTGTATGCAGAAAATAAGCAATTCAATACTTTGGTAGAAGTAGCATTTACTAATGGCAGAAATGCAGATAAGCTAAGCAGGTATAAATTTATGAAGAATGTCATTAATCAAATGGATGAAGTAGTATTGATTGAAGAAAATTGTATCGAGGAAACCTCTTGAACAATGTCTTATATATAAAGACCCCTTAGCAATTTACAATAATTGCACTGACATGGAAAAGTGAGAATTGAATAAAAACACCTTTGATTAGGCTGCTTGTTTTCTGAAATTAACAGGAGACTGGTAGCCTAATTTTTGTTGAATTCTTTTTTCATTATAATATTTAATGTAATCTTTTACAATTTGGATTACAATAGATTTAGCGTATTTATACGCTTTATTGAGGTAGAATGTTTCACACTTTAGCGAGGAATGGAAACATTCTATGGGAGCGTTATCTGCTGGTGTCCCTTTTCGGGACATACTGCGGATAACGTTTTTCTTTTGACAACATTGATAATACTCATAAGAAGTGTACACAGAGCCAGGTCGGTTTTTCTTTTTCACTTTCACTTGGCATTGCCAACTGTGTTTCTGCATAATGCGTTGAACTTGATTGATACCAATAGTTTTTTCTTGTTTCATTAGTGCAGCAATCTTTCGATAACCACACGTATAACGATAAGTTTTACACAATTTCCCCACTTTGTTTTCCACGGTAGTTCGTGTAAAATCTTTCTTTTTCCAGCGGTAATAAGTGGATATTGGAACTTGTAATGCTTGGCAGATTTCTTTGACTAGATAGGTTCCTTTTAGATTTTCTACTAAGGAAACAAAATAGGAGGGATTCCCTTCCTTTCCAACGCCTTGTACTTTTTTAAGATTTCCAGTTCCACTTCTTTTTGTCGAAGAGCTATTTTTAATTGCTCTATTTCTGGTAATTCAACAAGACCTTTTTGATATTTATATTGTTTTCCTACACCTTGATGAAACCGATTTTCTCCATTTCGATACCAGCGCCACCAAATTTTCACTTGTGTTGGATTCTTGATATTTAAAGCGTCCATAATTTCTTTGGTTGCTTTGCCAGCTAGCTTCATTTTGATTGCTTCTTCTTTTATTTCTACTGGATATATAACTCTTGTACGCACAAAAAACACCTCCATTAATTTCATTTTACATGAATTCAACGAAAGTGTTTTTCTTTTATTCTCATTTTTTAGTGGCAGTGCCTAATAGCTAAGGGGTCTTTTCTAATCAAATAAGAAATTTAAAATTTTATCGCCAATTTTTTTCTGTTCACCTTGATATGGGAAGCAGTGCATATGCATCGCAGGATTGAAATTAAGCTCGATGATAGCATGTTTTTCACGATCAATTGTTTCACGTGGAACAATTATATCAACGCCGCAAATTTTGGCATTAAGCACTTGTGTTGCTCGAATTGCAATTTCTTTAAAGTAATCATCCATTTCAGCAGTGTAATCAATGCTATCGCCACCAGTGCTGACGTTGGAGTTTTCACGCAAGTATATGGTTTCGCCGGGTGCTGGAACGCTATCCCAAGAAAGTTTTTGCATAGAAAGCATCAGGGTTTCTTCTGGGCCAGTCTGGATTTTCTCAAGTGGTTTTAAATGATTTGTTCCACGTAATGGGTCGGTATTTTTTTCGTTTACTAGTTCGCGAATACTATGGATGCCATCACCAGTAACATTAGCGGGAACGCGCTTTAATACTGCTTCTACTTTGTCGTTAATTACTAGAAAGCGAAACTCATCACCGGGGATAAATTCTTCAATAATGACGGAACTATCATAACTAAAAGCGATGTTTAAAGCTGCTTGATAGTCTTCCAGCGTAAAGGTGTTTTTAAATATACTGATACCCCATCCGTAATTGGTGGATTTAGGTTTAATAACGATTTTTCTATCTTTAAACAATGGATAGGCTTCACTTGCCAGAAGTTGGTCGCTAAAACTGTCGCCAAATGGGACGCGGATGCCATTTTCTGCTAAAACCATTTTGGTGACGACTTTGTTTTCCATCATTAAGACGGAGACATAATTATCTTTGGAGGTTTTGCTTGCTTGTTTAACGTATTCAACATGGTTATCTTTTTGGAAGCGTAAAAAATTTTCGGCGCGGTCGAGAACATCTACCTTTATACCCCGTGCGATGGCATCTTTCCAAATGATTTGTGTGGATAGTTCCATGTCTTCAGCGCCAATCAGTTTATAGGCTAGCGCATCGGTTTCTTCCATAAATAATTGGGCTTGATTTAAATGGAAATTGATATAGCCGTTTGTTGCTGTTTGCTCTTTTACTTGATAAGCAATGGTCTTTTCAGGGTGTAGCAAGCGCTCTTTTTGTTTTTCGATGATACTAGAAAAATAGGTATCATTTGGAAGAAGGGCGCTAACAAAGTCATCCATTTTTGTAAGTTCTAGGAGTCCAGCTTCAGAAAGGCTGATTTTCTCATTGTCACAATTTTTGATGGCTGGTTGTGCCAGACCATTTAAAGCAATATTATTTTCATTTTCATCGGCTAATTGTTGGTTGTTGTCGCATAGTTCACGGTCTTTGGACAGCAGCCCTTTAATTAAAAACAGATGAATAAAGTTAAGTTCGTCTTTTGAAATGCCGTTTGCTTCTAGTGGGTTTAAGTCAATGGAGCGGATTTCTAAATATTCAACGCCGTGCTCTGCTAAACTTTCAACGGTTTGATCAGTATGGGCATTTTTGAGGCGAATGGGATTGTAAAATTCGCGCATGCTTTCGATTTTACCTTGTTCAATATAATTAGAAATGCTAGCGATATAGGCATCAAAAGAATTGTAATCAACAAAAAGTGTTTCTTTATTTTTGTAACCGGCGCTGCTATTACGAAGCGAAATTCCGTCACGGAGAGAACTGCTTCCATCAGTTAGTGTTTCTTCGTTTTCTGTTTTGGTAAAGTCAGTTAGATAAACGGGGCTAGCACCAGTTAAGTAGATTAATAACCAGCGATTTTTCATGAAGTATTTGGCGACTTTTAAATATAAGCGGTTTTTAAAAGCTTGTTTGGACTCTTCTGGTAAGCTGATTTCTGAATAAAGACCATCAATCAACGCTTCTGGGAAGGAAAAATTATAATGAATACCGGATAATAACTGGATTTTTTTGCCATATCCTTTTGCTAAATGTTCGCGATATTTCCGGTCGGGACTATCGGGTGTTTTATACTCAGCGATTGGAATATCTTCTTCAGCTGGTAAAATTGGTGGATTACTAGAAGGCCAAAGAAGTTCGTTTTTAGAGCGTAAGGAAACGATGTTATGGAGGTTTTCAAGCCACTCATAAACAGTGTCAATGGAGTCTGTCACTGGTGTAATCATTTCAATTTGGCTCTCAGAAAAATCAGTTTTGATATATGGATTATCTTCTTTCGGTCCAAAAATGGCTGGATGAGGGGTAAGGGCTAATTTTCCATCAGCAGTTACGCGAACATTTTCTTTTTCCAAGCCAAAATGACCAGAAAATAAATATTTCCGGAGAGTTGGGTTTTCTTTAAAATAATCAAGCATAGTAGTGTCTAGTTTTATCATGTTTTCACCTCAGGGAGAGTTAAATAAATTCATATAGAAGTATTTTACCGCAATATGTGAAATTAGTATAATGATTGGTTTGGGCCTTAAGTTTGTGAAAGGAATTAGTAGAAAATTTTAAAAAGTATAGAAAAATTATCATGGAGCTTATATAATGGTTTGGAGAGGTGAAAAAATGGAAATTCGAAAGATAACAAAAAAGATGGAAGACAAGATAGTGCTGAAGGATATTTCATTTGATTTAAAAGGTGGAGAAGTGACTGCGCTTATTGGTCGAAATGGTGTGGGGAAAACGACGCTATTTTCAACGATGACGGGAATTTACTTACCTGATGAGGGGGACGTTTTTTTAAATGGGAAAAGCATCTATGCGCATCCCGAAGTAAAGTGTGATTTGTTTTTCTTGGAAGACAATATGAACCATTATAATACATATAGTGTGAATGCAGTTGTCAAAATTTATAAAAATATTTATACGACGTTTGATGAGCCTTTTTTTAATGATTTAATGGAGCAATTTGAGCTTCCTAAAAAGGCAAAATTAATGTCTTTTTCGAAGGGGAGAAGAGCTTTATTTTTCATTATTTTAGCTTTTTCGCTTAATGTTCGTTATTTACTGTTAGATGAGCCGATGGATGGTCTGGATGTGATTATTAAAAAACAGATTTTAACACTCATTACGAATACGGTTAAAATGCGTGAAACAAGTGTGGTTATTGCTTCACACCGCTTAGATGAGCTTGAGGCAATTGCAGACCGGGTGATTGTTTTAAAAGGTGCTAGTGTGGAGTTAGACTATTATCTGGCGAATATGCGCGATAATGCGTTGAAAATACAAGTGGCTTTTAAAACAAAGACAATTCCGGGTTTTGTAAAAGAAAAAGCAAGGTTACTTTATCGAAACGGAAGAATATATACGCTTTTGGTTACTGAAAATGCCAGTGAATTCGCAAAGCAATTACGGCAAGAAGAGCCAATTTTGTATGAAGAGATGGTAATTACCATAGAAGATATTTTTACGAGCCATTTAACGAATGATAAAATTGATTATTACGAGATTTAGGACATAAAGTGAGGGGTGAAGGCTAGCAATGTTTAATCGAGGTTTGTGGTATAGAGAATGGCGTAATATGAGGTGGATGCTATTAGGTGTAGCAATATTATTTTTCTTAGGAATTAGTTTGGGTCTTGTCTTAGATGCGGACAGATGGCAAAGTCAAAAAAATTATTATGAGACTAGTGAATTTTTGGAGCAACAAAAAGCAGATCCAGAGTTTAAGACTTCGGATGAAGAGATAAATACTAGTTTGACGGTTGCTTATTTGGCTGTCCCAATGTATACAACTTTTGTGGCAGAGGAATATCAAGAATATATGCCATTTATGTTTTATTTTCAAATGGATATGTTTTTTTCATTGATTAAGATAAGTGTGTTTATTTTAGGCGTTTTAGCTATTATTTTTGAACGGTATACGCGAGGAAATCGGATTACAGCAGCACTGCCGTATAAAAGAACACATATTGTTGGTGTAAAATTGATTTTGGGGATTGCGACGATTACATTAAGTTATATTATTTCAACTGCACTTGGTTGGCTATATTTTTTAAAACATGTGCCAAGTGAATATATTCAACTAGATATAGCGAAATTTTGGATGGATATAGCAGGTGGATTATCATCGTTTATTCTTATTTTTTTAGTAGCAGTATTAATTGGATTGTTAATTGGTTCGCCGATTGCAGCTGCAGCAGTGGCTTTTGGGGTTACTTTATCACCTAATGTGATAAATCCGATGCTTGATAATATCTATAATTATATTTGGCCGAATGCTGGTGAAGCAGGAATGGCTACTTTACTTAGATTTGAAGATTATTTAAATGTTTTTACATTGTTTTCGTTTGAATCTGTTGCGATTGGGCCAGTGATATTTAGTATCATTTTAAATATAATGATGGTTCTAGCTATTTTAATTTTATATAAAAAACAGCATATCGAGCGTAGTGGCTACTTATTTGCATTTCCTTGGGTAAAATGGCCGTTTCTTATAATATTGTCATTAGTTCTTGGTATTGCAATAGCGAATTTGGCTACCGCGAATACAGATTTAAGTTTTGTTGCCTATATTTGTTGGGGGATAGGTTCAATAATTGTTATTTTTATTTTAATGATGTATCTTTTGCGCAAATTACGGGGACTTTTTCAAGGAGCGAAAATGAATTGAAAAAATAGCTTTTTTATAGCTGATAAGTCCGGTATAATAGAAGGTAGTATAAGTGAGGGAGGATTTAGCATTGACCACAGAAACGAATAAACCGCAATTGGCTGAACTAAAGGCTGAATTAACAAAGCGGAATTTGCAATATGTAATGGAAGTCGAAAAGCATTTGCGCGGCACTCATTACGGTGAAGAACAGCGAGAAACCATCATCTATGAAATGTGTGAAAAGATTTTAGCAGAACAGAAAAAAGGCATAACAGCAAGAAAATTATTTAATTTAACACCAACAGAATATGTTGTTTCTTTAGACGTAAAAGCAGAACAAGTAGAACAAAATACCGATAAATGGTGGCTAGTACTAGACGGTGGTTTGCTCGTACTTGGAGCGATGATGTTAATTTCTGGAGTTAGTGCTTTTTTTCAAAAAAATGCGCAGACTTTGGGGATTATTGTACTTCTAATTACAGCAGTAGTCGGCGGTTTTGCAATGCTGATTTTACGTAAATATGCTTCCAATATGCGTGCTGGGCAAAAAGGCGGCACAGTAAAATACTTACTTGTTGCAGTTGGAGTCATTGCTGTATGGATGTTTGTAATGACCATTGTTCAAGTGACAATTCCTCCAAATATCAACGTAGCATTAAGTCCGATGGTTAATACGGTTGGCGGTGCGATTATTATTGCCCTTCGATTCTATGTAAAGAAAAAGAAAAATATTCCATCTTTATAAGAAGGATACGGACAGATGACCTAATTTGCATATTGCGAGGTGGTCATCTGTTTTTTATTTCCCGGGAAATACTGATTTGGATGAGGTGAATAGATTTATGTTTTCCTATGAAGTAATTAGGCAGTTTACAGAGACAGAACATCATTTATACCGATACATAATGGATAATAGAGATAAAGTTATGTTTATGCGGGTTCGTGAGCTTTCGGAAGCAACCCATGTATCACCAGCTTCTATTGTGCGTTTCACTAGAAAAGTTGGTTGTGAGGGGTTTTCGGAGTTTAAAGTGAAGCTGAAGCAAGAAGCAACTCGAGGTGAAAAGAAAAAAACAGCAGACACAGTCGAAGTCTTAGAAGAATTTTTTGAACGAACGATGAATCGGGATTATGATCAAGTCCTAGATGCAGCTGCTGAAATTATTAATGAGGCAGACTTAGTTGTGTTTTTTGGAATTGGGACATCAGGAATTTTAGCGGAATATGGCAGTCGCTTTTTTTCCAATATGAAAAAACGGACATTTTATATTAAAGATCCATTTTATCCTAATCCGGGAGAACAATTTAAAAATAAAGCTGTAATGATTATTTTATCTGTATCAGGGGAAACGGATCAGGTACTTGAGCAGGCGCAGAATATGCAGCAATATGGTAGCCGGATTATTAGTATCACCAATACAAGTCACAATACACTTGCAGGATTATCAGATGTCAATATTCCGTACTATGTAACACAGGAAATGGTTGATAGAACGAATATTACAACACAAATCCCGGTATTATTTTTACTAGAGGCAATGGCAAAAAAGAACTATAATCAGGAGCAGGTAGAATAACTTCATAAAATTTTTTCTATACATCGTGATTAACATATTATTTAATAAAGGAGAAGATTATGTTGGAACAACCATTTAATTCTGAAAGTCAGGATGCGCCAGATGAACAAAAAAATTTTTGGAAAAAAAGTGCGGTTGTGCGCCAGTTGACAGTGGCTCTAGGTATTATGAGTTTGCTGATAGGGGTTTTTACTTTATTTACTACGGTTCCTATGGTTGGTAGACTACTTATTATCTCTGGTAATTTATTATTATATGTTTTTGGGATAATTATGCTGCTTATTACTACAGCATATTTCGTTTTCAGTTATTTTTGTTTCAAAAATTTTGCCCGTTTGCGTCGGTTGGGACTTCCCAAAAAACGAATGTACATTATCATTATTATTTGTATGGGGCTTTCTTTAATAGCAACAATTATTAGTTGGTCAATCCCAATAATTGAGTTAATTTATCTTTTTTTAGCAATACTGCCATTAGTGAATATTTCTAGAATTAAGAAAGAAAATGCTTGATAGAAATTGAAAATGGTATACGGAATGATTTAAAAATTCTAGTAGAGAAAACAAATAAGGTTTCCAGCCAAAATTAGGGGTGGAAGCCTTATTTGTTTTATTTAAAATTGGAGCTGTCAAAAAAGTGGAGTGGCAAGAGAAAAGTAGACATATAAATTAAGCGAATTCGTTAATCGCTTCACATTCATGACGCACACTACACATTTATCAGGACTTATTTTTTATTTAGATAAATTTTTGATTGCATAATCAGCTTCTTCAGCAGTGAATTGCTCACCAGCATCAGATGTTAATTGATCGCGAATTGCTTCGGGTGCCATAGACATAGTCTTTTGATATTCCTCTGCTTTGGCTAGGGCGTTTGCATTGTAATCTGCTTTTAAATTATCAACAGCATATTGACCAGCCTCTGCGGAGAATTTTTCACCATGCTCTGATGTAAGTTGATTGTATATACCAGCTTTGGACATGTTCATCATAGAAGAATATTGTTCTGCTTTTGTTAAGGCTGATTTATATTCTGCTGGAACACTTGACTCATCTAAATTATCATCTGAATCTTCCGTGAGTTCCATATCGCTCTCCATAAGAGTAACAGTTTCCACCTTATTCAATACGCCATTTTTAATAAATTGTCCATCAAAAGTTTTATCAGCTTCTTTTATTTTCTCTTGTACTTTTTCGCTTTGTTTATGGAGTGGCAATGTTGTAAATGTGAGTGTATATTTACCAGGTTTTACATTTTTAAAAGTTCCTTTCATGCCGCCCAGAACGCCAATTTCACCGGTCTGTTTTTCTAATCTGGTACCATCATCAGATTTCGCGGAAATTTCGAATAACATGCCACTCGGTAAATCTGTATCAATATTCGCTTTAATAGTGTTGTTGCTCGTTTTTGTCTTTTCTTTAATTGCATCTCCGTATCGCTCCGTTTTCTTAGCGTCTTCTGTGTCAGATTGAGCGCTACATGCGGTAAGCAACATAACGCTGATAAGCAGAAGTAAAGCCATCAATCCCTTTTTCAAATAAATCCCTCATCCCTTTTTATTTTTATGAATTCAATATAGTTCATTATATCATCGTAGTTTTCTTCTGTAAAAGCACCTTCATTCTATTAAAAAAGGACAGAAAATAATATCTTTTTTAACGGTATGGAGTGATCATTCATTGATTTTCTTTAATGGGGAATTTTTTATATTAGTAAGTATTATTTTGCTTGTTATTAATAAACTTACCAATAGAAAGTGCGGGAATTATTTTTAAAAGGGAAAAAATAAAGAATTCAAAAATAGTTCATTGACCTTTATGCTATTTTAGTTATGGCTTGTATTTATATCCTTATTAGGAAGGAGAACTCAATTTTTGAGATATCAAAATGCTAAAAAAACTGAGCGCTAATGCTGATTATCATGAATATAACCTCATTAAGATTGTGCAGACAGAGTATTGATTCGGAGCTGACAACATCGGAGTATAAGAAGTACCATTTTTTCATTCTGTTAGAAGATGATGGAAGGCTAAAGATCTTAAATTAAGTTTGGAGGTCTTTTTTAGCACTCTTGATTAGCTGAATATGGCTTTTCTAGCAATTCTCTTTGTGAATGATATAATAAGAACAGGAGAATGGACTCCTATAACACTAACAGAGAGGATGCGGATACATGGAACGGGAGCAACAACTTATGTCAAGACACAGGGAGCTGACACTCATTGAGTCGAATTGACATTGCCGAATTAACCGAATTTCTACATAACTTGAAGAAAAGTAACGAGGAAGCAAGAACGATGCTGAAAAATATCCAAACTGCCGCCGCCACCGATACTAGTTTAAAAGGAAAAGCTATAACCACCTCATAAACTTATTTTCAGGAAACCTATCCAGTGATTTGTAAAATACTTATCGAAGCATTGAATGAAAGTGAGGACAGACTGGAGCGATACATCCGAGAGTTTGGAGAACAGGTGGATCCGTCGCCTAATTCCAGAGTGGATGCCCAGTTGCTACAAGAATTAATGGATAAAGTGGCAGTCATCAAGCGAAAACAGGAAGACTTACTACTAAGAATGTCTGCTGGTACAGGCACATTATATGAAGGTCAGCAACAAAGCCTTCGAACGCAATTCACAGATGCCATAGAACAAGAGAATATCTTAGAACGTTATATTACGTTTGAACAAAGCCATGCGAACTTTTTCGACTCGTTAAGTGAACTTATCTATCAAGCGAAGAAAGCCATACAAGAATTAACTGATCATGTTACCTTTAACAGCCAAACAGGTACATATGGGTTAGAGAAGCTAGACACTACTCGATTTGAAGCATTACAAGAATTGTTGCCTAAAAAGAAAAAATACAACTTTAATGAGTACGAAATTAGGTATAACGGTGCTATCCATATTTTATTGAAGAACGGAATAGTCGATGTAGAAGCCACGAATGCCTACAATGAAGCCATGAAAAACGGCGAACTGCCTAAAGTATCCAATCAAGCAACCGAAAGCGCCGAAGCAATCAAGGCCGTCGTTGCAGCTCTCCAAAAAGGCCGAGACCCCATCACCGGACAGCAAATAAGCAAAGCACAGAGTTTCGGCATTATCGTAGGCTTAGTCTATATGTACGCAGGAGGCAGATACAAAGGAAGAAAAATAAAAATCCCTAAAAGCGCACTTGAGAACTTGGAGAGGGGAAAAGTGTTTAAGGATAAGAAGGCTAGTGGGGCAAAGGTTCCAAACCTATCTTCTTTATCGGAGAAACAACAATTAAAACTCGCAAATAAATACAAGAAAAAAGCCCCTATTTCAATTCCAGATGATGCTAAAATAAAAGCACAGACGAAAAAGGCGGGTTATGAACAAATATCTTATAAGTGGAAAGAAAATGGTATCACTTATGAAGTTAGATGGCACACTAGAACGCCGGGAGCACCAGAGGAGCAAGGAAATACTTTTGTAGTTGAAAAGACTATTCCAGGCAATGCGAATGGAAAACTGAGGGTTCAACAAATATTGGTCGGACCAGACAAATGGATTAGTAGAATCGAATGGGAAAAAGCCATGACTGCCAGAAAAAAAGGTGTAAGTACGCTGGAGCAAGATAAAATGTTATCTAATGGACATTGGGATGAATAGAAAGGAGCTAAATTATGGATGACTATTATAAGGGGTTTGAAGGGAATCCCGAAATAGATTTTTATACTTATAAAGATAATGGCGAAAAAATAGGGTTAGAAATATGGGAAGGATATTTTAATGAAATTATGCAAGAAATTAAACCTGTTAACGGAAAATGGAGGTCGTTAGCATACTATTACCATTTATATGAAGGGTGGTATGATGAAAGTCCGTGGGAAATACCAAATAATAAAGAAGCATTAGAATTACTAGAAACGGTTGAAACATCTCAGTTAGATGTCATCCCACAAGAAATCCTACTAAAATTAATAAAGCTATTAAAAGAAAACATAAATAATACTATTTACATTGAATATGATTAATTATTGTGTATAAAAAATAACTCGGGCTATGGCACATTTTTCTTGACTATCAGTTACATTACCGGCAGGAATGACCTCTATTGAGAAAAACGTATGATCGTGAATTTAAACGGAAGATTTCTCAAGATATTCTTGAGAAGAAAGTAACTATCAAGAGAATTTCTGAAGAATATAATATCTCTCGTCCAACAATTTCTCGGTGGTTTTCAGAATATCATCGATACGAAAAAAAGGCTTTTGCCGGACAAGGAAAAAGATTACCTGATAAAGCAGATTTCTACATTCTTGAACAGGAAAATAAACGGCTAAAAGAGGAAAATGAAATTTTAAAAAAGTTCAAAACGTCTGTGAAGCAAAAAAAGTAGTTCGTTTTGAGTTTGTTCACAAACATCATCAACAGTATTCAGTTCAAGCTTTGTGCAGGATTTTAAATGTAAGTAGGCAAGGATATTATTTATGGCGGAATCGTTTCCCAAGTAAGACCCAACTCCGCCCTAATTTTTTAAGAGAAAATAGTAAACGAGTGTTCTATGAAAACAAAGATCGATATGGATCCCCAAGAATCGCTCAACAGCCTTACGATGAAGGAATCGAGACCAATAAACGTGTTGTGGCTGTCCTAATGCGTGGAATGAATTTATGCGCCAAAGAAGTTCATCGATGCTGTTTGGGTGACGGATATTACTTTCATTCCTTGAGTAGTCATGGCCGCCTTTATTTGTCCACCTATATTGACTTAGCCATTCGTATTCCGCGTTGCTATATGGTTGATTCACATATGAAAAAAGACATTGTCGTCCAACCGTTACAAATTTACAAAGGAGAGACTGGGACAAAAGAGGCTCTACAATGAAAAACAAGCAGAAATCATGTCTATTCCATTTTTCGAAATGGCTCTATACGATGATTTCTGCTTTTCTATTTTCCAATTTTTATTGCTGAGTTTTAGTTATGTCCCAGCCTCATTCCTACGATTAGTCAAGTAAAGCCTACTTAGCTAATCATGCAAAAATCACCCTGTCTATTTTTCAGTTGAAGCTGTTGCGTTTGCGTCCATTGCGGCATCACTCGCGGCAATTTTATTTGAGACAATGACGAATGGTAGATAAATGACTGTCGCGACGGCGAGACATAGCAGTCCGACCAGAAGCGCGAGCCAATTTCCTCCTGTACCTAGGAATGGAATCAGTGGTCCTGGTGTCGTCCAAGGCACTTGATAGGCGACAGGGGGGATTAATTTTGTTGTGATAAAGAAATAACCAATTAATGTGTTGATAGCTGGTGTAATAATAAACGGAATAACCATAATCGGGTTTAATACGATTGGCAAACCGAAAATAACAGGTTCGTTGATATTAAAAATTCCTGGTGCTAGAGAAAGTTTTGCAATATCACGGTAGTCTGCACGACGAGAAGCAATAAAGATGGCAATTAATAGCCCAAGTGTCATACCAGATCCGCCGTAGTTTGCAAATCCGTCATTTAAACCTGCCCAAGTTGCCGGATAAGGCGCGCCCCAAGCGGAACCATGCTCGGCGACATAAGATAAGTTATCTAAGTTTGGTTCGGTGAAAATAGTGTCACGAATGGCTGCAACTGTGTTTGGCCCGTGAATCCCAAGAACCCATAGTAAGTTAGATACTAGACCAATGATAATAACAGAGAACACGTTTGTCCCCATATCTTTAAGAGGTGCTTGAATAACTGTGTAAACAAGATCATTTAATCCTTCTGGGGCTACAAGAGTAATAAGATAGTTAATGACAGAAAACAGAATTGTAATGATAATAACAGGAATTAGTACTTTGAATGAACGAGCAACAGCTGGAGGTACTTGAGCAGGCATTTTAATCATTAAACGAGGGGATCTTGCAAGGCGACTAAATACTTCCCCAGTGATAATAGCAACAATAATTGCTACGAAAAGCCCTTGAGCACCAAGAAATTTGATGGTCATATAAGTAACATCGTCAACAACGGTATAAGGTGTATAAACAATGAAGAAAGCGCCAATTGCAGTGAGTCCGCAAAGCAAATCATCTTGTTTAAAGAAAATGGCAAGATTTCGAGCGACTAAAAATACAATTAGAATTGCCATAATATTTGTAGATCCTTGCAATACAGGGGAGAAAATAGCCTGTGCATCGGCTAAATTAGGGAAAATTTTCCCAAGAAATAAGATTTTCGCAATAAAGCCATCTGGTGATAATACTGCGAAGTTAATCAACGTAATAATGGAACCAGCCATAATTAATGGAAAAACCAAAATAAATGCATCACGAATAGCGGCAATATGGCGCTGAGAATTCAATTTATTCGCAACCGGTACTAGAACACGTTCCATTCCATGTTCAAATTTTGTCATTATACTCATTTTAAAACCTCCCTATTTATCTAAAATTATTTAATCTCTGCAAAGGCTTTTTCTAGAACTGCTTTCCCGTTTAACATGCCATAATCTTTCATATCAATAACAACAACAGGGATACGTCCTTGTACAAGCTCATTTACTTGTGGTTTTTGGTAGCGAACTTGAGGTCCAAGCATAACAATATCCATTGTATCAATCACGCTACTAGCTTCAGAAACAGGCAATGCATCAATTTCAATTTCTTCCCCGATAGAATTTGCGTGCGCTTTCATTTTAGTCACAAGTAAACTGGTGGACATTCCTGCTGCACAAACAAGCAATATTTTTTTCATAAATAATTCCCTCCCAAGAAAAATTAGTGGAGCGAAGAGAGAACAAGACTTATTTGTCCTGTTCTTCTACTAAATTAGCTCCGTTTGTTTCTATTGTTTTTTTATACCAGTAAAAACTGTCTTTTTTATAGCGTTTTAGTTCTTTTTCATCATTTTCATCGCGGTCAACATAAACAAAACCATAGCGTTTTTGATAGCCATTTAACCAACTAAGTAAGTCAGTGAAGCTCCAAGTGCAGTAACCAAGCATTTCTACTCCATCTGTAATTGCTTCTTGAATTGCTATAGCGTGGGCGCGAATATAGCCAATTCGGTATTTATCATGCACTTGATAATCTTCTGTTAAGTTATCATATTCTCCAAGACCATTTTCTGTAATCATAATGGGTAATTTATAACGGTTGGTAATTCTACGTAAACCAATGCGAAGTCCAGTTGGATCAATATCCCAGTCCCAATTAGTTTTTTCAAGATAAGGATTATTGGTGTTTTTGTATAACCCTGGGATTCCAGTCTCTTCGGAAGTGCCTTTTTCGCCAGTAGTGTTCATTTTTCCAGAACCAACACCATTTTTGCCATTAAAAGCGTGTGTCATCGAACGATAATAGTTCACGCCCATAAAGTCGGGTTTCCCTTGTTTTAGAAGTTCTGTATCACTTGGTAAAATCTCCGGTGCTAGACCATGCTCCTCTAGCCAGTTCCAAGTAGCTCGAGGATATTCCCCCCAGGTATAAACATCCATCCAGAAATGGGCATTAAATTCTTCGGAGTTTTCAGCAGCTAAGACGTTAGCAGGGTTGGCATCAATCGCGTAGCTTGGTCCGTAAGCAAAACTCGGGCCGATTTTTCCAGATGTACCTAGTTCGCGAAATTTAGCAATAGCAGAAGCGTTTGCCAAGTTTGCGTGATGATTTGCTGCAAACATGCGCTTATCGTCAGAAATACCGGGTGGATGATAGGCCAATTTGTAGCCATGCGAGATAAAGACGTTTTGCTCGTTTAGTGTCACCCAGTATTTTACTCGACCATTAAAGCGTTTGAAAAGTAGGGCAGCATAGGTAGTAAAATCTTCTACTACTTTGCGCGATTCCCATCCGCCATACTCATCTTGAAGCCCTTGTGGAATATCCCAATGATAAAGTGTCACAATAGGTTCAATCCCATAAGAAAGCAGCTCGTCAATCAAACTATCATAAAATGCCAGCCCAGCTTCATTAATCTTTCCATTTCCGTGCGGGATAACCCTGCTCCAAGCAACAGAAAAACGATATGCTTTTAAGCCTTGTTCCGCCATTAACGCTACATCTTCTTTATAACGATGGTAATTGTCCACCGCCACATCTCCATTTGTTTCTTTGAATGTTGTTCCAGGAATACGAACAAATTCATCCCATACAGATGGTCCTTTGCCATCCTCATTCCAGGCACCTTCGACTTGGTACGCTGCAGAAGCTGATCCCCATAAAAAGTCTTTAGGGAAAGGTTTTAGCTTATTATGTTCCATTGTGGCACCTCCAAAAAATATATATGATTAGTATGTTTTAGTTATGCTTGCCTTACTAATGTAAACGGTTTCGGTCGCTTGGTAAATAGATTTTGGCATTTTGGGTTCGTGTTTCATATTAATGGTATAAATTTCTAATATGAAACGCTGTGTTTCACGCATGTGATAAAAAGAACAATTGACATTTAGCATTGCATCCCTTATTCTAGAAATATTAATGAAAAGAGGTGAGATGACATGTTTCTTTTAAAAGCACGAACTAGTATAGCTAAATATTTGTATATTGTCCGTGCAATTTTTTCCGTTATTGCAGTTACATTGGTGAAGTCTGCCCAAAAAACTGTATAACTAGAAAAAATGAGAGAAGCATGGAGTCACACAATCGGTTTGTATAGTGCTAAGTTAGTATTGTACTTATAATTGGCGGCAGGCGCTTGTCTGGCGCTTTTTTGTTGTCTAAAAATGTTTCACGTGAAACATTTCTGTGCTTCCTTGGATAAATGGAGGATAAGATGACAATTATAGCAATGAATAATGTAGTAAAGAGTTTTGCAGGGGATTTAATTTTAGATAAAGTATCACTTCAATTAGAAGAAGGGGAACGTGTTGGGTTAATCGGTCGAAATGGTGAAGGGAAAAGTACCATTTTAAAAATTTTAAAAGGGCTAGAAGAAGTTGATAGTGGTATTGTTACACATAAAAAGGGTGCGAAAATTGGACTTTTAGAGCAATTGTCTACAGTGGATTCGGAACTGATTGTTGAGGAGTATTTGCGAACAAGTTTTGGGGAACTGCATTCATTAGAACAAGAACTTCGAGGATTAGAACTAGAGATGGCGACAAATTCAAATGATAAATTAATGAATCGTTATGGTGACAAAGTGACACTATTTGGAGAACTTGGTGGCTATGAAATGGACGCTAATTTAAATAAAGTAGTGAATGGTTTAGGTATCAAGCAACTTATAACAAGGCGATGGGGGGAGCTAAGTGGTGGAGAGAAAACAAAAGCAGCATTAGCGCATTTATTACTCCAGAAGACAGATTTATTATTACTAGATGAGCCAACTAATCATTTGGATTTTTTGGCAGTAGAGTGGCTAACGGAATTTTTGCAACATTATGCAGGTACAGTGTTTGTGGTATCTCATGACAGATACTTTTTAGATGAAGCAGTTCAAAAAATGGTGGAATTAGAAAATAAGGAGCTAATTATTTACAATACCAATTTTTCCGGCTATTTAAAAGAACGAGAAGCACGTTTGTTACGAGAATTCCAAGATTATAAAGATCAACAAAAGAAAATCAAAAAAATGGAAAAGGCAATTAAGCAACTTAGAATATGGGCAATGGCATCAAATCCGCCTAGTGATGCGATGTTTCGGCGAGCAAAAAATATGGAAAAAGCCTTGGACCGAATAGTGACAGTAAAAAAACCAACTTTGACACAGAAACAAATGCAGTTACAATTTGATGAGGCGAGGCGTAGTGGACAAGAAGTAGTAGTAATGAAAGGTGTAAGCAAGGCTTTTGCAGATAAAACAATTGTAAAAGACGTGTCAGTACAAATTATGCAAGGGGAACGAATAGCGCTTATTGGCGAAAATGGTACAGGTAAAACGACGCTTCTAAAAATGATTGAGGGGTTAGTTGTTCCAGATGCCGGTTTCATTAAAGTTGGTCCAAGCGTTAAAGTTGCATATCTTTCTCAGCAAATGGAAGAACTAAATCCAGAAATAACTGTCCTTGAAGCTTTTCGAGATAAAGTGGCTGTAACTGAAGGAGAAGCGAGAAAAATGTTAGCGGGATTTTTGTTTTATGGTGAAATGGTATTTCGAAAAGTTGGAAATATTAGCGGTGGGGAACGAATGAGACTTAGATTAGCTAGTTTTATCCATATGCCTATCAATACACTGATTTTGGATGAGCCGACCAATCATTTAGATATTGTTTCTCGGGAGGTTTTAGAAGAAGCAATTAAATTATTTTCAGGAACAGTTATAACAGTTTCGCATGATCGCTATTTTATGGATCAGCTTTGTTCTAAAGTAATTTGGCTTGAAAATCAGCAGCTAACAGTTTATGAAGGGAATTATAGTTATGCGATAACTAAACGAAATTAGTCGCTTAGCTGGAAATTCGCATTAAAATAAATTAAAATGAAGAAAAGAGGTGATGAAGTGAAGCTAACAATTGTAAAAGGTGATATTACTGAACAAGATGTCGATGTTATTGTGAGTGCAGCTAATTCAGGACTTTTAGGTGGAGCTGGAGTGGATGGAGCGATTCATCAGGCAGCAGGTCCAGCTTTATTAAAAGAATGCCAAGAAGTCATTAATCGAATTGGTTCATGTCCAGCTGGGGAAGCAGTTATCACTTCAGCAGGCGATTTAAAAGCCAACTATATAATACATGCGGTAGGGCCAGTCTGGAAGGGCGGCGAGCATCAGGAAGCAAATAAGTTGGCATCTTGCTATTGGAAGGCTTTAGATTTGGCTGCTGGTAAAGACTTAACATCTATTGCATTTCCGAATATCTCGACAGGTGTATATGGCTTTCCTAAAGAAATAGCTGCGGAAGTGGTGCTATATACAATACGAAAATGGATAGAAGAAGAGTACGAATCAAGTATTAAAGAAATTCGATTTGTATGCTTTGATGATGAAAATTTTGCTTTGTACAATAAATTAAGTAAAAGTGAAACCGTTTAAGGATAATTATCTTAAGCGGTTTTAAAATGTTTCACGTGAAACATTTTTTACTATATTTTCTGAATAAAACAATAAAAGAAAACCTTCTTGACATAGCTCCAAGCTTCTTGTAACATCATATTCAATAACTAAAAAATACATTGGCTATTTCAGCATGATTATAGAAGTACAAGTCGCATGATGTGGATATTCTCCACCATTTTTTCTTTATGAAAATAGAGAAAAGATGATGCGTTTTTTCTATATAAAAAGCTAGCGCCATAAAAAGGAGTGTTTGCGACCCATGTGGGAATCAAAATTTGCAAAAGAAGGCTTAACATTTGATGATGTTTTACTCGTTCCAGCAAAATCGGACGTATTACCAAATGATGTAGATTTAAGTGTAGAAATGGCGCCATCACTTAAATTAAACGTACCAATTTGGAGTGCGGGAATGGATACAATTACGGAGGCTAAAATGGCGATTGCAATTGCTCGCCAAGGCGGAATTGGTGTCGTTCATAAGAATATGAGCATTGAGCAACAAGCAGAAGAGATTGAAAAGGTTAAGCGATCTGAAAGTGGTGTTATTATTGATCCTTTCTACCTTACTCCAGATCATCAAGTTTTTGCAGCGGAGCATTTAATGGGGAAATACCGGATTTCAGGTGTTCCAATCGTAAACAATGAGAATGAGCGCAAGTTAGTTGGGATTTTAACTAACCGAGACTTACGCTTTATTTCTGATTATTCGACAGTGATTAAAGATGTTATGACAAAAGAAAACCTAGTGACTGCACCAGTTGGGACAACGCTAAAACAAGCAGAGAAAATTTTACAAAAGCATCGTATTGAGAAATTGCCACTTGTTGATGAAGCTGGAATCTTAAAAGGATTAATCACTATTAAAGATATTGAGAAAGTAATAGAGTTTCCAAATTCTGCAAAAGATATGCACGGCCGACTTCTTGCAGCGGCAGCAGTAGGAATTACGAACGATACATTTGTACGTGTTGAAAAGTTAGTAGAAGCTGGCGTAGATGCCATTGTTATTGATACTGCGCACGGACATTCAGCAGGTGTTATCAACAAAATTTCTGAGATTCGTAAAGCTTTTAAAGATATTGTTATTGTTGCAGGAAATGTTGCTACAGCCGAGGGAGCACGTGCTCTTTTCGAAGTTGGCGTTGATATTGTGAAAGTGGGAATTGGACCAGGTTCGATTTGTACGACTCGAGTAGTTGCAGGCGTGGGAGTTCCGCAAATTACTGCTATTTATGACTGTGCAACCGTTGCGCGCGAATTTGGTAAAACCATTATTGCAGATGGTGGCATTAAATATTCTGGGGACATCGTGAAAGCATTGGCTGCTGGTGGTAATGCCGTTATGCTCGGAAGTATGCTCGCTGGTACAGATGAAAGCCCTGGTGAAACAGAAATTTTCCAAGGTCGTCAATTTAAAACTTACCGTGGCATGGGAAGTCTGGCCGCTATGGAGCATGGTTCTAAAGATCGTTATTTCCAAGCGGATGCTAAAAAGTTAGTTCCAGAAGGTATTGAAGGTCGTGTTCCTTATAAAGGTTCTGTTGCAGATATTATCTTCCAATTGGTTGGAGGAATTCGTTCGGGAATGGGTTATACTGGCTCAGCAGACTTGAAACATCTTCGTGAGGAAGCTGCATTTGTTCGTATGACTGGTGCTGGGCTACGTGAAAGTCATCCACATGATATCCAAATTACGAAAGAAGCACCAAATTATAGTATTTCTTAAGTGTAAAAAAACAGAAATCTCTTTAAAAAGGGGTTTCTTTTTTTATTTTCTATTCTAAAAAATACAAATCAACGCTAAAAAACGAATTTCTTCAAAAAGCTTCAATTACTATCGGAAAACAGCTATACTATTCCTATAGAGGGGGCGTGAAAAAAGATAATGATAGAGCAAGCAAAAGTAATTTTACAACAAAATTTTGGTTATCAAGATTTTCGGGATGGTCAAGTAGATGTCATTTCCAAACTTTGCGCAGGAGAAGATGCCCTCGCAATCATGCCAACAGGTGGTGGGAAGTCACTTTGTTATCAAATTCCTGCACTGTTATTTGATGGATTAACTATTGTTGTTTCTCCACTTATTTCACTGATGAAAGATCAAGTGGATGCGCTGGTTTCTGAAGGAATTGCCGCCACTTTTATCAATAGTACATTGACGACTCACGAAATCAACCTTCGTTTAGACGCTGCTTTTTCAGGAGAAGTTAAGATGCTCTATATTGCACCAGAACGAATCGAAACGCCAGGCTTTCAGCGACTAATCGAACAAGTACCGATTTCCTTATTCGCAATTGATGAAGCTCACTGTATTTCGCAGTGGGGACACGATTTTAGACCAAGTTATTTAACGTTATGTGATAGTTTAGATAGAATGAAAAAAAGACCACTTGTTATCGCGCTAACAGCAACTGCAACTCAAGCTGTTTCAGATGATATTTGCCGTTTGTTAAAAATAGGGCAAAATTCCGTCGTGAAAACAGGATTTTCTAGAGATAATTTAGCTTTTCAAGTAGTTAAAGGACAAGACAAAGATAAATATTTGATAGATTACTTATCAAAGAATAAAACAGAATCTGGCATTATTTATGCTTCGACTCGCAAAGAGGTTGAGCGGCTCCATGCGTTTCTGCTTAAAAAAGGCGTTGAATCTGGAATGTACCACGGTGGCATGACTGATTTAGCAAGACAAGAGTGGCAAGAAAAATTTCTATACGATGATATTCGTGTAATCGTTGCTACAAATGCATTTGGAATGGGAATTAATAAATCCAATGTGCGCTTTGTTATTCACTATAACATTCCTCGAAATATTGAAGCATACTACCAAGAAGCTGGACGAGCCGGTCGTGATGGCGTTCCAAGTGATTGTATTTTACTTTTTTCACCACAAGATAGTCGGATACAGCAGTTTTTAATTGAGCAATCTGAACTGGATGAAGAACGTAAGCAGAATGAATTTGCCAAACTACGCCAAATGACGGGGTATGGTTATACAGAAATTTGCTTACAAAAATATATCGTCCAATATTTTGGCGATGATGAGGAAAATTGTGGTAAATGTAGTAATTGTTTAGACATTAGAGAGGCAACAGATGTGACGATTCAGGCTCAACAAGTTTTCTCCTGCATTAAAAGAATGGGAGAACGCTTTGGAAAGGTGTTAATTGCCAAAGTATTAACTGGTTCGGCTGATCAAAAAGTAAAGGACTGGCGATTTGATGAACTCAGCACATATGGCTTAATGAAAGAGGACTCTCAAAAAGACGTATTGCAGCTTATCGACTACCTCATAGCTGAAAAATATTTACAACCAACTGACAGCCAGTTTCCATCATTAAAATTAACTGATCGTGCTGTTTCCGTACTGCGAGGCGAATTAAAAGTAGCACGAAAACAAGCGAAACGAGCAGAAAAAGTGAAGCTAGCAGTAAATAGTAGTTTATTTGAACAACTTCGGGAAGTACGAAGAGAGTTAGCTTCCAAGCATAAAGTTCCACCATATATCATTTTTTCTGATGAGACCTTGCGAGAAATGTGTGCTTACTTACCGCAAGATGAAGAGGCGCTTTTAGAAGTTAAAGGAATTGGTGCAATGAAACGGGACAAATACGGAGCGGCATTTTTGGCAGTTTTGCAACAAGAAGCAGTGAAAGAATAGACGAATTATGTTACGATAAATAGGATAGAAGAGAGGATTTTGACAGATGACAAAAACACTAGTACTGGCAGAGAAACCATCTGTCGGTAAAGATATTGGTCGTGTACTTGGGGCCAAACAAGGAAAGAATGGCTATTTAGAAGGTGGAAAGTATGTGGTTACGTGGGCGCTTGGGCATCTTGTTACACTAGCAGACCCAGAACGATACGACCCTAAATATAAAAATTGGAACATGGAAGATTTACCAATGCTTCCGGAAAAAATGAAATTAGAACCTATTAAACAAACTAGAAAACAGTATGAAACAGTGAAAAAACTCATGAACCGCACGGATATTACAACAATTGTTATTGCGACTGATGCAGGACGTGAAGGAGAATTAGTTGCACGTTGGATTATTGATTATGCAAAAATCAAAAAGCCGCTTAAACGACTATGGATTTCTTCTGTAACTGACAAAGCAATACGTGAGGGATTTGAACATTTAAAACCTGGAAAAACATACGAAAATCTGTATTATTCGGCTGTTGCACGTTCGGAAGCAGATTGGGTAGTTGGCATTAACGCAACACGAGCACTTACTACTAAATATAATGCTCAACTTTCGTGTGGTCGTGTTCAGACACCAACGCTTGCTATGATTCAGTATCGTGAAGAAGAAATTCGCAACTTTAAACCAAGGGAATACTACGGAATTACAGCTCTAACTGAGCAAGAATGTTTCACGTGGAACAATGGGCAAACTTTTGATAAAGCTTTAGCGGAAAAAATAGTCAAATCTTTGCAAGGTGAAACAGCAGTTATCACCGATGTTTCTATGAAAGAAAAGAAATCATTTTCTCCAGGATTATATGATTTAACAGAGCTGCAACGTGATGCCAGTAACCGTTATGACTTTTCCGCAAAAGAAACGCTTAATATTATGCAAACTTTATATGAACGACACAAAATTTTAACTTATCCACGGACAGACTCGCGCTTTATTTCTACGGACATTGTCCCAACATTAAAAGAACGTTTACATGCTTGTGGCGTTGGTGAAAATGCAAAAGCTACTCGTCAAATTAGCAATAAACCAATCAAAACTAATAAATCGTTTGTAGATAATAGCAAAGTTAGTGACCATCATGCGATTATTCCAACAGAGCAAGTCGTTTCACTAGGAGATTTAAGCGATAAAGAACGAAAAATATATGATTTAGTTGTTAAACGTTTTTTAGCAGTACTTTCAGAGCCATATGTTTATGAAGAGACTGCCGTTAAAGCCAAAATTGGTCAAGAAGATTTCACGTTAAAAGGAAAAGTAGTTAAATCACTCGGTTGGAAAAGTATTTATGGAGAAGCACGTGAACCAGATCAGCTAACAAAAATGAAAAAAGGGGATAAAATTCCAGTTAGACGAGTAAACTTGGAAACTGGAAAAACAAAACCACCAGCTAGATTTAATGAAGCAACCCTATTATCAGCAATGGAAAATCCGTCGAAATACATGGAAACCTCGAATAAAGCACTGGCGAAAACACTTGGTGATACAGGTGGGCTCGGAACAGTTGCAACTCGAGCGGATATTATCGAAAAACTTTTCAACAGTTTCTCATTGGAAAAACAAGGTAAAGAAATCCAAATAACTTCCAAAGGTCGCCAATTGCTTGAATTAGTTCCAGAGGATTTAAAGTCTCCAGAATTAACTGCTCGTTGGGAACAAAAGCTATCCAAAATTGCAAAAGGCGAATTAGATTACCGTAAGTTCACTGCGGAGATGCGTGATTATGCGAAAAAAGCAGTGACGGAAATTAAACAAAATGATAAGAAATTCCGTCATGATAATATCACTTCTCAGAAATGTCCTGATTGCGGAAAACCAATGCTAAAAGTTAAAGGAAAACGAGGAACGATGCTCGTATGCCAAGATCGTGAGTGCGGCCATCGCGAATCACTTTCAAGAACAACTAATGCACGTTGCCCTAATTGCCATAAGCGGATGGAAATGCGTGGTGAAGGAGAGAAACAACTGTTTGTGTGTGTTTGTGGTTATCGTGAGAAACTCTCTGCTTTCCAGGAACGTCGTGACAAACAAAAAAATAAAAACGTCTCTAAAACAGATGTTGCGAAGTTTATGAAGAAACAAAACAAGCAAGATGATGAACCGTTCAACAATCCAATGGCAGAAGCACTTGCCAAGTTAAAATTAGATAAATAAAATCAACAAAGCGACCCACTCAAATCGAGTGGATCGCTTTGTTTGACATAAAAGGTAGTATACGGAACAATAAAATAAGAATTATATTAAAAAGGAGATGTTTCACGTGAAACATAATCGTTTAATTATAGAATCAGGTATTCCGGCTAAAATGCGGGATGGAGTAACACTTTATGCGGATATATATCGCCCAGCAGACGAAGGGAAGTACCCAGTGTTACTAACGCGATTACCTTATAGCAAATCTTATGGGCTTCATTTTATCAGACCGAATATTTTGGCACAACAAGGTTATATTGTTATTGTTCAAGATGTTCGCGGAAGATACGCATCAGAAGGGGAATTTGTACCTTACATAGCAGAAGTTGATGATGGTTATGACACAATTGAATGGGCCGCAAATCTTCCTTACGCAAATGGAGATGTAGGGATGTTTGGTTTATCTTATTATGGCTACACACAAATATTAGCGGCAATTAGTGGAAATACTCATTTAAAGGCAATTGCACCAATTATGGCGCAAAACAGCATGACAGATGTTTTTAATGATCATGATGGAGCACTTGAATTAGGTATGTGGGAAACGTGGAACTTAGAATCCATGCTACCGGATATGCTGTCGCGGAAATACAGGACACGAGAAGCACTGAAACAGGCAGCGGATACTCTGACGGAAAACTTGGATAACCTGGATATGCTTTATAAATTTAAACCATATAAAGATTGGCCAGCAATTGGTCGTGAAGAAATGCCATATTTTGCAAAATTATTAGACTATGAACCAACGAACAGCCACTGGGAGAAGATTGATGCTAAAAGTAACTATGATAAAATTAAAGTTCCTGGTCTTCATGTTGCCGGTTGGTATGATTGCTTTTTAGATAAAACAATTGCTAATTTCCAAAATGGATATAGTCGAGGCTTTGGAGATAAGCTTGTGATTGGACCATGGACACATGCTAATTTTGGTCAAATGATTGGTGATCGGGACTTTGGTATGGCAGCTAATGCATGGGGGGAAGCAAGTATGCATAAACGGCATATCGAATGGTTTAATCACCAGTTAAAACAAAAACCGCTCCCAGAAATGGCGCCAATTAATTACTTTGTTATGGGGCTAAATGAGTGGAAAACTGCGGAAGAATGGCCACCTAAAAATGTAGCTGAGACCCCTCTTTATTTCCAAAAAGGAGAAGTAGGCGCCGAGTTTTCAGCACCAACAACTTTTACTGAGTCGAGATTTAGCTATAATCCAGAAAACCCCGTTCCATCTAATGGTGGAGGAACACTGCATAAAGAACTACATGCTGACGGGCCGCGAGATCAACAAACTTTAGAACTTCGCGAGGATATACTTTGCTACACCACAGCTCCATTAGATAAAGCATTAGAAGTAACAGGACCCGTTCAAGTAAAATTATGGGCCAAAACAGATGCGCCAAATACAGATTTCACCGCTAAGTTAGTGGATGTTTTCCCGGATGGTAAAGCATTTAATCTCGCTGATGGGATTATTCGCGCAGCCAAACAACATGGCGATAATGTACAAAACAATATCAATGAATACACCATAGATCTATGGGCAACAAGCAACATGTTCCAAAAAGGGCATCAAATTCGCATTGAAATTTCTTCTAGTAACTTCCCAAGATTCGACCCAAACCCAAACACAGGAGAGAGCTTCATCAATTCAACCGACAGCCAAATTGCGAATCAAACAATTTATCATAGCCCAGAATACCCGTCACATATCCTATTGCCAATTGTCAGGTAGTTTCTCTTTGGGCGAAAAGTTTTATATACGAGGCAATTAAATCATGGTAAAATATGAAAGTATCCGTCTGAAAAATGAACTCTATTAGAAAAAGGGAATTTAAAATAGAGTTCTTGATGAAAATATAGATAAAATGAGTGATATTTTTGCTCAAATGAAGGAGAAGTTATAGTGAAAAATATAATAAAAAAAGCTGGGATTGCAATTATGGCAGCCTCCCTAGCGATAAGTGGCTTTTTAGTAAGCCCGAACTTGGCTCAAGCTGCAGAAGCACCAAATGTTAACGCAAATGCAGCCATCGCAATAGAAGAAAGCACAGGGAAAATTTTATATTCCAAAGACGCAGATAAGCTAATGGGCATCGCATCTATGACGAAAATGATGGATGAATATTTGTTATTAGAAGCAATTAATGATGGAAAGTTAAAATGGGACGATAAAGTAACCATTTCGGAATATGCTTATAAAGTTTCTCAAGATACCTCATTGTCCAATGTACCGCTTAGACTAGGCGAACAGTATACAGTACAAGAATTATATGAAGCAATGGCGATTTATTCAGCAAATGGTGCAGCAATAGCTATTTCTGAAAAAATTGCAGGTTCTGAAAAAGAATTCGTAGCAATGATGAATAAAAAAGCAGAGGAACTAAAACTTGGTGAGCATCAATTTGTTAACTCAACTGGGCTTAATAATGAAGATTTAAAAGGTGGGCAACAAGTTGGTGGTCCAAAAGATGAAAACAAAATGACAGCTCGCGGTATGGCGAAGTTAGCAAATCACTTAATTAATGACTATCCGGAAGTACTTAAAACAGCAAGCACAACAAAAAAAGAATTTCGTAAAGGAACATCTGACCAAATAGATATGACAAACTGGAATTGGCTATTGCCAGGTCTGATTTACGGTCGTGAAGGTGTAGACGGATTAAAAACCGGAACTACTGATTATGCTGGAATGTGCTTAACTGCTACAGCTGTGCAAGACGGTATGCGCGTTATCACCGTTGTATTACATGCTAATGGTGGAGGAGAAGGAGAACACACTAGCGCTCGTTTTGATGAAACAAACAAAATGCTAGATTATTCCTTTAATAATTTTCAAGTAAAAGAAGTACAAAAAGCTGGTTCAAAAGTGAAAGACCCTGCCACTATCGCAGTAGATAAAGGTAAAGAAGACACAGTTGGACTTGTTACAAAAGATGCGGTAAAACTAGTTGTGCCAAAAACTGGCAATGAACCAAAATTAACTACAAAAGTAACATTAAAAGATAAAACGCTAGAAGCACCAGTTAAGAAAAATACCGAAGTTGGTGAAATGGCGGTCTCTTTGAAAGATGGCGACAAATTAGGTTATCTTGACGGGGCGCAAACAGAAAATGTTAAAGTTGTAACTGCTAGCGACGTCGAAAAAGCAAACTGGTTTGCTCTTTCCGCACAAGCAGTTGGATCATTCTTTACAGGCGTTGGCGATTATGTAGCTGATGGTGTACAAGGTTGGTTTAATTAAACTAACCCACGAATGGGGATAAAATAAAAAAGCACCTATTGTTGAATTCGAGTAAAATGAATTTAACAATAGGTGTTTTTTTCTACACTATGATTTGAAGATTTCTACCAAAAAAAGTCCCGTTAAGATTCGTTCTATATGAATCTTAACGGGACTTTTTTGATCTTTCTAGTTTTCTATATATAGATTCTTAATTATTTTCACTCAATCACAAACTGATTATGATAAAGTTCCGAATAAAATCCTTTTGCTTTCATCAGTTCATCGTGATTACCTTGCTCAATAACTTCTCCTTGGTGTAGCACCACAATATGGTCTGCGTCGAGGATTGTTTTTAAACGGTGGGCAATAACGAAACTTGTTCTACCAGAGATAACGTTATCCATGGCTTTTTGGATTCTGCTTTCTGTTACAGTGTCTACATTACTGGTTGCTTCATCTAAAATTAGTAGAGACGGATTCGTAATGATGGTTCTAGCAATACTCATTAGCTGCTTTTGACCAACACTGAAAATATTGTTTTCATCGCTAATTTCAGTATCATAACCATTTTCTTGACTCATAATGAAGTCATGAATATTGGCTTGTTTAGCGGCGTTGAGAACTTCTTCGTCTGTTGCTTCGGGTTTACCGAAAACAATATTATCACGAATTGTGCCTGTGAATAACACAGAATCTTGAAGTACGATACCAACTTGCTTACGTAAGGAATCAAGTTTAATATCTCGAATATCAATACCATCAAACAAAATCGAACCGCCATCAACGTTATAGAAACGATTTAGCAAATTCATAACAGTTGTCTTACCGGAACCAGTCGGACCTACAAGGGCAACCATTTTTCCTTTACTTACATCAATCGAAACGTCTTTTAGAACTGGTTTTTCAGGATCATATGCAAAATCAACATGATCTAGCTTAACGCCTTTTTTAATCCCATCAATTGTTTGAAGGTTAGCACGTTCAACTTCTTCTTCTTCGGCAAACACTTCGCTAACGCGGCGCGCACCAGTGATTGCAAGTTGTAGTAAGCTGTACTGGGACGAAATTTGCGTTAGTGGCATATAAAACTGTTGTGAATACTGAACGAACATAACAATCAAACCAAGAGCAGCAGTACGTTCTAAGTCACCATTTAACGCTAACCATCCACCAAAGAAGATAACAACAGCTGTATTAAGTAGTGAGATACCTTGCATCATTGGGAAAAGTAAACCGGAGTAAACTTGACCTTTGTATGTTGCGTCTTTTACGATATTGTTTTGTTTTACAAAGCCTTCAATGGTTTCTTCTTCCAAGCCATTAGTGATAATAATTTTTTGACCGGAAATTTTTTCATCGATATAGCCGTTTAATACACCTAATTCATCTTGTTGGGCATCCACATATTTGCGGGCTTTTCGGAT
The DNA here is from genome assembly GCF_014322845.1 of Listeria immobilis. NCBI lineage: Bacteria > Bacillati > Bacillota > Bacilli > Caryophanales > Listeriaceae > Listeria > Listeria immobilis. Next base: position 95,310 of record NZ_JAASUA010000003.1, on the reverse strand, counting down.
GATAATAGTGGCAATAACTACTGCGAATGGTGCAGAGATAAGTGTAACTAAAGCAAGTTCTACGTTTTGTTGGAACATCATAATGATAACACCAATCATTAGCGCTATATTAGAAAGAACTTGAATGAGCGCCTGGTTAAGTGTATTGGAAATGTTATCTAAATCACTAGTAAAGCGACTAAGCATTTCACCATCATTGCGGCTATCGAAGAAACGAATCGATAATTTTTCCATCTTACGGAAAAGCCCTATACGCATTCTATTCGTCGATTTACCAGCTACTCCAGTCATAATGATACTTTGGATAAAAGTAGCAGCAGCGAGCAGTACGTAGCAGAGGATAAGCATCCAAATAATATGAATGAAGTCACTCTTATCGTCGACACCTGTTTGCATTAATCGAACGACATAATCGCCTAACTCTTGAACTGCATTACCAATATATTGTGGTGCTTTTACTTGCAGATATGTTGCGAAAATGACAGCAACAAAAATGACAGCAAGTTGCGGTTTATAACCTTTGAGATAGTGCCAGAAAAAGCGGCTAATTTGTTTAAACTCTTTCATTATGCAGTTACCTCCTTGCCTTTTTGAGTGTCATAGATTTCACGGTAAATCGCATTTTCTTTAATAAGTTCTTTGTGAGAACCGACTCCAACTAGCTTGCCTTGATCAAGAACAAGAATTTTATCTGCCTGAATAACAGAGGAAATTTTTTGGGCAATGATAAAGGTGGTGGTGTTGTCGAGCTCTTTGTTTAGTGCTTCTTTAACTAATTTCTCAGACTTTGCATCTAGCGCACTAGTACTATCATCGAGAATTAATACTTTAGGAGAACCAATAACGCCACGAGTGATGGATAAGCGCTGTTTTTGACCGCCAGAGAAGTTAGTTCCACGCTCAGAAACAGGTGCATCATAAAGTTTTACTTGTTTATCAATGAACTCTTTTGCTTGGGCGATTTTACTCGCTTTTTCCATTTCTTCGGCTGTCGCATCTTTTTTACCATGACGTAAATTATCTGCAATGGTTCCGGAGAAAAGGATTGCCCGTTGTAGGACGAAAGCAACTGTACTACGAAGTGTTTTTTTGTTAATATCTTTTAAATTTGTGCCGCCAATAATAACATCGCCTTCAGTTGGATCATAAAGACGAGGGATCAGCTGGGCAAGAGTGGACTTACCAGAACCGGTTGCGCCGACGATACCGACCATTTCTCCAGCATCAGCTTTAAAAGAAATGTCCTGTAAAGCGTTAGTATCATCGCCATCATATTTAAAGCTAACATGACGGAATTCTACCGTACCAGCTAAGTCTTGCTCGGGTGCATTTTCGTTATACGTAATATCTGGCTCTGTTTCAAGCACTTCGGTAATACGTTTTAAGGAAATAAGTGCACGAGAAGCCATCATCATTAGCATTCCACCGATAATAATCGCCATCATAATTTGCATAAGATAGTTCATAAACGATGCAATTGCCCCGATAACTTCAGGATTTTCTGCTGCCATATCACCAACAAAGTAAATCGAAACGACGATTGCTAAGTTTGAAACGAGCATAAATGCAGGAATCATTACTGAGAAAAGTGTTCCAACAATGATAGTATGACGAGTTAATTTGTCACTGACAGTTGTAAAACGGTTGATTTCGTTTTCTTCTTGAACAAAGGATTTAACAACACGCATTCCAGCCAGATTTTCTTTGGCAATAGAGTTAACACGATCAATTAAAGTTTGAATAATCGCGAAATGTTTACCCATTGAGCCAAATGTGAAAACGACGATAAGTACTACCAAAACAACTAACACAATAATAATCCACCAAAGTTCTGGAAGAGTAAACATCGCTAAAATAAAAGCACCAATAAACATGATGGGGATTCTAGTTAGCGACTGTAGGGAAAGCATTACTAGGTTTTGTACTTGGGTAATATCATTTGTTTGTCTAACTACTAGATTACCAGTGGAAAGTTTTTCAATATTACTGAATGAGAATGTTTGAATTTTACGGAAACTAGACTCACGAATATCTGCACCTATGCCTTGAGCGACTTTAGCAGAAAGAATCGTGTTTAGAATTCCGGCGATAAGGCCAACAGCGGCAATACCGATTAGAAGTACGCCAATGGAAGAGATTTTGTCCATATCATCTTTGAGAATGGCGTCCAGTACTTGTTGAAGTAATTTTGGTTGCCAAAGTTGTGAGATAACCATGACTACTACAAACAAGGTAGATAGCGTTGCTTGCAGCTTGTAATTTTTAAGATGGTGAAACAATACTTTCATGTCTTTCCTCCCTTAGAAAATGGATATAAAAACGTACGAACACATATTCTAATATAGATTGTGAAAATTTGCAAGCTATATTTTAAAAGAATTTAAATATGGCGAAATTATGGCAAAAATAGTCCGAAAATTCATTTTTGATTTGTGAAAAACGGAAATTCTAACGTTGAACTTCTACCTCTACAAATCCTCGGACACTATTAATTAACCACACATAGTCAGCATTATAGAGGTCTTTTTTCGTTAGTATTTGTTCTGATACCCGCTTTTCAGCTAATAAACTGACTCTCATCGTGCCTGGTAGTAGACCTGAGGATACGGGGGGAGTTAAAAGATGCCCATTTATATTTAAGACGATATTTCCATTTATAAATTCGGTTAATTCTTCATTTTCATTCCAAAGTATTGTTTCGTCAGTAAAGGTGTTTTTTAGATGGTTATAAATAGCTCGATTAGTTGTTTTATGGTAAAGAAATAAATCATCGGTGGAAACGGGCTTACGAGCTAAAGCAGCAGTGATTGAATTGTTATTTGTACTAATTTTAGTGATTTCCGTATGCGTTGTGCCATCGGAGTTAAGCAGAAAACGATATTTATATGTACCATCTGCATAATTTTTGGCAGTTTTGTACCATAGTTGTTCCGTTTCTGTTCTATTAAAATGAAAACCAAAATAATCTGCACTTTGCTCAAGACGTGCTAAATGAAACTCTATTCTTAATAAGGCTCCATTTTCTATCCGTAAACATTCTATTAAAGAGAATGTAGTAGGGTTTTTCAAAATAGCAGATTTAGCTTGAATCTCGGAGAACTCACTTTCTGCATCAGAATCCCAAACAATACCGCCACCAACACCATAAGTAGCTTTGTTGTTTGTAATAGAAATCGTTCGAATGGGTACGTTAAAAATAGCATTTCCATTGGGCTCTAGAAATCCAATCGCTCCACAATATACTCCGCGTGCTGAATCTTCTAATTGCGAAATGATTTCCATTGTTCGTGCTTTTGGGGCGCCGGTTATTGAGCCACAAGGAAAAAGTGCTTTAAAAACATTAGTTAAACTTGTTTCAGGGGAAGTCTTGGCAGTCACGGTTGAAGTCATTTGCCAAACAGTTGGATAAGGCTCTAAATTCATTAGTTTTGGAACCCGAACACTGCCAGGTTGCGCTATCATTCCTAAATCATTACGTAATAAATCAACAATCATTACATTTTCTGCGCGGTTTTTTGGATCATTTAGCAGCCAATCATGGGCAGCTTGATCAGCCCCTTTTGTAACCCCACGTCTGACAGTTCCTTTCATTGGTCGTGTTGTTAGCAAATTTCCTTCCCATTTGAAAAATAATTCAGGTGAGGTAGAAATAATTTGGAAATCAGTTGTAGAAAGTAGCGCCGTGTAGTTTGCTTTTCCGGCTTGTTGTAAAGCTTGATAAGTAGCTTGGGCAGAAAAATCATCTGGTAAATCTCCTTGAAGTCTGATGGTGTAGTTTAATTGATAGGTGTTCCCGGAAGCTATTTCGGACTTGATTGCGGCAATTTTCTTTGTATAGTCAAGATAATTAGCTTCCATATTAAACGCAATTGGCGAGTTTTCCTTAACTCCAACAGCGGCATCAGTGAAAGTATCATACACCCCAAACCAAATAAGGGGTATTTTTAAGTCAGGTGTTTTTGTTAGCAAATCACTTCTAAAAGCAGGGGCAGCCTCGTAACTAATAAATCCAGCTACATATTTTCCGGCTTTTTGTGCTTCTTCTGCTTTTTTCATCACAGGAATAACTTCACTTAAATTTTTGGCAATAAGCTCTTCTAACGGGTTTTCAAAAACTTTTACATTCCCTTCAAAATCAAATCGTAATAAACTCATTTAGCATTTCTCCCTATTCGTATAAAATTTTGAAGTAAGGCATGTCCATGCTCGGAAAGAATCGCTTCTGGATGAAATTGGACACTATAAATTGGCTTTTTCGTGTGTTTTAGCCCCATTATAATATTATCGTCTGTAAGTGCTGTTATTTCTAAATCAGCTGGAAGAGAGTCTTTTTGAACGATTAATGAATGATACCTAGTTACATGAAACGAGGAGGGAAGACCAGTGAATAGTTCGGCTTGATTATGCGAGATTAAACTTGTTTTTCCATGAACTGGGACTTTTGCGGGAACTATTTTGGCACCAAAACCAGCTGCTATCATTTGATGACCAAGACAAATCCCAAGAATAGGCACTTGGATGTGGTTAATTAATTGGAGGCTAGTTGTAAAATCAGCAGGCGAACCGGGTCCAGGAGAAAGTACAACCATTTCTGGATTAAGTTGAAAAAATTTTTCAAGAGTTAAATCGGTTGCCGAAATAACTTGAATAGCTTCTCCAAGTTCTAAAAAATATTGATATAAATTATATGTAAATGAATCATTATGGTCAATTAGTAAAATCATTTCAAAAGCCCTCCATTTAAAAGGTTATACTTCTTTATAGCAAATAGTTACTTAGATAACAAGTTCCAATGTTTAAGGCAAGAAAACAAGTGGAAAGGTACACTAAATAAGTAAAGGAAGGTGTTTTAGATGGAAAATGAACTGGAAAAAAAGATACTGACCATTTTGGACGAACATCAAGTAGGTGTACTTGCCTCTGTACAAGGAGATTTTCCACATGCTAGATATATGACATTTCTTCACGAAGGGTTAACTCTCTATACACCTTCTGGAAGAGAGCAACCAAAATTGGAAGAAGTTCGTAAAAATCCACATGTATGTGTGTTAATTGGCTATGACGGGAAGAGCTCACCTTTTTTAGAAGTAAATGGGTTAGCTTCACTGGAAGAAGATGAATCAATAAAAGAACTTATTTGGGAAAATATTTCAAAAGAATGGTTCCAAGACGAAGAATCACCATCCTTTGTAGTCATAAAAATTGTTCCTGAGCAAATTAGATTATTGAATGCAGATGGTGACGGACCTGATACACTGGATTTAATTGGTTAAATAATTGCTTGTAATTTAGATAGATATGCGATAGAATAACTTTAAATTCATACGAAAAGCGAAGACAAGAAGTAGTAATAAGGTCAAGTTTCTCAAGAGAGCAGGTGGTTGGTGCGAACCTGGCGTAATTTCCTTATGAATCCATCTTGGAGTGAGTGGTGGAAAGCAATTTTTGCGAGTAAGTCATTCCGGAATGGTCCGTTAAACCTAAATGAAGCTGGGGATTTTTATAAGTCCCAATAAGGGTGGCAACGCGGTTTACTCTCGTCCCTTTCCTGTTAATTCGGGAAAGTACGGGAGTTTTTATATGGAAAAAAATAAAGGAGGAATTAGCATGTTAGATGTTAAATTGTTACGTAATAATTTTGATGAAGTAAAACAAAAACTACAAAATCGCGGAGAAGACCTTGGTGAGTTCGAAAAATTTGGCGAGTTAGATAAACGTCGTCGAACTTTAATTGTTGAAACGGAAGCACTTAAAAGTCAGCGGAATGAAGTTTCCCAAGAGATTGCCAAACTAAAACGGGAAAAACAGGATGCAGATGCAAAAATTGAGGAAATGCGTGTTGTTGGGGATCGAATTAAGACCCTTGATATTGAACTAAAAGAAATAGATGATAAGCTAGATACGATTTTAATGTCGATTCCGAATATTCCCCATGAATCGACGCCGATTGGTGAAACAGAAGATGATAATATTGAAATTCGCAAATGGGGCGAAGTGCGGGAATTTGATTTTGAACCGAAAGCTCACTGGGACCTTGGAACAGATTTAGATATTCTTGATTTTGAAAATGCTGCTAAAGTAACTGGAAGCCGTTTTGTCTTTTATAAAAAATTGGGTGCGAGATTAGAACGTGCGCTAATTAATTTTATGATGGACTTGCATTCTAATGAACACGGCTACGAAGAAATGTTACCGCCATACATGGTAAACCGCGCAAGTATGACGGGTACTGGTCAATTGCCGAAATTTGAAGAAGATGCTTTTCTTATTGAAGCAGAAGATTACTTCCTTGTTCCAACCTCTGAAGTTCCTGTAACAAATTACCATCGTGAAGATATTCTAAAAGCAGAAAATTTACCAATAAAATACACTGCTTTTAGTACGTGTTTCCGTTCGGAGGCAGGCTCTGCGGGACGCGATACTCGTGGTTTAATCCGTCAACATCAATTTAATAAAGTCGAACTAGTTCAATTTGTAAAACCAGAAGATTCGTATGAAACACTGGAAAAATTAACGGATAACGCTGAAGAAGTACTACGCCGACTTGAACTACCATATCGTGTTCTAAGTATGTGTACAGCGGACTTAGGTTTTACTGCAGCTAAAAAATATGACTTAGAAGTATGGATTCCAAGTTATAATTCGTACCGTGAAATTTCGTCGTGCAGCAATTTCGAAAGTTTTCAAGCAAGACGTGCTAACATCCGCTTCCGTCGTGAACCAGGAAGTAAACCGGAATATGTACACACACTTAACGGATCTGGCCTAGCGCTTGGTCGTACAGTTGCCGCAATTCTGGAAAATTATCAAGATGCGGATGGTTCGGTTCGTATTCCAAAGGTACTTCAAGGATATATGGGCGGTGTCGAAAAAATAGAAGCTCCCCAAAAATAAGGAGTGAAAATGGTTGAACTGAGCGAACTCCCAAACATTGGCAAAGTTCTTGAGAAAGAACTAATCGAGTCAGGAATTAATACTCCAGAAGAACTAACTAATGTGGGAAAATAATCATACAGCTTGTTTAAGTAAATTATGGGCAATTGAAGGGGTAATTCAGCATGTTAGATGGCATAATTTAGACGAAACAAAGAAACGTAAGCTAAAAAAATTTCACCAATCCTTATAAAATGAAAAAATCGACTTTGCGTTTGCATAAGTCGATTTTTTTATTTCCCGGGAAATAGTTATTTTAATTGTTGTTCAGCAAACGAAGCATATAGCGGGTGTGCTGCAACTAATTCACTATGCGTTCCATGACCAGTTATTTCTCCGTTTTCTATAAACAGGATTTGGTCAGCGTTAACAATGGTAGAAAGACGATGCGCGATAACAAAAGTTGTACGACCTTCCATTAAGTTAGCTAGTGCTTGCTGGACGATTTGTTCAGACTGGCTATCTAAGCTCGCTGTCGCTTCATCTAGCATCAGAATGTTTGGATTGCGTAAAAATGCTCGTGCAATTGCGATACGCTGTCTTTGGCCTCCAGAAAGCTTCACACCACGCTCCCCGACTTCGGTTGCCATTTTGTCAGGTAAGTCGGAAATAAATCCATCAGCATAAGCAAGCTTGGCAACATCCCAAAGCTCCTCTTCACTAATTTCCCGGTCTAATCCATAGCATAAATTGTCACGAATTGTTCCCGAAAGCATGGCACTTTCTTGGGATACATAGCCAATTTGCGAACGCCAGGAATTAATTGAAATCTCGGAAAGCGGAATGTCCCCAACTAGTATTTTGCCAGCTTTTGGTTCATAAAAACGTTCGAGAATTGCAAATAAAGTGGATTTTCCTCCGCCACTAGGTCCTGCAAAAGCAATTACTTCGCCCGGCTTAGTATCAAACGAGACGTTTTTTAAAATTGGCTCTCCTTCATTATAAGCAAACGAAATATCAGAAGCATGAATCGTTTTTCCGCTAACGTCCACTTCTATACCTGTATCAAAATCTTCTTCTTTTTCATTTAAAATATCCGAAATTCGTTCAGTGGCTCCTTTGGCTTTTTGAAGTTGTGCAAAAAAAGTAGCGAAAGATGTCACTGGGACAATAATTTGGAATAAATAAAGCAAGAAGGCGATTAATGTACCAGTTGTCATTGTTCCGGCAGAAACGCGAATACCCCCATAGCCAATGATACCAACAATAACACCCATTACAACAAAGAAAATCAGCGGTCCTAATACAGCAACAACTTTAGCTTCCCGAATACCAAAACCAAATAGGCGATGAATACCTTGATGACCAGATGTAGTTTCAATCATTTCAGCATTAGACGCCTTTACAAGTCTAGCTTCAGCAAGTGTTTGGCTAATTGTACCAGTGAAGTCTGCTGTTTCGTTTTGCAGTCCTTTAGAAATTTTAAACATTTTTTGACCAAGCGGGGCTACAACAAGGGCAGTAATTGGAACAGCAATCAAAATAATAAGTGTCATTTTCCAGTCCATAAAGAACAAAATAGTAATAGCCCCAATGACTGAAATAATCCCTGTTACAAATTGTGGAAAATGATCAGCAATTAGCTCTTTCACAACTACCGTATCATTCACCATACGACTTACCATTTCGCCAGTCTTCGTATTATCAAAGTAAGAAACAGGTAAGTGAACAATTTTTCTCCATAAACGTTCTCGTATGGTTGCGACGACTTTTTGCCCCATAAAGTTTAGCAGGAAAATCGAAAAACCATTCGTTATCGCTTGTAAAATAAAGGCAAGAACAATTAAAGCAATCATTTTTACATCAAGCGAGGCAATCGAAAAACCGTCGATCAAATTTTTAGTAAAGAGCGGAACAACCAAACCTGCGACAGTTGTAATTACGCTAGCAAATAAAGCGAAGAAAATAATCCAATTTGCTGGTTTGGCGCTAATGAGTAATTGAAAAAAACTCCGCCAGCTATATTTTTTTTGATTCATTCGTTTCATCCTTCCTAAAGTTCCAATTCTTTATCTATTTAAGTATAATCATTTTTAAAAATAATAAACCAGCCTAAAGTGGTAATTATTAAATTAATTTTAAAGTAGTAATTTTTTTGAAAAGTAACAAAAAGTTCAAAAATACGACTAATATAGCTACTTTAATGATAAGTTTTTTAAGTATTTTATTATTTTTGTAAAATGGTTATCATGAATTAAAGATAACTATTTGCGATTCAAGTGACTAATATCACATTTTACATAGGTTTTTATGATATAATTATAGCGTGTTTTTTCAATACAATATAGCAAAGGAGAGAATATGCTATTTTTAAAAGAGCTTGAATCCAATCTAACGGTTAGCAATTTAATGGAGTTGTGCTTTGAACATCCAAATTTCAAAGACTACTGCTCGGTTATCCGCACGAAGAAGGGTGAGGTTCTAGAAAGTTTAAGTCCAACTGGAACAAAGGTTTATTTTGTTCTAAGTGGCATATACGGGATGATTGTAGAAAAAGATGCAGAAATGGAAGAAGAAAATTGTAAAGAAAGCATTATTCGTTTTTTGCAAAAAGGAGATAATTTTGGATTGTACCATCTCTTTTATGATGAATGGAGCCCGCACATTTCGATGCAAAGCTTAGGTCAGGGTGAAGTTATGGAAGTAGATAGTAATTTCTTATTTTCTATTTTTGATAAAGTAGATGAGAATAACTTTTTCATGGTTAAAGTGATGTCAGAAGAATTACGCGAAGCACATGCATTTGCAAAACTAAGCTTCTTAAAAAAAGAAGAACGAATTCGCAAAGCCATTCTAAAATGCGCTCAAACTTTAGGAACATTTTCGGATAACGGGATATTGCTACCGAAAGAAGTAACACAAGAAGTACTTGCAAGATACACGAACACATCACGAGAATATGTGGCTCAAACAGTCATGCATTTAATCAAAGAGGATATAATTAGAAATAGACCAAAACCTCTACTAGTGATGGATAAGAACCGATTGTAGAATATGTTTCACATGAAACTTTTTTAGAATGCTATGATGGCATTCTTTTTTTTGGAAAGCACTTCAAAAGCTTTATTGTTATTTTTGCGTTATAATGTCTCTGTAAATGAAAGCGTTTGATAAAAAGGAGGATGTTTTAATGAGATTTTTTATCGATACAGCGAATGTAGAGGAAATTAAAAAGGCAAATAGAATGGGATTTATTGCCGGAGTGACGACAAACCCATCCCTTGTTGCTAAAGAAGGTCGTGATTTTAACGAGGTCATTCAAGAAATCACGTCTATTGTTGACGGGCCGGTTAGTGGTGAAGTAGTAAGTTTAGAAGCAGATGGAATGATTGAAGAAGGTCGAGTTATTGCGAAAATCCATCCTAATATGGTAGTGAAAATCCCGATGACTGGGGAAGGTTTAGCAGCTGTCAAAGTGTTAACTGAGGAAGGAATTAAAACAAATGTCACATTAGTATTTTCGGCAGGTCAAGCATTATTAGCAGCTAGAGCGGGGGCTACCTATGTATCTCCATTTTTAGGAAGATTAGATGATATTGGTGATGATGGGCTGGTACTTATCCGTGATATTGCACAGATTTTTGAAATACATGGTATCCCGACAGAAATTATCTCTGCTAGTATTCGCCACCCAATTCATGTAATCGAATGTGCTAAAGCAGGAGCAGATATTGCTACAGTTCCTTATAAAGTGTTTGAACAAATGCTAAAACATCCTTTAACAGATAGCGGAATTGATAAATTTCTTGCAGACTGGGAAGCGGCAAAAAACTAGCTAGAGAGGATTAGAATTATGAATCGAACATTTATTGTAAAAACAGAGCATAAAAGTAATTATCCAGATCCACTTTTTGTTAATAAAAATGAACCTATTTGGGTTTTTCAAGAGGACACAGAGTACCCAGGTTGGATATTTTGTAAAGTGAAATCGTCTGGTAAAGAAGGGTGGGTGCCCAAACAAATTATTCAAGTCGGAAATGATAAGAAAAGTGGAACGGTAACAGAAGATTATTCTGCACGTGAATTAAATGTAAAGCCAGGAGACAAATTAGAAAGCAATCGCGAGTTAAATGGTTGGGTTTGGTGTGTGACAGAAGAAAATCAAGCTGGCTGGGTTCCGCTTGAAATTTTAGAGAGTTAAAATGTTTCACGTGAAACATTTTGCCTAAATATAGCAAAAAAGCGAAGGATTAGTTTTACTTTCGCTTTTTTTGTGGAATAATTAAGAGTAATGATAGAAGAATCTAGGTGGATTTATGGAAAGTTGGAAGAAAAATCTATATGTGGTTTGGATTGGCTGTTTTCTTACAGGAACTGGATTAAATTTAATTATGCCATTTTTGCCATTATATATTGAAGAATTAGGTGTACATAATCCCGATCAAGTAAGTTTATGGTCTGGAATTGCGCTCAGTTCCACATTTCTAGTGTCTGCTATTATGTCACCAGTTTGGGGGAAACTTGCCGATCAGAAAGGGCGCAGAATCATGCTTTTACGTGCTTCTCTTGGTATGGCGGTAGCGATGATTCTTATGGGATTAGTAAGTAATGTGTATCAATTTGTAGGGTTGCGATTATTAATGGGGATTTTTTCAGGTTATATTTCCACAGCTAATGCGCTTGTTGCAACACAGGTTCCGCGCCATCGCAGTGGTTGGGCGCTTGGAGCACTTTCGACAGCAGCTGTATCAGGAGTATTGATTGGACCATTAATTGGTGGAGCTTTGTCAGATTCTTTTGGAGTTAGACCGGTATTTTATATTACAGGTGCACTATTGTTAGGGAGCTTCTTTTTAACACTTTTCTTTGTAAAAGAGAAATTTGTTCCAATAGAAAAAACAGAAATGCGCTCAGGTAAGGAAGTTTTCTTATCTCTCAAAAATCCTGGGTTAATTATTTCATTATTTATTACAACTATGATGATTCAAATTGCGTCTAATTCGGTAAATCCCATTTTGACTTTATATGTACGTGATTTAGCCGGAAATGCTCAAAATATTGCTTTTATTAGTGGGGTAATTGCTTCTGTTCCTGGTGTTGCAGCGCTTATAGCAGCACCAAGACTAGGGAGGTGGGGTGACCGAATTGGCTCGGAGCGAATATTACTTGGAGCGCTTATAGGTTCAATGGTACTGCAAATCCCGATGGCTTTCGCACAAAATCCATGGCAACTTGGAATATTACGTTTTTTATTAGGACTTACAGACGGGGCATTGCTACCAGCAGTTCAATCATTACTTGCCAAAAATACTCCTCGGGAAGTTTCTGGAAGAATTTTTGGATATAATCAATCCTTTCAATATATCGGTAATGTCATTGGACCGCTAGTTGGATCGAGTGTTGCTGCTCACTTTGGCTATGGAGACGTATTTTTAGTCGTTGCTGGTTTTATTTTCATCAATGTGCTAATCAGTTTTTATTTTAATCAAAAAATGCATAGAGAGAAGGGGAAACATGCGAACTGACTTAATAAAACTACCGGGAATTGGAAAGAAAATGGTTGAGATGTTAAATGAAATTGGAATTAATGAAATAGCAGATTTAAAGGAAAAAAATCCACTTGATTTATATATGGCGACTTGCGAAAAACGTGGTGAAAGAATGGATCCATGTGTTTTATACACGTATCGCTGTGCCGTCTATGTCGCAGAAACCGATTTGTCCGAGCAACAAGCAGATTTACGGAAATGGTGGAACTGGAAAGATAAAACACATGCTAACGAAAAGGAGAAATAATAGTGAGCAATTTAGCGGAAGCAATTAAACAAGCTAGGCACATCGTTTTTTTGACAGGTGCGGGGGTTTCTGTGCCTTCCGGAATACCCGATTATCGCTCGAAAAACGGATTATATACTGGCATGGATAGCCCTGAATATATGCTTAGTCATACTTGTCTTGTACAAGAACCAGATAAATTTTATCAATTTGTGAAAGAAAATATGTATTATCCAGATGCCGTTCCAAATACGATTCATAGAAAAATAGCAGAAATTGCTCAACAGAAAGAGGTCACAGTCATCACTCAAAATATTGACGGGCTACATGAAAAAGCTGGGGCGAATAAGGTTATTAATTTTCATGGTAGTTTGTATCATTGTCATTGCCAAAAGTGTCAAAAAAGCATTCCAGCAGACACGTATTTACAGTCAAATATCCATGAGAAATGTCTTGGGATTATTAGACCGGATGTAGTGCTATACGAGGAAGCTATCCCGGAAACAGCGATAAATCAATCATTAGCAGCAGTCAATCAGGCTGACTTAATTATCATTGTGGGGACTTCTTTTAGAGTGAGTCCATTTTGCAATTTAACGGACTATCGAAATAAAAAGGCGCAAATTTTTGCTGTCAATAAAGAACAAATATTCTTACCATATCCTTTTGAAATGATAGAAAGTGATGCAATGAAAGTTTTTGCTGAGATTTGAAACCTTGCAGTAATGAGGGGAGCATGATAGAATTTTCTTAACCGGAAAAATGTCCGGAATATTTAGAGAAAATGAGCATTCGTTTTCTCGATGAAAATAAGGAGTGGAGAGTTCCATATGAACCCTGACCCCGAGAGTCAGCAGATTATCTTGCAGTTAATTCTTATTGTTGTGTTGACACTGCTCAACGCATTCTTTGCCTCAGCAGAGATGGCCCTTGTATCACTGAACAAAAATCGAGTAAAAAGCCAAGCCGCAACTGGTGATAAAAAAGCGATTTTACTTGCTAAACTTGTAGATGATCCAAGTAAATTTCTTGCTACTATCCAAGTTGGTATTACGCTTGCTGGATTCTTCTCCAGTGCGTCAGCTGCTACTAGCATTGCGACTAGATTGGAACCTGTTTTTGGAGGAAGTAGTTTTGCGAAAGAGTTATCGATTATTGTCGTAACAATTGTGTTATCTTATATCACGCTTGTTTTCGGTGAACTTTATCCCAAACGTTTAGCGCTTCAAAAATCAGAGGAAATTGCTCGAGTTTCTGTACGACCAATTATGGCGGTAGGTGTATTACTTCGTCCGTTTGTCAAATTTTTATCTTTTTCTACAGATGTTTTAGTGAAAATTACGAGAATGGAAAAGAATGCAGATGATGATAAGATGACGCGTGAAGAAATGCAGTTACTCATTGAAACTGGTCGACGTGATGGCGTAATTGAGGTAGAAGAATTACAAATGCTTCGTGGTGTTTTTGAAATGGATAATAAATATGCCCGTGAAGTGATGGTGCCGCGAACAGATGCATTTATGATAGACGCTGAAACAGAATCAGAAGCACTTTGTGATGCATTATTAAATGAGAATTTTTCAAGAGTTCCCGTCTTTACAGGCGATCAGGACTCGGTGCTAGGTATTCTGCATATGAAAGATTTCTTTGCAGAAGCTAGGAAATCAGGTTTTGAAAATATTGATGTGAAGTCGCTTGTTAAAGAAGCATATTTTGCGCAAGAGACGATGTTTATTGATGATTTACTCAAAAACATGCAAAGAACACGAAATCAGATGGCAATTTTAATGGATGAATACGGTGGAGTTGCCGGAATTGTTACTGTAGAAGATTTATTAGAAGAGATTGTTGGCGATATTGACGATGAGAATGATGTGTTTTCAGATGAAGTGAAGAAAATTGATGATTCGACATTTATCGTGGAAGGCCGCATGACGCTTGATGATTTTAATAAAATGTTTCACGTGGAACTTCCTTCACGTGGGATAGATACTGTGGCTGGTTTTGTACTTACATTAACTGGGACAATTCCAGAAGAAGATGATAAAGTAGTTGTCGAATACGATAGCCTTCGATTTACAGTAGAAGAAATGAATGATGCTAGACTTGTCTCTGTTCGTGTGGAAAAAGATTTTCGCACAAGCGAGTTAGAACAGCTAGCTTAAAGATAAAATGAAGAGTGCGGTATGAGAAATCTAGCCGCACTTTTTTCTTAGGAATGAGGTTTTTAGGATGCCGAATATTAAAGAAATTGCCAAATTGGCAGGAGTTTCCGTGACGACAGTTTCGCGTGTGCTTAATAATCATCCATATGTGGCGGAGGAGAAGCGAGAACGTGTTCAAGCAATTATTGATGAACTTGATTATTCTCCTAACCGTATTGCTACAGACTTGGCGCTTGGGAAAACTAATACAATTGGTATCATTTTGCCTTATAATGACCACCCTTGGTTTGACAAAATTGTTAATGGAGTTCTTGAGGCGGCCTTTAAAAATAGGTATTCTGTAACACTTTTTCCAACAGGGTATGATACGAAAGAGGAAGAAAAATATTTGATGCGTCTGAAAACTAAACAAGTCGATGGGCTAATTATTACTTCGCGTGCCAATAATTGGGATGTGATTTTGCCGTACCTCGCATATGGACCAATTATTGCTTGTGAGTATGTCGATTCTCCCGAAATATCTTGTTCTTTCATTGATAGAATTGATGCTTATCGTGATGGTTTTCTTTTTTTACAAGCAGAGGGTTATAAAAAAGTTGCCTTCACAGCTGGACGAGAATCCATTGAAAGTACAAGTACATATGGAAAAATTAAAGCTTATGAACAAGTATTTGGTCCTACAGAGGAAAATCGCTTTTTAAGTGAATGCTATACTTTTGAAGATGGACTAAAAGCGGGGAAGCACTTTTTTGGTGAAGGGAAAGATTGGCCGGATGCTTTTTATGCAAATGGTGATGAAGTTGCGGCTGGGATTATGTTTCATGCGAAAGAGCTTGGGCTTCGGATACCAGAAGATGTGGCGATTCTGGGGCAAGAAAACTTGGCAATTGGAAAAGCGATGGAAATTACAACGCTTGATCACCACTTGAAAAAATTAGGCGAAAATGCTTTTGCTATTTTTGAACAGGGAAAACGGCAAAATATTCAAATTAAGCATGAATTAATCAGAAGAAAAACGGTTTAGAAAATTTTTCTGATAAATTGCTTGACATGAAACCCATTTCATCATTTAAAACTAATATATAAGGTGATGAAGGAGGCGGATGGTATGAAACTAGAAGGTGTATGCAAGATTTATTCATCTTTAGGACTAGAATATCAATTCGGAGAGTTTTACATCGATAGAGATTATCTTGTTTTTGACCAGAATTTCAGCTTAGGTATGAAAAAACGACAAACTTTCCCAGTTGCAAAATTGCGTAATATTGCGTTGACTACTGATAGAAACGAAATTTGCTTAACCTTTAGTTGCGATAATATTGAATTTGAATTAAATGAAAGTACGCAAGGAAGTTTGCGCGAATTTCGACATTTACTTGAGAATAAAGGCCTCGATGGTGCTGATTTTAAGAATGAAAAAAGTATCGAAAAAACAAGGTATACAACTCATCACTATCACAATTTTGCTCAATGATGAAGGGGGAGTTTTCGTGTATAAAACAATTATTTTTGATGTAGATGGAACGATTTTGGATACAGAAAGAGCAGTCTTGTATTCACTTCAGGCCGTTTTAGCAGAAGAAGGATTGACTTACGATTTAGCTGAGTTACGGTTTGTGCTAGGAATTACTGGTGCGGCGGCGCTTGAACAACTAAATATATTAGATGAGGAGCGGATACTCGCTAACTGGATTGAACGAGAAGCGTCTTTTATTGATGAAGTAGAAGTTTTTGATGGAATTCATAAAGTGCTTCATGCGATTCCAGAAAGTGGTGTCGTCACATCTAAAAACTCACTAGAAATGGACAAAGGTTTTTATCCATTTGGAATCCATGATCATTTTGAAGCGATTGTTTGTGCCAGTGATACTGAAAACCATAAACCACACCCAGATCCATTGCTTAAAAGCCTAGAACTTCTTGAGCGTGAACCCCATGAAGTCATTTATATTGGCGACTCTTCTTATGATATGAAATGTGCCCATGCGGCCGGTGTTCATTTTGGCTTAGCGCTCTGGGGTGCGAAATCTACTGAGGGATTTGAAGCAGCAGAGTATGTCTTTGAGAAACCAGAAGATATTTTAGCTTATGTAGTAAAATAACAAGGAAAACCCACAAACCTTCATTAAAAAGTTTGCGGGTTTATTTTTTGCCTTAAAATTCTTTTAATTTCTTTTGAGCTGGGATAAGATGCGTATCATAGTTTTCGATTTTAAAGTCGAGCCGTTCTAGTGCTTCTTGCATCATATCAATCCGATCTTGAAGTTCTGCGCGTTGTTCTTTTAATAATTCCATCCGTGATTCCAGCGTTTTTTCTCCTTCGCGAAAAAGAGCTAAATAATCAATTAGCGCTTCAATGGATATTCCAGCACGCCGCATTTGACGACTGAAATCAATCCAGCGCAAATCTTCCTCATCAAATTTGCGCACACCGTTTTCGTTGCGACTAATATTGGGGATTAAGCCAATCCGTTCATAATAGCGAATGGTGTCTGCAGAAACACCAGTTGTTTCGCTGGCTTCTTTAATATTCATTATGTTCACTCCTATACTTGAAATCATGGTTGCTGAATAGTTGGGCGCAAGAGTATTTCATTCATGGTAGTGTCTTCAGGTGTGTTGACGGCAAATAGAATTGTTTCAGCGATTCTATCCGGGCTAATTGCGACCGCTTCGTAAAGTTGATCGATGCCACCTTTTAAATCTTCATCTGTGATAGTGTTCGGCAATTCGGTTGCGACAGCTCCAGGAGAAATAATGGTTACGCGAATGTTACTCTTAGCTGCTGCTTCCTCTTGGCGAAGTGCTTCACTAATTGCACGAACGGCATATTTCGTTCCACTATAAACGCCACCGCCAGAATGTGTTTGGTGACCAGCGACAGATGATAAGTTGATAAAGTGGCCCGTTTTCCTTTGGCGCATGTCTGGAAGTGCTGCGGCTATTCCATAAAGAACGCCTTTAATATTAACATCAACCATTTGATCCCATTCGTTTACCTTCAATTTATCAAAAGTAGAATGCGGCATTAAACCAGCATTGTTGATCCAAACATCGATTTGTTTAAATTCGGTTAATGCAAGTTGTGCCAATGCTTCAACGTCAGTGTGTTTGGTTACATCTGTTATTTGGAAAACAGCCTCGCCACCACTTGCCTTAATTTCACTCGTAATTCGTTCTAAATTTTCTTTTCTACGAGCACCTAAAACGACTTTATTACCTTGTTCAGCTAAAAGTTTAGCGGTAGTTTCACCGATTCCACTGGATGCGCCAGTGATGACGATTACTTTTTCATTTTTCACCATTTCCATTTCTCCTTTACTCGTTGATAATTCAAGTCTAGTCCTTGAAGTGCACTTTAAGTCAAGTAGAAAGAAAAAATCGTTAGTCCTGATCACTATTGTTAATGTTGTTTGGAAGTGTTGCCAGATAAGCAAGAAGCAATCCATCCATTTTGCGAAGTGAGAGGTTTGTTTGTTCGTGAAATTTGTCCAACCGATATTGAATGGTATTTCGGTGCATAAAGAGTTCTTTCGCAGTGAGACTAATGTTTCCTTGATTTTTAAATAGCGTATGAATTAGCGGAATCCATGTATCGTCTTGGGTGAGAAAATCTTTAAGCTCATTAGTAAGTAGACTTTCTTTCATTCGAAGCGCAATTACTTTCAAACTTTCCGAAGCGACTGTTTGAACAATTGTCCTATTATCCAAACTAAAAATCGCTCGCTCCTCTGCAAACAAATCACGAAGCCGGATAGTCAGCGGATGAAAAAAACCCATGAAAAAAGTGGATTGCATATAAAAATCGCTTTCAAGTGTACTAGCAACTGCTTCCAATTCTTCCTCACCAATAAGCGAATTAGTAGATTTCTCGATGATAACACCGTAGTGAGCAGAAAACATAATCAATTCAGCTTCCGGGCTAAAGAAACTTAGTAAAGCTTTCTGCCATTCTAGTAACATGCTTTTGGTTGCATCTGTTTTGAGATGAAATTGAGTAATTCGATAGGCATTCTTTTCAGTTGGGATGGTAAGCTCGCTACTCCCAAATAATAAATCAAACCAAAATTGAGTTGCTTTTTTTTGAAAAGTCGGTACTGGTTCGGGAAATAATGTTTTTAGTAGGCTAGCTTCTTCATCTGAAAGGTTACTTTTAGGAATTGTAAAATAATAAGGCTCTTCAAAAAAAGAAAGCACATCAAGACTTGCCTTAATCGGGTTTTTAGAAAAAATTATATTAGGATATCTATTTTTTAATAGTTTCATATGCATGACAGATAGCACCCTTTCTCTTCTCTTTATTTTTACAAAAGTAAGGTAGGAAGTCAAATTATTACCCGGGAAATAAATGGTTGCGCAGTCAACTATATTATTGCTATACTAATAATGGTTGATGCCGCAACTAATTAGGTGGGATGGATTTTTTTAAAGGAGTAGAGGAAATGACGGAAAGACAAGAGCAACTAGCAAAAGCCATTGCGACTATTCATCGTTCGGAGAGTACTTTTAAAAATAAAAAGTTGCTTGAAACGGGTCTTAATATTGGTCAGCTACGGTACTTATGGACGCTTTATAGAGAAGATGGCATTTCTCAAGAATCCATGGCGAAACGTTTTATGGTGGACAAGGCGAATGTGACGAGGCATATCAAACGGTTAGAAGAATTAGAAATGATTCGTCGCGAAATGGATAAGAAAGATAGACGTATTCAACGGATATTTGTGACAGAAAAAGGTGGTCAGATGCGTGCGTTAATTGAAGAAGTGACAAGCAACTGGACAGCGCAATTAACAGCGGGTTTTAGTGAAAAAGAAAAAGACGAGTTAGTGCATTTGTTAGGACGACTATCTGAAAATGCGATGACAGCAGTTGAAGGAGGAGCGATTGAATGAAAGAACAGAGTAAACGATTAGGAGAAGATAGTATTTCATCCCTTATGGCTAGATTGTCGATTCCGGCATTTATTGGTATGTTCGTAATGGGTATGTACAATATTGTTGATACGATTTTTGTGTCATATGGGGTTGGGCCTTCCGGAGTTGCAGCGCTTTCGATTGCTTTTCCTGTACAAATGATACTTATGGCAATGGCGGCAATGTTTGGGATTGGTGGAGCTTCGATTATTTCTCGTTCGCTTGGTGCGGGGGAACAAAAAAACGCCAATAAAGTATTTCATCAAGTTATTTGGTTGGTAGTTATATCTAGTATTCTTATTGCTATTATTACATTTATTTTTTTAGATCCACTTATTACGCTTTTTGGCGCACCAGCTGATATTCATGGCATTGCGAGTGATTTTTTGTCACTTATTTTGCTTGGCGCGGTATTTCAAACCTTTGGAATGGCAATGAATAATATCGTTCGTTCGGAAGGTAATGCCAAAACAGCCATGCTAACAATGATTATTTCAGCTATTTTAAATATGATTTTAAATCCAATTTTTATTATGGGATTTAACATGGGTGTTCGAGGCTCAGCGCTTGCAACGGTGATTGCTCAGGCGGTTGGAGCGATTTGGCTTCTAGTGTATTTTTTATCTGGAAAAAGTACTTTATCATTAAAAGGCTTTACTTTCCGGATGGATTTCCCACTGATTCGTCGGATTATGGCAATTGGGTTCACATCATTTATTATGATGTCCGCTGGTAGTATTGTAACCGTGGCAGTAAACTGGATGCTTAATATTTACGGAGGAACGATGGCTATTGCTGTTTATGGGATTGCTAACCGGATTGCTTCTTTTGTTATTATGCCAATTAATGGTGTAACTCAAGGGATGCAGCCAATTGTTGGGTTTAACTATGGATCTAGACAATTTGAGCGGGTGATGAAAGCTGTAAAAGTTTCGATGTTTGCTGCTACAGTTATGTCGTTAATTGCTTGGGGTTTAGTCGAGATTTTCCCAGGAATGCTAGTTCGAATTTTCTCTGATGATCCGGAACTTATAGCAGAAGGAACGACTGCTGTTCGATTTATGCTATTAGCTGCACCAACAATTGGGTTTCAAATAGTTTGTGGTGGGCTGTATCAAGCGCTTGGGAGAGCACGGATTTCGTTCATTATTTCCTTAATGCGCCAAATTATTTGCTTAGTGCCGCTACTTATTATTTTACCGCAGTTCTTTGGCTTAAATGGAATTTGGTATGCATTCCCACTTGCAGACTTGGGGGCATTTATAGTTTGTGTTATAATTATGAGCAAAACTTGGCGTCGAATTTTCAAAAACCCTGAGCTAGTTTAACCGCAAAGGGCTGAGGTGTTTTCGTTATTTACGCCCAGAAAAAATGAAGGAGTGATTTTGATGGCAGACTTGTATCCATATTTATCTTTTGATAATGCAAAAGAGGCTTTAAGTTATTATGAGGAAGTGTTTGGAGCGACGGATATTATTCGTGTACCTGTCAATGAGGAGCAAAGTGAAATGTTTGGAGTTCCAAAGGACAGCCTTGAAAATACCACAGCTCACGGAGGGTTTACCGTATTAGGGGCTAAACTATTTTGTGCAGATTCATTTGGAAAATCAGTATCAGCAACAAATCAGATTTCTATTATGTTGGAATTAAATAATGAAGACCCAGTGGCAGTAGCTGAGGCGGATGCTTTTTATGAAAGAATAAGCAAATCTGGGAAAGTAAAAATTACCATGCCCTACGCAGAACAGTTCTGGGGCGGGAAAATGGGACATTTCGAAGATGCATACGGAATTTCCTGGATGCTGCATTCTGAACCTTATTCGAAATTATAAAGATGAATTCGCTTAGCATTTTGAAAATATGAATATAAAAAGAGAGCTATATTGGCGTGTAGTGACCCCCAAAAGTTTAACTTTTGGGGGTCAGCCCAGCGCATGCTCTCTTAATTTTTTATAAACCACTAGCTTATGAGTGGTTTTATTTTTTGTGAACAAATGATAAAATGTTTGTTTCTACATTTCTTCGCCCAACAGAGATAAAACTCGATCCATCTCATCAAAGTGGTCCTTGCTACTAGAAGAATAGGTAAAATACCCCCCAGATTCAAACAACATTATACTCGTATCATCATGGTTACCAAAAAACTCAACTCCTTCACAATGCACTCGAAAGCTAACATTTTTATTTGCAAAATTTTCATGAAGGCAATCAACATCTTCTTTTTCCACGCTACGAAATAATTTAGGCGAATAATCAAGTCCAAATATTGCTTGTAGGTAAGCCATTGCTTCAAGAAAATCCATCAATTTCTCACATTCAAGATGCCATTCTTGTTCATTGAAGCTATGGTAAACGGGTGGGTTTGGCTTAGATAAATCATCCTTGAAAATCCCCCAAACACAGGTACGTTGATTTTCTACGTAAATAATCAGATAATCGGAGTGCTTACAATACGGAAAGTCATTAATTCTTGTTAAGCTATCCTGCGTTTGGTTTAGATTTTCCACATTACCAAGTTCCTTGTAATAATCCTCTAAAATCCTTGGCAAGGCACCGAAAATATTCCGGATGGATTCAATTTCCTCACTAGTAAATCCATTTGGTTCCGTGATTTTATACATTTTCTTAATCTTTGGAAAATCTGTCAAAACTAGCCCCCTTGAACCATCTCTTATGATTCAGTCAAATTTTCTTTCGTCATTAAATAATGCTCTCCAATTCCAGGGATGACAAATGATTTACCAACTTTACGATAACCATGTTTTTCATAAAAACCAACTGCGACAATACGTGCGTTACACCAAATAATTTCGGCATTATGGTGCCAAATTTCTGCTTCACCTGCTGCAAGTAACGCTGAGCCTACACCTTTCAAGCGCATACCGCGTTCTGCCGCCACCCCGCGGATTCGGTACTGGGTAGAATTCATAATAATGGCCGATTTCTCTGGATAAAAACTGGCAATTCCAATTAAAACATCATTTTCAAAAGCACCTAAATGAAAAGTGCCTTCTAAATCATCATTCGGATAAATCGCATTACTTTCAGGCTGTTCTGGGCGAAGAACCCGGTGTCTAATATCTTGAGTATCTTTTGCATTGATTTGTTTAATCTCCACCGCACTCACCTCCACTTTATTTCTTTCTATTATAACCATTCTTCAGAAAATGTCACTCAAAATATAAATTCGTTTCATAGGAGTAGCCGTTAACTAGCTTCTTATCAATCAAAGCAACCGTTTCCTGTAGCAAATAGTTTTCGTTGTTAGGCTTCGTTTCCCAGTTTTGTGGCATGCAAAACGGTTGTCGTTCACTTGCTAGCAAATAGCGTTCTCCAGCTGCTTTAACGGAGTGATCTAGCTCAATGAAAAGATATGCTTGCCCATTTAGCATGAGATAGCCTGGAAACTGTGAGTAGCTTTTGGATAGGTTTAGCCGACTTATCAAGGCTTGAACTTCTTGGTGAAATAATGAATCATTCAAAATAGTGGGATGAATAGGTATTTGCAAGGGCTCTGTGAGTATTAGTCTAGCCGTTTTTACGGATTGTGTTTTCTCAGGCGAACGTCTTAATAATCCTTGATAACGATTAATTAGCCATTTTTTTCGAGCAATTCGCGCTTCGTCTTCTTGTAATTTTTGCTGGTATGTAACGAGTAACTCTGGTAAAATTTCCGGAGCATTTTTAGCAAGGTATTGTTTAATTGCATGCAGGGAAAACCCCATATATTGTAGCGCTTGAATAAAATTTAATTGTTCCTCTTGAATTGCTTCATAATAGCGATATCCAGAAGTAGGATCGGTAAATGCTGGAACTAAAAGCCCGATTTTGTCATAATAACGCAGTCGTTGTATGGATAACTGACTTTTCTTTGCCATTTCACCAATGGATAAAAGCGGTTTCATTATTATCATCCTTTCAGCTTGACTCTATAGTAACTATACACTTTATCATAAAGGTAATTCAAAGCGAGAGGTGAAAAAAATGAAAATAATTATCGAAAAAGATTATGAAAATATGAGTAAAACTACAATGCAGCTGCTTTTAGGGAAGATGTATCAAGATAAGGAAGTACATCTGGCCATCACAGCAGGCTCTACGCCAAAACGAATGTACGAAATGCTGGTGAATGAAATGCGTGAGAAGACACCGCTTACGAATGTCTGTTATTATAATTTTGATGAAATTCCAATTGGGGAAGAAAAATTTGGTGTGACAGTTGGTAATTTAAAAGAAATGTATTTTGATCCAGCGGGAATTCCAGAAGAGCAGATTCATGTGCTTGATACGAAAAACTATACCGAGCATGAGGCGCATTTAAAACATGTTGGTGGACTGGATGCGATTTTAATTGGTATTGGCGAAGATGGTCATTTTTGTGGAAATCTTCCAGGTGTCACTAAATTTGGCGATGAAACTAGGCTTGTTTCAGTTGATTCCTTACCAAGTATGTTCGACGTTTTGCTTGATGAGGTTGGTGGCAATCCAGAGAACGTACCGAAAAACTATGTAACAATGGGTCCAAAAAGTGTTATGCATGCGAAAGAAGTTATTATGTTCGCAAATGGAAAGAAAAAAGCAGCTATTATTAAAAAAGCATTGCAAGGTGAAGTTACCGAAAACGTCCCAAGCTCGATTTTCCAATTGCATCCTAATTTTACAGTAGTGTTGGATGAGGAAGCAGCGAGTGAGTTGAATATTTAAAATGCATGGCTAGCAAGCGCTAGCCATGTTTTAGTTTATAAAAATGACAAGCAGCTAATTAGCGAATAGAAGTGAGTATATAATGCATTATTTTTATGTTAAAATAGTTTCATATCTAGCATGAAATCCAGGAAAAAGCTTAACAATCAATTGTTAACAGATTTAGTAGATTTAATAAATTGTGTTCAGGAACAAAGTGAAAAGTTGCCTAAAATCGCCAAAATGATGGACTTACAAGACAGTCAGATTAAATTTTAAGGGATGAAAATAATGAGAGAGAAGACACACGAACAAGAACGGGCAGCTTTTACCCAACAAATTATTCAAAAAGAAAATCAGCTGGATAAGCTGAGAGAAGAAAAACAAAAAGTAGAAAGATTACTTTATCAATTAGAAGAAGATTTTCAAAGAGGCTATCAGAAGTTAAGAATGTTAAATGATGAAAATGTAAAAGAAAGGTAATCAGATTTCTTTCAAATACAACAGAGAACGGATGATCAAGAAAGAAGATTTCGGCAGCGAGTAATGGATGCTAAAGAACAATTTGCCAGTGTCTTTAAAAAAGAAATAATTCAAGCTGATGATGAACGTGAAATATTACACAAGCAAAGAGGTGAAATTCCTTGGGACTGATTTATTCAAGTGAAGATTCAGAGAAATTGATACAAGCTTTATCTAAAAACTTAACAAGTGGAAAAGAAGCGCTTAATAAATTAAAAATCGGAAGCGAAAAGATTATCCAAGCAATAGATGGTCATACACTGTCAGGAACTACTTATACAGCAGGGAAAGGCTTGTTTATGGATCTTATTTTACCGACAATTACAAAGGTAACATCAGCTTGCGACACGCTTAATCAAGAATTACAGAAATATAAGGCGGCTGATTTGGATGTTTCAAGTGAGGGATATTTAGATGAAGATAACTTACAGGAACAAATCGAGACGAAAAGGAATATGAAGGAATCAGTAGAACGCACATCCATGTTTATGAAGGTGATAAAAACAAGTGTAGTCGCTGCTCTATCGGATGCAGCATCGGATCATTGGAGAGAATTAGATCAAATGTCAGATAATCTTCAACAAGATATTGATGAGTTGCAGAAGAAGATAGAAAAATTACGTGAGTTTGATGCAGAAACCAAAGAACTTTTTACTAGTAGCTTAGATGAAATGAAGTTAGCTATGCAGGGGGTTTTAGTTTTAAATGGCACTACTGTAAACGCCGATGGAACATATCAATTGCCTGTAGGTTTGGATAAAAGTTGGTTTACAGAATTAAAAAGTAAAAAACAACAAAAGGAAATGGAAGAGAAGGCAAAGAAAGCAGCAATTAAAGAGATAAATGATTTATATGAGAAAAATCCAATGGCAGCGATTGAGAAAATTAAAAATAATGATCGTTTATTTGGATATGTAATAGGAGCTTTAGATAAATTTCCAGAAGGTATTCAAAATGCGGCACTTGGCATCTTCATTGCGCAAGAGAGCTGGAATAAGTTACCAAAAGATACAGCTGTAAAAGTCCTGAATAGTCCGAAATTTGCTTCTTATATTAGTGAAGCATCGATGGCGACGCAAGCTGTTGTTTATGGCGGACTAATTAAATTAAGCGAAAAGGGTTGGAGCGTACTTGCACCAATTGGATATACAACTAAAATTCTTTCTAAGACTAGTGAAGGGGCTAAACTCATAGCTAGCTCTAAGGTAGGGCTTGATTTGTTTAAAAAATTAAAGCCGGTTTCTGAGTTTGTTAAAACAAACAAGGTGGCTATCGAAGGTATTGGTTATATTGGTGATGGACTTAGCGTAACATCCTATGCTTATGATGAGTATATCAATCCTAAAAGTCCAGCTTATGGTAATGCAAGTAAATCAGTGTATGGAGGACTTAATTTATTTTTATTAAAAGCAGGACCTCTTGAAGGCGCTCAATACGGAGGACTACCAGGTGCGATAACTGGAACTATCAATACGGTGGTTCAAGGGATTGAGTTTCAAACGCCATTTAAATGGTTGGGTAATAACGGGAAGATAGGCTGGGATGGAATAAATGGATTTGGTACAGACAAAGATGCAGAAAAATGGTTAGCTGAACAATATGAATTATATGATCAAAGAGAAAAGAATCTTAATGACGGAAATATCGGCAAAATAAAGGAAGATTGGTTTGGAAAACAAAATGGTCGTGTTGACGTAGAAGATTTCAACAATGGTATCCCGAGGTGGTAAAAATAATGAATAATGTGAGTTATGAGAACGCAAAGCAAAAAATTAATTCTCAGGAAATAGAGCAACTTAATTCAAAAATAGAACATACATCCTCCTACACTGGTAAGATAGTGGGAAGTATATTGTTTGCCCTTCTATTAGGCCTTCCATCAACAAACTATTACGCAATATATTTAATTGGAGCTCTATTTTTTTTAAGCATTTTAGTTGTAAGGTATGTAACTTTTAAGCCCATTTTTAAAATATTAAATTATAACACGGTACTATTTCTAGTATGGCAGACCGCGGCAATATTTTTTATGATTGTTTTTTTAAGAGTAAAGGCAGATACATATCATCTTATTCCTTTACTGTACATCATTTTAAGCTATGGATTCTCATTTTTATTTATACGAGCTCGTACAAATACTTATGTGAAAGAGACATTTGGGGAGATACATAACTCGAAAAAAAGAGTATTTTCAAAGACTATAACTAAGATTTTAAGTATTTTTCTCGCTGTGGTGATTATTTCTATCTTATTTTATCGTGGAAACAAATGGTGGCTAATAAATATGAATACAACATTGGAAACATCGGGCTTTTTACAGTATGCTATTTGGGGTATCGGGCTATTGGTCTTACTTATCGGCTTTACTTTGTTGCCAACCTTATTATTTTCACCTTCACAGTATGTTAAAGGAAGATTGATAAAAAAATACGCTGAAGAATTTCGAAAAGAGTATGGATTTACTGAAAAAGAATGGTATGGAGAAAAGTAAACAACGCTAAATACACATATTCAGACACGGGGGAGATCAATGAGAACATTTTCTAAAATAGTAGAACAAGTTTCATTTGTAGATTCATTAAAAAGCAATTCTTTGCACCATGTCTATGAAACTTTAAATGGTACTGGCAAAGAGTTGTTACCTATGTCACTAAAGATAGTTATATTTGCTGCTATTTCTTGGCTGATATATATATTTTCTGCGAGTAACTGGTATGTGTTTCCTATTGTGGCATCAATTATAGTTGTAGTTATTGGCGTAGGTTACTTTAGAAGCAGTCTTTTTTTCAGGAAAGCTGCATATACAATGGCTGTTTATTTATTTACGCAAACAGCCCTCATTTTTTACATAGCTTCTCTGGAAATATCAGATAGTAATGTTATAAATAGAATAGTTACTTCACTTTATATTTTGTTAATGTATGGACTATCCTTTTATGTCATACAAATCAAACTTATTGAAAATATCCAGACAAAGTATCTGGCAGATGATGGGAAGCAAATAAAGAAAAAAAGAACAATAAAGATAGTAAAGGTATTATCTACTGTGTTAGTGAGTTTTATAGTAGTTGTAATCGTGGGAATGCAAGTTTATAGGGTTAATAAGTGGTGGATTGATGGGGCAAATTATGAGTTTCTTTCGGGTTTTAATGGAACCCTTATAGGAACAGTATTATCAGCTGTTTTTATATTTATTGGTATTACAGCTTTAATACTAATCACGCTACTTCCTACCCTCCTTTTAAATGCATCTGTTGTGGTGGATGGATATATTTATAAAAAATACGCAGAAAACTATAGAGTGGAATATGAATTTACGGAAGAGGAATGGTACGGGAAATGAAGAAAGATTTTTTATCATCCATTTCCTTTGAAGAAGCAAATAATAGTCTCAAAATGAAAGACATTTACCAGGTTATGAAAAATGATAAAAAGCAAAACTTTTCAATTGAAATGAAGAAAATTATTATTCTGATACTAGGACTAGCTTTTCCAGTTTTAATGGTATTTAGTTTCGCTTTGGCTCTTACAAAAAAAGTTTAATTATTTCTAATAGTATTGTGATTGTAGCGGAATTACTTATTATTATTGAGATGTGTTATCAGTTTTTTAGAGCATATCCTCCTTTTTTAAAAAATTATGGATATGTAACTTATTGCTATTCAATAGCTAAACTAGCATATATATCCTATTTTGCGGTGGGGCTTGGAATGACAAGAGGCAGCTATATCATAAACTTTTTTGTGTTTTTAATTGCTATACTAGTCTTTTTATATCTTTATCATAAAGTTGAAAAAAATATGATTTTAGAAGAAATTAATAAAACGTTTAATCAAGATTATAAAATTTCGAAAGTGTTAACTATTATGTTAAGATTTTCTGGGCTCTCTGTTGTGGTTGCTTTAGTAGTTATGCAATTTTATAGACTGAATAAATCCTGGATTATAAATTTAAGGGGAGTAAGTGGAGAGATTTCTAGTAATATTACAGATGATGTGATAGGTATTGTTTTTGGTATCCCATTATTATTGATAATCACCTTAATCCCCACTTTCTTACTGTTTAAACCGAATCTTTTTGTTCGGGGAGAAGTGGTTAAGAAACATGCAGAAGAATTTCGAAAGGCAACCAATTCTACTGAAAAAGAATGGTATGGGGCATAAAATGAAATTAACAAATATTTTATTCAACAAAAAGATAAAAGAAAGTGTAGAGAAAATTGATTTTAATAAAGCAAGCCAGATAATTACCTATACAAAGATAAATAAGCTTATGAACCAAAAATTATTGTTTACGAGATATAGTATTTTCACAGTGATAATCATCATTGAAATATTACTGGCAAGCACTTTATCTGGCTGGGTATTTAGTAGTCCTATTTTTGCATTAATGGAATGGTTAGTTATTTTATTGACGATTATCTATTTTTTTAAGATAATTTCGAAATGCTTCTCTGAGAACTATTTGACCAGATTTTATTCTTGTTGTTCGATTATTTTTAGCATAGTATCATGTATCTTCTCGCTTGGATTATGGTTTGTACTAGCAGCATTTTCGAGCGGGATAAAGGAAGAATACTTAGCCCAAATCCTACTGCAAACCATTATTACGGTAGTTTTTGCAATTTTAGTCGGGTATGCAATTTACAAATATTTACAGTATTTAGCAATAAAGGAGTTAGCTGATTTTGATAAAACTCTAAAAGTTCCTCTATGGGGAAGAATTGTTGATAAATCAGTAATTTATGGAATAGTTATTGTGATAGGTGGTATGCAAGTATATCGAATGAATAAGTTTTGGTTGTTAAATGACTCTTCGTGGGTTTCGACATTGCTAGTTCCTATCGCTCAGACAGTTTTGGGAGCGATTATCTTTATTCTTTTGATAGCCCTCCCGGTACGTTTTTTTACCCGGAATTCGTGAAAAGCTATTTGCTTCAAAAATACACAGAAGAATTCCGCAAAGAAAATGGTATGACGGAAAAAGAGTGGTATACTGAGTAACTATTTAAAGAGAATCGGAACACTACTTCTGTAGAAATGGAGCTTTCAAATGAAAACCATAATGAGTAAAATCTCTTTTGAAGAAGCTAAACAATTAGTAGATACAAAAGAAAGCATCACTTCAAGAGGTATACAACTATTTATGCTTGGATTGTTTTGTGGTTTTATGGCTGTACTACCTTTGAAGAATTCTATCATTATAACAAGCATTTTAATTCTAATGATTTTAATAAGCTTTATTTATTATTTTACAGTGAAATCTAGCGATAAACTTTTGGAAGACTTTGGATGGCAGATGGCAAAATATTTAATGATTCAAACTATTACCGTGAGCATACTTTTAGGAATAAGAGTTGATGGTGATAAGCCTTTTGGGGAGTATTATATTTTAGTGGCGCTGTGTTATTTGTTTGTGGTTGCTTTGCTTTGCTATTTCCGATGTAAAGCGATGATGCTAAATTATTTGAAAAAAAATGGCATAAAATTAAAAGAATCCTCAGTAACTAAGGTATGGAGTAAATTTTTTTTAAAGCTTTCGATTGGTTTATTAGTGGCTATTGTCTTGGGGACACAAATATACAGGCTAAATAAATGGTGGTTCATTGGAAATGACAGCTCGCCGGGAGTAGTATCTATTCAAAATGAATGGCTGGGAACTTTAATAGTTTTAGTTGGTGGGGTTTTACTAATAGCATTTGTGGTTGTTTTTTCGTTGTTGCCAACTTTATTATTTAATGCAAAAACAATTTCAGAAGGTATTTTGTTAAAAATGTATGCAGAAGAATTCCATAAAGAAAATGGCTTTACTGAAAAAAAGCATAGTGAATAAAAAAAGTTCTCATTTGAGAACTTTTTTCAATCACATTATTTATGCACACTCGCAAATTCAGCATCACGTAATTCCACACGACGAATTTTTCCAGAATCGGTTTTTGGCAGAGTCTTTACAAACTCGATACGGCGCGGATATTTATATGGTGCAGTTTGTTCTTTCGTAAATGTTTGCAGCTCGTGAACTAGGTCGTCTGTGTCTTCGTAACCATCTTTTAAGACGATGAAAGCTTTTACGACGGTGCCGCGGATTTCGTCAGGGCTTGCGACAACAGCTACTTCTTTTACAGCAGGGTGATGAGTCAAGGCATCTTCCACTTCAAAAGGTCCAATCGTGTAACCAGAGCTAATGATAATATCGTCGTTTCTACCTTGGAACCAGTAATAGTTATCTTCGTCACGAATCGCACGGTCACCAGAAACAAAATAATCACCACGAATTGCTTTTTGAAGACGTTCAGGTTCTTTATAGTATTCTTTAAACAATGCTGGGAAATCTCTACGCATTGCAATATCACCGATCTCACCAACACCGACCGGATTTCCATCAGCATCAATAATCGCCATAAATTCAGGCATAATTGGTTTGCCCATTGAACCGGGGCGAATTGGCGTATCTACAAGCGTTCCAATCAATAGCGTGCTCTCAGTTTGACCATAGCCATCCCGAACTTTAATATCAAAATTATTTTGGAAAACTTGAATTACTTCTCGGTTTAGTGGCTCACCAGCTGAAACGGCGCTCCGCAATGAACTTAAATCATGTTCGCGCAAATTATTCACTTTCGCCATTAAGCGATATTCGGTTGGCGTACAGCATAGGACGTTAATTTTCTCTTCGCTAAGCAAGTTAAGTTGTTTTTCAGGGATAAAACGACCATTATAAACGAAGCCAGTCGCGCCTTTTCCGAGTACAGATAAGAAAGGAGACCAAACCCATTTTTGCCAGCCAGGACCAGCAGTAGCCCAGACAATATCATCTTCATGAATGTCTAACCAGTGATCGGCTGCGATACGAATATGTGCGTAACCCCAACCATGAATATGCACAACGCCTTTAGGATTACCAGTAGTTCCGCTAGTAAAAGCAAGCAAACATGCATCATCACGAGAAGTTTCCACTCGTTCGAAATCGCTTGAAGCAGTTTCCATCAATGTTTCATAGTGGTCCCAACCGGGCAATTTTCCACCAACAATAATTTTTTTAGAGACAGAAGGAGTGTCGTTAATTTTATCAAATTCAGCCGTCATTCCATTATAGGAAACAATCGCTTTTACGTTTGCGTGGCGAATACGATACTCCAAGTCATGGGCTTTAAGTAACTCAGAAGCAGGGATGATAATTGCACCAGCTTTCCATAAGCCCATATAAATTGCATACGTTTCAAGCAGACGAGGAGTCATGACGATAACGTGATCGCCTTTTTTTACGCCAGCATTTTTTACAACATTTGCGAATTTACTTGCTTGTTCAAGCAAATGACGGTAACTCCAAGTTTTTGTTTCATCATGTTCATTTTTCCAAATTAAAGCCGTTTTTTCAGAACTAAATTTAGCAATCTCGTCGGTAATATTATAAAGTTCTGGAGCAAGTAGGTTCTCTGAATTCATAATAATTCTCCTTTATAAGTAGATTGTATATTTTGATAATTTTGTTTTAGTACCTAGTATTAATATATGGTAATATAAATAACTTATGAAAGCAACTAAAAGTATCCTGTGAAAGCCTGAGCAGA
The DNA here is from genome assembly GCF_014322845.1 of Listeria immobilis. NCBI lineage: Bacteria > Bacillati > Bacillota > Bacilli > Caryophanales > Listeriaceae > Listeria > Listeria immobilis. The sequence continues at coordinate 62,809 of NZ_JAASUA010000003.1, read as the reverse complement.
TTATTCCTATATATTATAGAAGCTATGCTAAAATGACAGTGAGTGACTTTTTAGAAATGAGGTGCGTGGATGGACGAAGCTTTCTTTATGCAACAAGCGCTTGAAGAAGCAGAGAAAGCCCGAGAAATAGGAGAAGTTCCAATTGGTGCAGTGGTTGTTTTAGATGGAGAAATTATTGGTCGGGCGCATAATTTGCGTGAAACTAGCCAGAATGCAGTGACCCATGCGGAATTACTTGCAATTCAAGATGCTTGTCAACACCAAAATTCGTGGCGATTAAGTGGCGCAGAACTATATGTCACCTTAGAACCATGTCCAATGTGCAGTGGAGCGATTTTGCTTTCAAGAATTGATAAGGTATACTACGGCGCTAAAGATCCAAAAGCAGGAACGGTAGGCTCCCTTATGAATTTACTGCAAGATGACAGATTTAATCATACTTGCGAAGTGGAAGCAGGATTAATGGAAGCAGAAAGTAGTGCGATGTTAAAAAATTTCTTTCAAGAATTGCGAAAGAGAAAGAAAATAGATAGGCCTTAAGACTCATTATGCAAAAACGCAATTTTAAATATATATTTGTGAAATAAAAAGCAATAAGTCTTACCAACATTTACAGCGCCATAACTCTTGAGAAATTTGTCACAATCTATTTAAATGAAAATAACATCTAAAGTACTAAATAAATTTGTCTCAAAATAGGATAAAATATACTCCAGATAGAACTTATTATAAAATAAAAATCTTTCTTAACTAGTTCCTAAATCTGTGAAAGCCAAGAATACATATTATATTGCTATGTTTTGTGAATAACAGAGCAACTGAGCACGTCACTTTGGGCGATTTTTCACAAGGTTTTTAAGAAAGATGCGAAATGAGGAGCAAAACTAGTAACATTTAGCATAAAAAGGAGGAGAAAAGGGTGGATAAACTATTTTTAGCCCGTTTTCAATTCGCATCAACAACGATTTTCCATTTCTTATTTGTACCACTTTCAATTGGACTTGTATTTATGGTTGCTCTTATGGAAACGTTGTATGTCGTGAAGGGGAAAGAAATTTACAAAAAAATGTCGAAGTTTTGGGGACACATATTCCTAATTAACTTTGCTGTCGGTGTTGTAACCGGGATTATTCAAGAATTCCAGTTTGGGATGAACTGGTCGGATTACTCTAGATTTGTTGGAGATGTATTCGGAGCGCCACTTGCTATTGAAGCGCTACTTGCATTTTTTATGGAGTCTACTTTTATCGGACTATGGATTTTCGGTTGGGATAAACTAGGAAAAAAATTACATTTAGCATGTATTTGGCTGGTTTCAATCGGAACAATCATGTCTAGTTTCTGGATTTTAGCAGCAAACTCATTTATGCAACATCCGGTTGGTTTTGAATTTAAAAACGGTCGTGCAGAAATGAATGACTTTTTACAACTAATTACTAACGGACAACTACTAGTGGAGTTTCCGCACGTTATATTCGGGGCTTTTGCCACTGGAGCCTTTTTCATCGCCGGTGTCAGTGCGTATAAGATGCTCAAAAAACAAGATGTCGCCTTCTTTAAACGATCATTCCAAATTGCAATGGTAATGGCCGTTATTGGTGGCTTTGGTGTTGCGTTTAGTGGACACTCACAAGCACAATACTTAGTTAAAACACAACCAATGAAAATGGCAGCAACAGAAGGGATTTGGGAAGATACAGCTGACCCAGCTCCGTGGACAATGCTCGCCAAAATTGATCCTGAGAATAAAGAAAACGACTGGGAACTCAACGTCCCATATGCGCTAAGTTTCTTATCTTACGGAACATTAAGTGGTAGCGTAGAAGGTATGAATACGTTACAAAAAGAATACGAAGAAAAATATGGTGAGGGTGATTACATTCCACCAGTAAAAACAGCATTTTGGAGTTTCCGCATCATGGTTGGCGCTGGTATGCTAATGATCATGTTCGCGCTAATCGGTATTGTACTTGCTTGGAAGAAAAAACTTGTTAATGCAAAATGGTATTTACGTTTCATGATTCCAATGATTGGCTTCCCATTCCTTGCGAACTCAATGGGTTGGATTATGACAGAAATAGGGCGGCAACCATGGGTAGTTTTCGGTTATATGAAAACAGCTGATGCGGTATCGCCAAACGTATCATCCGGACAAATTTTATTCTCGATAATTGCCTTCTCTACAATCTATACAATTTTAGCAATTCTCTTGGTTTACTTGTTCATTCGTGAAATTAAAAAAGGACCAGACGGACACAAACCAGAAAAAGAAGAAGTTTCCATAGATCCGTTTGATAAGGGGGATGCAAGCATTGTCACTAAATGAGTTATGGTTTCTATTAATCGCCATCTTGTTCATTGGGTTCTTCTTCCTTGAAGGTTTTGACTTCGGTGTAGGGATGTCTACACGCTTTATGGCTAGAAATGCTTTAGAACGCCGCGTACTCGTAAATACGATTGGGCCGTTCTGGGATGCAAATGAAGTTTGGTTATTAACAGCTGGGGGCGCAATTTTTGCCGCTTTCCCTAACTGGTATGCAACAATGTTTAGTGGATATTATATTCCGCTAGTGTTCTTATTACTTGCCTTAATCGGCCGTGGTGTTTCGTTTGAATTCCGTGGTCAAAAAGATTCTGCTCTTTGGGTAAAAACATGGGACTGGGTTATTTTCTTCGGTAGCATTTTGCCGCCATTCCTATTCGGTGTATTATTTGCAAGTTTGATTCAAGGAATGCCAATTAATAGCAATATGAATATGTATGCTGGATTCTTTGATTATATAACTGTATTTTCTGTTTGGGGCGGACTAACGATTACATTGATGTGTCTGCTACACGGACTATTATTTATTACCCTACGTACTGAAGACGATATTCAAGACCGCGCTCGTCGTATGGCAAAACGAGTTTGGTTCATTACCATACCAGTACTACTAATTTTTGTTGTGCTAGCTTACTTTAATACAGATATGTTCCAAGTTAGACCTGTTCTTGTTCCATTGATGATTGGGATAGTAGTCGTTATGTATTTATTATCTGCTTTGTTCATCTGGAAGGACCGCGATATTTTAGCCTTTACATTTGGTGGGCTTGGAATTGTGTTCACGATTGGTTCTATTTTTGTGGCACTCTTCCCACGTGTAATGATCAGTTCTATAAACAGTGCGTTTGATTTAACAATAGAAAATGCTGCTTCCGGGCAATATTCGCTAAGTGTGATGACCATTGTTGCTGTTACACTCTTACCGTTTGTGCTTGGTTACCAAATTTGGAGCTACTATGTTTTCCGGAAACGCGTTTCTAGTAAGGAGAAAATGACGTATTAATGGGAAAAGATTTAAGGAATTACAAAGGTATTAAAAAAATAATGGCGATACTCGCAGTTTTCACGCTTATTCAAGGTGCTGCGATTATCGTAATGGCAATAACTTTAGCTCGTGCGATTACAGATTTATTTCATGAGCATCCATTTCAATCAGTCACACTTCAAATAGGTCTCTTCGCGGGGGCCTATTTCTTGCGTCACTTTTTGAATGTATGGAAAAAACAAATCGTTTATCGTTATGCTTCTAACTTAGCGAAAACGATGCGGGAAGAGTTGCTGGATAGTTTGTTTGCACTTGGTCCGCGTTTTGCTCGTGCGGAAGGAACTGGGAAAGTTGTAACGATGGTGATGGAAGGTGTAGCAGATTTCCGGAATTATTTGGAACTATTTTTGCCTAAAATGATGAACATGGCGATTATTCCAGCAATGATTTGGGTTTATATTGCTTTTCAAGACTGGACATCGGCCTTTATTTTAATGATTACATTGCCAATTTTAATTGTATTTATGATTATTTTAGGACTTGCTGCAAAAAAACAAGCAGATTCGCAGTTTGAAACGTATCGTGTCCTATCTAATCATTTCGTAGATTCACTAAAGGGTTTGGAAACGTTGAAATACTTAGGATTAAGTCATGTGCATGAGGGGAAAATTGCTTCGGTTAGTTCGCGCTATCGAAAAGCAACGATGAAAACCTTGCGTGTGGCCTTTATGTCGTCGTTTGCGATGGATTTCTTCACGATGCTTTCGATTGCGCTTGTGGCATTATTCCTAGGGCTTGGCTTGATTGATGGCAATATGAACTTGCCGATTGCGTTAAGTGTGCTCATCCTTGCTCCAGAATACTTTTTGCCAGTGCGGGAAGTTGGCTCGGATTACCATGCTACCCTTGACGGACAAGAGGCTGGACGAGTTATTCAAGGTATTATTGACCGCGCGAAAGAAGAAAAACAGGATGAACATGCGCTATCGTTAACAACATTTGCTGAAAATACGAACTTTTCGTTTGAAAATATTACGGTTAAACATGGTGATGGGGATGCTGAGTCGTTGCACGAAGCTAGTTTTACGGTAAATGGTTTTGAAAAAATCGGGATTATTGGTGCGACTGGTGCTGGGAAATCGACGCTGATTGATGTGTTAAGTGGCTTCTTAAACCCAACGTCTGGTGAATTTCACTATAATGATCAAGTCGGTGCCACGCTGTCGTCGCCTGATTGGCAAACACAAGTAACCTATATCCCGCAACATCCATATCTTTTCCACGATACGATTGCTGGTAATATTCGGTTTTATCATCCAAATGCTACCGAAATAGAGATGAAAAAAGCGGCAGAATCAGCCGGCTTAAACCAGTTAGTTGCCGGACTTGAAAATGGTTATGAAACACTTGTGGGAGAAGCAGGAAGAATGCTAAGCGGCGGACAGGAACAACGTGTTGCACTAGCAAGGGCTTTCTTAACTAATCGTCCAGTTGTACTGATGGACGAACCTACTGCTCACTTAGATATTGAAACAGAATACGAGCTTAAAAAACCAATGCTAGATTTATTTGAAAATCGACTAGTCTTTTTTGCAACACACCGTTTACACTGGATGCTAGAAATGGACCGGATAATCGTACTCGACCACGGGGCTGTGGTTGAAACAGGAACCCATGACGAACTACTCGATAAAAAAGGTTTCTATTACGATTTAGTCAAAGCCCAATTGGAGGAAGTATAATGCGGAAAAGCAGCTGGATTATCCCATATATAAAAGAAAATCGTGGCTTGTTCTTGCTTGTTATCTTCCTCGGAACGCTTACTTTTGCATCCGCCGGGGCGCTAATGTTTACGTCAGGGCACTTAATTTCTAAATCTTCTTTAATGCCTGAATCAATTATGGCTGTATACGTTGCGACTGTTGGTGTACGGGCATTTGGAATTATGCGTTCCGTTTCCCGCTACGTAGAACGACTTATGAGCCATTCGTTAGTACTGCGAATTCTGGAAAAAATGCGGGTGCGTTTATACCGTTTACTTGAACCGCAAGCATTATTACTTAAATCTCGATATAAAACTGGCGACATTTTAGGACTACTCGCTGGTGATATTGAACATTTGCAAAACTTCTATCTTACAACGATGCTACCGGCAATTGTTAGTTTAGTCCTTTACGCTGGAGTAGTTATCGCACTAGGCGTGTTTTCAGTACCATTTGCGATACTATTTGTCTTTTTAATTGGGATGTTGGTACTTGTTTTACCATGGGTGTCGCTTTTATATGCTCGCGGGAAAAATGCTTATTTAAAACAAGGGCGAAATGGACTTTATCAAAAGTTCACGGATGCTGTTTTTGGAATTAGTGATTGGAAGTTTAGCGGTCGAGAAAAAACCTTCATTACTAATTACGAAAAAGACGAAGCGAATATGTTGCATACGGAAAATAAACAATTCCATTTTGTGAACTGGCGTGATTTTTTTAGCCAATTAGTGGTAGGTTTTATGGTGATAGCGATGGTTTATTGGAGTACAGCTGAGTCACGTGATGGCGCATTTTCAGGTACGATGATTGCTGCATTTGTTTTAGCTATTATGGCACTTGCAGAAGCATTCGTTCCAGTTTCTAGTGCTATTAGCGACAAATCGCTTTACCAAGACTCCCTTTCTCGTTTAGACAAAATAGAAGACCCAACCTTACCAACTTTTGAAGAAGAGGCTAATGAAACGGAGCGAATTGATACAAAACAAGTTATTTTACAGGCGGAAAATGTCACTTTCGCTTATGATGAAAAATCGGCGAATATACTAAACGGCTTTGATTTTACTTTGCAACAAGGGGAAAAAGTGGCGATTATTGGGCGAAGTGGAACTGGGAAATCTACTTTTCTAAAATTAATTCAAGGGGCACTGCTCCCAACTGATGGAAAAGTGACTTTGAATAATATGGAAGTGGAAAAATTGCGACCACAAATTCCAGAACTTATCTCCATGCTAAATCAAAAAGCCCATCTTTTTAGTACAAGTGTATTAAATAATATTCGACTAGGAAACCAAGATGCTAGTGATGAAGAAGTTTATGCGGCAGCAAAGAAAGTCCAACTACATGATTTTATTATGAGCATGCCAGATGGTTATCATACACAAATGAATGAAATGGGTGAGCGTTTTTCAGGCGGAGAACGTGGCCGGATTGCGCTAGCACGGATTTTACTTCAAAATACTCCAATCGTTATTTTAGACGAGCCAACTGTTGGGCTGGATCCAATAACAGAACGAGATTTACTAGCGACCATTTTTGAAACTTTAGCAGATAAATCATTAATTTGGGTGACACATCACTTAGTTGGCGCCGAAAAAATGGATCGAGTTTTATTTTTAGAAGATGGAAAAACGCTGATGGAAGGTCCTCATGCTGAATTAATGGCAGCTGAACCACGATATAAACGACTTTACCAACTAGACCGACCAATCGAATTATAAAATTAATGGTTTGCTAATTTCCCGTTAGCAAGCCATTTTTGTCGTCAATTTTTAATAATTGTAACAAACATGTAATTTAAAATTGACTTTATGCTCATTTCTGATTATGATTGAGGTAAGTAAAAAGAAAGGGGAATTTATTATGAACAAATTCCGCGGACTAGTAGTTTTAGCTTTATTAACTTGTCTTATCACCCCATTTTCATTGGCAGCAAGTGCTGAAACGAATGAAAATGGTAATAATCAACCGAGTACAGAAGAGCAAACAATGGATTCCAATGAAAATACAGTTCCGGAAGTGGAGTCGAAAACAACGGAACCTGTAAAAGAAACGGCAACACCCGAAACACCCCAAACAACAATAGATATTACCGACTCAACGGAAGTTTACACGTATGAACAAAACAGTGACATCAAACTAACTGATTTCACCGCAACTTTAAGTGAATATACAGGTACGGAATTATCTAATTATCGTTTGGCCGAGGATGTGTCGCTAACAACAGCAGATGCTGGCTTGCAAGATGTGACATTACTTGGTGATACAAAAGACGGTGAAACAACTGCGGTTAAGTTAAATTACTTGGTAAAAGCACCTGTTGCAACTTTATCAGTTACTAATTTAAATTTTGACTTAGAAACGAAAATTTTCTCAGGAAAAACCAAACCTTTTGCCAGTGTTTATATGAGCTCTCCAGAAGATGAAAACTTTGGAGAAGGGCGTGTTGATGCGGACAAAGATGGGAATTTCTATGCTTCATGGGCAACCACACCAAAGGAAATTACTACCTATGCATTTGATGAAGCAGGAAACTTTAGTAAGGAAGTAACTTACACTGTCCCAGCTAAAAAAGAAAATGAAGAAGCAGTTCAAGTTCCTGAAAAAGTGAAAAAAATCGAAAACAATAATTCTGTAAAAAGTGTTACTACAGCTACTTCAGAGGAACCTAAAAAAGAAGCAGCGTCTAAATCAGAACTCCCAAGTACAGGTGACCAAGGCGTTGAATGGATTTTTGTTGTCATTGGCGCAATAGTCGTTCTTATAGCAATAGTACTTTTAAGAAAACGCAAAAAATAACTAAGCAATTTTCATAGCAAAAAACACTAAATTTAACACGATAAATTAAGTTCTGGCAAAAAGCGGCAGAGAAAATCAGTTAGTTTGATTTCTCTGTCGCTTTTTTGTTAATTATGCAAAAATAAGCTTTTCTGTGGTAAATACACATAAAATAGAAGCTTTTTTTATTAATGTTCATCAGTTCTACACATTATGAAAACGTTTTTTTGATATAATTAAGTAGGAAAAAGCTTTTCATATTAAAAATACAAGGGGCGATATAAATGGGAAATCCAATGACAATTGAAGAGAAAAGAATGATTCCACATCTTTTCCATACGAATCTTAATAATAGAGACTTTGATAAGCAGTATGAGTTAATTACACCAGACATTATTTTCCATAAAAATGGTGCAGTGATTGAAGGCGCGGATAATTTTATCGCTACCATTCGTGCAATTGTTGACTTTTCAAATGATGCCAAAGTAGAAGACCATGAAATTTATGCGGATGATAACGTAGCAATAAGTCGCTTTAGCATATCTGGAACTTTAACAGGAGATATTACTTTCCCGAATGGAGATAGCGCAAGTAAAACGGGGAAAAAATTTAGTTATGGTGCGGTAGAGTTTTTTGAATTTAATGATGAAGGAAAAGTATATGAAATTCGTCAAATCAATGATTCTGGATTAACACCAACAACAATCGAAAATCAAGTTAAATAAAGCTGAAAAGGGGCTAAAATAAAAACATCTCAATAATAAAACGCAAGCAGGAATCTTGTATAGAACATTTTTTAATGATGCTATGCAATGATTTCTGCTTGTTTATTTTGGGTTATATCTGGCTATTCCATATAGTTTTGCATTTTTCATCAAAAATGAAGTACCCCAGCCACCAAATTTTTTTCGATTTAACGTATAATGGTAAGAAAAGCAGTTACGAGGTGAAATATTTTGACGAATAGCTCTTACATAATGGGCGTGGACATTGGAACCTCTAGCACAAAAGCAGTTCTTTTTAATGAGCAGGGAGAGGTTATCCACCGAGAAGCAATTCACTATGATTTAGTGACGGATGAAACTGGCAAGGCGGAAGAAAGTCCTACAGAAATTTTTGAAGCGGTAATTACCTCCATCCGTCACGTGATGAGTAAGATAAATAAAGCTGATTTGCGTGGAATATCGTTTAGTTCTGCCATGCATAGTTTGATTGCAGCCAAAAGTAATGGGGAACTTCTAACTGAATGTATTACCTGGGCGGACGGACGAAGCAGTGAGGCGCTCGAAAATGTTAAACGGGATAATTACCTCTTTCAACTTTACGAAGCGACAGGGACACCGATACACCCAATGAGCCCATTTGCAAAAATCTGCTGGTTAAAAGAAACAGAACCCGAGCTATTTAATCGCACGGAAAAATTTATAGATATTAAAGCTTATATTTTGTATCGTTTTTTCGGAGTGTGGGTGATGGATGAGTCTTTGGCATCTGGAACGGGGCTTTACAATATTTTAGAGCATGACTGGGAATTTGAAGCAATGGAAATTGTGAAATTAACACCAGATTTCTTTCCAAAAGTGGTTCCGGAAACGTATCAATTAACAGGCATGAAGGCGAAATATGTTGAATTTATGGGAATTCCAGATGATGTTCCACTTATTGTTGGCGGTAGTGATGGCGCACTTGCGAATATCGGAATCCAAGCGACAGGGCGCAATGATGTGACGATTACTGTTGGTACAAGTGGTGCTGTTCGAAAATTAACAAATGAATTTCAAGTGGATTCTCGCGGTCGAACATTTTGTTACGGGGCGGGTGATGGGTATTTCATCGCTGGTGGTGCAGTGAACAATGGTGGTAAAGTAGTCGAATGGGGTCTGGAACAATTTGGCTCTGAAAGTGAAATTGCCAATCGAGACTTTGCTAGTTTTATTGCCCGTATTGATGAAGTGAATCCAGGAGCAGCAGGTCTTTTATTCCAACCGTACTTACTAGGAGAGCGTGCGCCTTTTTGGACTAATGATATTCGTGGTGGCTTTGTTGGACTGACAATTAATCATACTAACGCCCATTTTATAAGAGCAATTTTAGAAGGGATTGCTTTTAATCTTGCAGAAGTATATGAGGCAGTTTCAGCTCCAGATGATATTATTTATGTAACGGGAGGAATATCCGCACACGAGCCTTGGTGTAGATTGCTTGCTGATATTTTAAACCGCGAAATTCGGGTTCCGCATACAATTGAAGGATCAAGTTTAGGCGCTGCTATTATTGGAATGCGTTCACTTGGAATATTAAAAGATCTAAATCTCCAAAAAACATTGCCAATCAAAGCTATTTATCATCCTAGTGAAAACGTAGAAAAGTATGCGGAATTGCGTTTGATTTTCACACAAGTATCAACCCAGCTAATGTCTAGCTATAGCCAATTAAATAGTTGGCAGAAGAAGTTTGAAAATAACAGCTAAATTTTCCATTTCATGATATAATCACTAAAAGAAAAGCGAAAATGTGAAGTAAGGGGGAGATGAACGTGAATAAGAAAATAGTATGGATTGCCTTAACATTAGTAGGTATTTGTGTAGTTGGAACAATAGTTGCCGCGATCATGAGTTTTTACTTACGTTAAAAAATTTCCCGAGTTTCTACTTGCACTTTTCATATGAAAAAGGTACACTAGTAATTGAGCTCTTTTCAGAGTTTAGGCTAAATATTTTTTGTTTTGCGAACTAATTATTGGTAGCAAATTTGTCGTGCTAGACGGGGAGGTAGCGGCGCCCTGTAACCCGCAATCCGCTCTAGCGGGGTTGAATTCCTCACTTGAGGCATCGTAATTGTTTGGTCTGCCCTTGACAAGTGGTGTTGAAGGTTGGGTCTTGCGCAATGAGAACCTGTGAACCATGTCAGGTCCGGAAGGAAGCAGCATTAATCAGTGCTTCTCATGTGCCGCGAGGTTGCCTGGCCCGAGCTAACTATCAGGGTAACGCAGGTGATTGCATGTCGATGTGAGGTGCGCGACACTAATTTTAAATATATTAAAAGACTATTTTGCTCAGCGCGAAGTAGTCTTTTTTAGTTAAATTGACACCTGTAATTATATAGCATAAACTGGTACAATATAAGATAAGTAATGTAATTTATAACAAAGGATGAAAATAATGCAACGGCTAAAAACAAAAAAGAAATGGCTACCAGCTTTAATTGTCGCAATTTTAATAGGTATAGTAGTCATCCTGGCAATTATGTTCGGTTTCTTCCAGCGTCAAGAAGTTTATGATAAATATGATGTAGCATATGAAATAGAAGGCGAATTATATGAAGTATTTCCAATTAGCACAACGGATATTGGTGTAGATAAAAAATCATCGGATAAACATTTCTATTTCCGAGTGAATAGTTATTATAATATCGATTATTTATTTAGATTAGCCTATAAACAATACGAAATAAATGAGCCATCTACCAATAAGTATTACTCAGGTTTAATTGATTACAGTGTTGCCGATAACGCCTACGTAACGCAGAAAGATGTCTATATGACGAAGGATGAATCGTATGCAACGTATGATTTTTTTGATAAAACTGGTAAGAAAATCTATACGTATAATCCTGAAGAAACCTCTACAGATGATTATATCGTCCGCATTAAACCAACCATTTTACAAGGCTACGAAAAAAGTGATATTGGTAGTTATGACGACTACTTAGATATTACAGCGCTATTTAAGGATAAACTTGGAATGGATGTAAACGTTCGAATAGATGATGCAAAAAACATGGTGATTTTCTCTATTAAATAAAGAAATGCCACCATATACAGTGCGCCCCTAAATTTAGACCAAAAAATCTAATTTTAGGGGCGTATTTTAATTGGCTAAATAGGATAAATTCAAGGGGGAAATAAAAAAGTCAAGCCTTCTTTAAAGGGACTTGACTCAAAATTTTTATTAAATCGTTTTCTTTTTTGCAGTTTTAAAATGACAGAGTGAATAACTAAATTCTTATAATTTAGCTTCGTTCATTCCGCTTTTCTTCATTGTTTACTGCTTCTTTTTGCAATTCCTGCTCGGTTTCTGGAACTTTTATGTCATCCGGAAAAATAATCGAAAAATGTTCTTTTTTGACTACTTTACTATTTTTAGATTCTTCCGGCATATCACGTTTAACAGCCATCATTATCACCTCGAACTATTTGTATTACTTACTCCATGCTCATTATAACACAAAACGGAATAAGGATAAATTCATTGGAACTGTGTAATGTTAGCGCTTACTTACACAGTTTTTTAGGCTATGTGTGTAAGCGTTTTTTGGGGATAAGAAAGATAGTAAATACAAGTAAGTTTGTATCCTTGGAACATTTCAATGAGTTGGCACAAAAATTGCAATAAAGTAAAGTGAATCTAAATGTAAGCCTTATCATGAAGCGGAGAGGAGGACTCCCAATATTTCACGAGGTGTGCAAAGGTTCCATCTGATTTATTTTTCGTAATGGGGATTGTGAAAAATAAAGTGAACAGATATAGCTGACTAGCTTAAAGGGGATATATACATAGAAATTATATTTGGTTTCAAGAGATGAGCGATAAATAAAAAGGAAAAATGGGAGGATATAATATGAATGGATTAACAGCATTTTTAGAAAAGTATTTTGTACCAGTAGCTGCGAAAATTGGTTCGCAAAAACATTTAGTGGCATTACGTGATGCATTTATTTCAACAATGCCAATTACAATGGCTGGCTCAATTGCGGTACTTTTAAATGCCTTTTTCAGAGATTTTCCGACTGACTGGGGATGGACAGGCTTTGTTTCAGCAATGCAACCGCTAATCGAAGTTAATGGATACGTATACAATGGGACGTTAGCGATTGTATCAATTATTTTTGCTTTTTCACTAGGTTATAATTTATCGAAAGTGTATGAGGTGGATCGTCTAGCTGGGGGGCTAGTATCACTTGCTGCTTTTGTTATGAACTTAACTGTTACTGTTAGCTTAGATGCAGTAAAAGGTGCAATTGCCGCTGCTAATGCTAATTTTGATGTAAATATGTTACCAGAAGAATTTACTGGAGTTCCAGGATTCTTTAATCTTAGCCAGGTAAATGGTACAGGTTTGTTTACTGCAATGATTTTCGGTTTTATTTCAACTATTATTTACGCGAAACTTATGCGTAGAAATATTATTATTAAAATGCCAGATACTGTTCCACCGGCAGTAAGTAAAGCATTTGCAGCGATTATTCCTGCTCTTGTGGCGCTTTATGTAGTGGGGATTATTGACTGGGCGTTCTTTAAAATTACGGATATGGATGTTATTACGTGGATTTCCAAAACAATCCAAGAACCGTTGCTTTCACTTTCGCAAGGTTACGGGGCAGTTTTACTAGTTACTTTCTTAGTGCAGCTATTATGGTTCTTCGGGATTCATGGTCCAAACGTTCTTGCACCAGTTTTAGAATCGCTATGGGGTACGGCACAACTGCAAAACATTAGTGCAGCACAAGAAGGCGTTAAATTACCATTCGAATGGGTACGTGGCTCTTTCGATGCTTATGTATGGATGGGTGGATCAGGTGGAACGCTCGTACTGATTATTGCCTTACTTATGTTCTCAAAACGAGCGGATGCGCGAACAGTGGCAAAATTATCACTGGCTCCGGGTATATTTAATATCAATGAACCAATCATGTTCGGTTTACCTATTGTATTAAATACTATCTATTTAATACCGTTTCTTATCGCACCAATGGTAATGGTTACGATTGCTTATTTTGCAACAACACTTGGGCTGGTTGAACCAGTTAAAATTGCAGTAGTTTGGGTAATGCCACCACTGCTGAATTCATTCCTAGCAACTGGAGGAGATTGGATGGCACCGGTGATTTCACTCATAAATATGGTCGTCGCTTTCTTGATTTGGGTACCATTTGTTATTACCGCAAATCGGGTTGGTGTACCAGAAGAAGAGATGAAAGCTTAGAAATAATAAGTTTCTGGCTAGGTACATTCACTTTGTATCTAGCCAGTATATCATGTAGGATTTCCTGCGCTATTTTTATTCATTGCAAGAAGCAGAAGATAAAGTTAAACTATATATAAGGAGGTTTTTTAAATGATTATTCTTAATTGCCCAATGAAACGAGATTATATTACTGAATTACTAGAAACATACGATAAAGATGGTGTGACTTTTAAAAAAATAGATGAACAAGGCATGAAATTGACATTTGAAACAAACATTGAGGATGAAGATAAAGCAGTAAAAATTGCAAAAGAAACAATTAAGGCAACGGAAATAGGTTCAGTTCTTTATTTCCAAGTTAGTGTGGGCTAAAATGAAGATTGTTAATGCACTATTTATTATTAGTATTGGTCTTATTATTATTATGTTTAGTCCTTCCTATGGAAAAGATGGAATGGCTAGTGTGCCTCTTTTAGTTACTGGTCTTGTAGTTGTTCTAATTGGCTGCCTTTTTATCGTGCTAAAAATCCGTAAAGATAAGAAAGAAAAGAATCAGAAGGAGTCGGTTAAAAAGTGAATGTAACACAGAAATTATATATATCCCAAAAGGAATGCTTTGACACAATAGTTAATTCAGCAATTTATGACGTAAAAAATGCTACGGGAAAAACAGTTCAAAGACATAAATTAGAAGGATATAAATATCAAAGAACCATGTCCAACGGGGCTCTTGCTACAACAAAAATTGTTCAAGTAAAGCCATATGAACTATACCAATTCGAAACGAGCAGCCGAGTAAATAAACATACAACCACCTATACAATTAAATCTACAAGTGAAACAACATGTGAGGTTACATATAACGAATCAATCGAAACAGAAAAAGCATTAAATAAAATGAATAATATTATTGTTGGCTTTATGTTTGGTTTTTTCCGTAAGAAACGTGTGAAAAATTTGCTAAAATCAATTGAGCTTTCGGTTATTAATGAAAGTAAGAAGAAGCAAGAGAAGTTAGCCGCTAAAAGGGAACAATAAAATCTAGAATCGGGCTTTTTCGAAAGTCGGGTTCTTTTTTTGAGGATAGCTGGGTTTAGTGTAGTAAGGCGTGGGTTTATAAAACAAAGTGCGTTTTGAAAGCTTTGGTGAGGATTAAATCAAGATAAGGTACGTTTTGAAAGTTCTGCAAAGGATTAAATCCTCGCGTTGCTCGGATCTATATTGAAGAACTAAATCAAAACAAAGTACGTTTTGAAAGTTCTTCAACATTACGTTATAATAAAACTATTAAATGGTTTTAGATAAAGGAGAGTGGCAGATGGCGTATCAGGCTTTGTATCGGGTTTTTCGGCCGCAGTCGTTTCAGGATGTTGTGGGACAGGAACATGTGACGAAAACGTTGAAGAATGCCATTGTGCAAAATAAAACATCGCATGCTTATTTATTTTCAGGGCCTCGGGGAACCGGGAAGACAAGTGCGGCGAAAATTTTTGCGAAGGCGATTAACTGTGAGCATGGTCATGACGGAGAGCCTTGCAACGAGTGTGAGGTTTGTAAAGGAACAACGGATGGTTCTATACCAGATGTTCTTGAAATTGATGCCGCTAGTAACAACGGAGTCGAGGAAATTCGAGACATTCGGGAAAAAGTAAAATATGCGCCTACTGTGGCGAAATATAAAGTATATATTATTGATGAAGTGCATATGTTATCGACGGGAGCATTTAATGCATTACTAAAAACGCTAGAAGAACCGCCGAAGCATGTCATTTTTATTTTGGCAACTACAGAGCCACACAAATTACCACTAACCATTATTTCACGTGTTCAACGATTTGATTTTAAACGAATCACAACACAAGATATTATAGGGCGTTTAGAGTTTATTTTAAAAGAAGAAAAAATTCCTTATGATGAAAAAGCATTAATGATTGTGGCGCGAGCAGCTGAAGGTGGGATGCGTGATGCACTTAGCTTACTGGATCAAGTAATTTCTTATGGGTCAGAAGAAGTTACCATGGAAGATGCGCTTGAAATTACAGGATCAGTTGCACAAGGATTACTTACTAAACTCGTTAGTGATGCTTTCGATGGTGATGCGGCAGAAGCGATTTCCACATTGACAGCATTACTTGCAGAAGGAAAAGATCCAGTTCGTCTTGTAGAAGATTTACTTGTTTTCTTTAGAGATGTATTGCTTTATCAAAAAGCACCTAATTTGGAAGAAACACTAGAGCGAGCATTAATTGATGATGAATTTGTGACCCTTGCAAAACGAGCAGATTCATTAAAAATATATGAGTTTGTTAAAATTTTAAATACGGCACAGCAACAAATGCGTTTTTCAAATCATCCGGGCATTTATGTGGAGGTAGCACTCGTTCAGCTAACACAAGCTGGGCAAGGAGCGGCTGGGAATGTGGCGTCAGTTGAGGCAGTAGCAACTGGGGATGTATCAGATTTAAAAAAACAATTGGAGCAAATGCAACAAGAACTTCAAACATTAAAAAAACAAATTGTAAGCGGAGCAAGCGCGGGACCTGCCGAAAAACCGGCACAAAACCGAGGCGGCTCAAAAAAACAAATCAATAATGGCAAACAATTCAAAGCGCCTATTGGTAAAATTAATCATGTTTTAGGAGAAGCGAAAAAAGAAAATTTACAGTTGATCAGAGGGTGTTGGGGCGAGTTATTATCTATGTTAATGGCCTCTCAAGCCGCACTTTTAAATGATGCGGAACCTGTGGCTGCATCTCTAGACACTTTTGTGTTAAAATTTAAGCATGAGATTCACTGTCAAATGGCGATGGATAATCCAAACTTTGTAGAAACTATTACGTCGAGTATTGCACGTCTTACCAAAATAAATTATACTTTTATTGGAATCCCAGAAGATCAATGGGCTGAAGTAAGAGAAAATTTCCTGCAAAGTCACGGCGGAACTGCGGATTCAGAGGAAGATGTAAATTCAGAAGCTAGAAAACCAGCTGAAGATTCATTTGTTTCAGAAGCGACAAAACTAGTTGGTGAAGATTTGCTTGAAATTAAAGATTAAAAAACAATAGAAGAAAGAGGAGATTATTCATGCGTGGAATGGGAAATATGCAAGGTATGATGAAACAAATGCAAAAAATGCAAAAGGAAATGGCGAAAGCGCAAGCGGATTTAGAAGTACAAGAATTTACTGGAACAGCTGGGGGCGGAATAGTTACAGTAAAAGCTACTGGTAAACGCGCCATTACAGATGTGATTATAAATGAAGAAGTAGTAGATCCGGAAGATATTGAAATGCTACAAGATTTAATACTTGCTGCTACAAATGATGTACTAAAACAAATTGAAGATACAACTTCACAAACAATGGGTAAATTCACACAAGGATTAAATCTTCCTGGAATGTAATATTGTTTGATTTGAGACTCTTGGATAAATTACAAGAGTCTCAACTATTTTTTAAAAGATTGTTTCACGTGAAACATTGTGTAATTCAAAGGTGAGAGGAAGACGAGATTATGCATTATCCTGAGCCGATAACGAAATTAATGGACAGTTTTATGAAATTACCGGGTATCGGACCCAAGTCGGCAGCGAGATTAGCTTTTTATGTGCTTGATATGAAAGAAGATGATGTGTTAGATTTTGCAAAAGCATTAGTTGATGCAAAAAGAAATCTGAGCTTTTGTTCTGTTTGCGGTCATATTACTGATAAAGATCCATGTTATATTTGTGCAGATACTTCACGGGATCGTAGCGTTCTTTGTGTAGTTCAAGAATCAAAAGATGTAATTGCAATGGAAAAAATGCGCGATTTTCATGGTTTATACCACGTGCTGCATGGGACAATTTCTCCAATGGATGGGATTGGACCAGAAGATATTAATATTCCAGATTTACTTAAACGTTTGCAAGATGATACGATTGAGGAAGTTATTTTAGCGACAAACCCCAATGTAGAAGGGGAAGCTACTGCAATGTATATTTCCAGACTCTTAAAACCATCTGGTATAAAAATAACTAGAATAGCGCACGGTCTTCCAGTTGGTGGAGATCTTGAATACGCTGATGAAGTAACGCTTTCCAAAGCAATGGAAGGACGCAGAGAAGTCTAAACCGAGGTGATAAAATGGAGTCTAGAAGTAATAAGTTTGGCCGAAAAAAAGAAAAGAAAATTGGAAAGTTACACAAAACCTATGATGCTTATCTAATGGAGTTAATTGAAGTTACACAAGAAAACTGGCATAAACAAAAAGTGCTATTGCGTAAAAGCTTCGAATACGACCCAAATTTAGAATATGAGGAAAAAAAGGCGGAAGCTCGCTATTTTTATCTTTTCAAAGAAGCTCGGAAAAGACAAATGAAGAAATAAATATAAAAAATCTACTAAACCATTTGGGATAGTAGATTTTTTTATTTGAAGTTAAGAGTAGCTATACTTCCGAGCGAATGTACATTACATCTGGCGCATGGCTTACGCGTTCACCAGTGTTTAAACGATCCAATTGATGCATATCTTTATCATCTAATGCAAAATCATAAATAGCGGCATTTTCTTTTATTCTTGCAGGAGTTTCTGATTTAGGAATAATTGAAATATCATTTTGCAAATGCCAACGAAGCACGATTTGAGCAGGTGTTTTTCCATGTTTTTGTCCTAAATTAATTAAAGTAGGTTCTTTTAAAACACTACCTCGACCAAGCGGGCTCCATGCTTGATGCACAATATGAAGTTCCTCTAAATAGCGGTGTAGCAAGTGATTTGGAAAGTATGGATGGGTTTCAACTTGGTCTATAACAGGAAGCACATTTGCGTTTTTGCGAAGACGATCTAAGTGATGCGCTTCAAAATTACTTACGCCAATTGCGCGAACAAGCCCTTCATCATATAATTTTTCAACTGCACGCCATGTCTCGAAAAAAGTATCCTGTTTTGGCCAGTGGACTAAATATAAATCAACTTGATCTAATTGTAATTTTTTCTGCGACTGCTCAAAAGCACGAAGCGTCTCATCATAACCCTGCTCGTTGTTCCACATTTTCGTAGTGACAAAAAAATCATTTCGGTTTAAGCCGCTTGATTGAAAAAAATCCCCCAATTGTTTTTCGTTGTGGTAAAAAGATGCGGTATCAAATAAACGATACCCAACCTCCGCCGCTGTTTCAAGAGCAGTGCGCATCCGTTTTTCATCGGTTAGTTTATAAACTCCAAAACCGTGTTTAGGCATTTCAATTCCGTTGTTCAGTCTGTACGTATCAGAGAAAGAAAGTGTCATTTAAATTACCTCCTACTTAGTTTATTAATTTAAGCATACCAGAAAATGATAGATTTCTGTATAATGAAGGGGAGATTTAGTGGGTTTTAATAATTTAGTGAAAAATATAGGAGGAATTATGAGGCAACCATTTCAAGTGTTAGTCATTCCATGGGTTCAAAGAAAACAGGAGTATTTATTTGGTGTCTTTTTAAGAACAGATATGAATGTTTGGCAATTTATCGCAGGTGGCGGGGAAGACGAAGAAATTCCTATAGAAACAGCTATCAGAGAAAGTAGAGAAGAATTAAATCTACAACTGGATTTTACGATGCTTCCGCTAGATTCTCTGGCATATATTCCGGGTATCTATTGCGGATTTAATACACCCTATGTCATCCCCGAATATTGTTTTGCAACCAATTTAACAAAATTTAGTCATAATATAAAAATATCTCCAGAGCATATGGAATTCCAATGGCTCTCATACGAGGACGCTCTCGATTTATTGGAGTGGGATAGTAATAAAACAGCTCTTTATGAACTGAATGCACGGCTAGAAGCGAGGCAACAACAGTAAAGAACACTCAAAAAACGTATTTATATTTTTCCTTTGAAAAGCCCAAGATAGAGGGCTTTTTTATTTGTTTAGCAAATTTTGCTTTAAAAATGTTGGCAGGCTTTGGTAAATCTGCTTTATTAAGAAGCATTTATGGACAAGACACAATATGGAAACAATATGGTTTTTTTTTGTAAAAATTACACAATTACTTATTAAATGTAAGTGCTATACTATTCATTGAAAAGCCCAAAATGGAGGGACTTTTTTTAATTTATTTAGCGAATTATGCTTAAAAAATGTTGGAAGACCTTGGTAAATCCGCTTTATAAGAAGCATTTATGGACAAGACACAATATGGAAACAATTTAGCCGTTTTTTTGTAAAAAACACACACTGGCTTATTAAATGTAAGTGTTATACTGTCCATTGAACTAGATATACATTAGGGTATTTCTGGTAAACGATAGATGCGTTTTCAAGGGCAAGCTAATCTTTTTTGTGGGGGGAATAA
Organism: Listeria immobilis; assembly: GCF_014322845.1. Classification (NCBI taxonomy): domain Bacteria; kingdom Bacillati; phylum Bacillota; class Bacilli; order Caryophanales; family Listeriaceae; genus Listeria; species Listeria immobilis. The sequence continues at coordinate 42,674 of NZ_JAASUA010000003.1, read as the reverse complement.
CTAAATTTGAAGAGGATTACCAAGGGCTGGTAAGCAGATGCAACTAAATATATATTTCATGCTAAACAAATCTAATAATTTTGAAGGAGCGTATTTATGAAGAGAAAAAAACCGATACATCGTTATTTAGTGTCGCTAATGGCAATTTTCCTAGTATTAGGTCAATTCAACTTGGCAACAATTAGCGCGTTTGCTAAAGAAAATAGTAACGAAGAACTTTCTTATGAAGTTAAGTCTGAACTCTCAAGCGATAAAAAGTCTGCTGATTTGAGTCTTAAAGTAACACCTGCAAATGAACAGGTGGAAATTCTAACTATCGAAACACCAGATGGTAAGAAAACAGAAGGTGAAGAAGCAAACTATAAAGCTGAAAAAAATGGTAACACAGACTTTTTAGTTACCTATAAAAATACAAGTACAGAAAAAGCAGAAACTAAAACATATACAGCTTCATATGATGTAACTGGAATTGTTTCTGATGATACAAGTAAAACAACAGAACCAAAAACACAAGCTGCTCCTGTAAAAGAAACAGTGAAAGCAGAACCAGCAACTCAACTTGCAGCTGGTGAGGCAAATGTTAGTCTAAGTATCCCAGATTATGACCAAACAGCTTGGGCTAATGGTGATATTAAAGAAGTAACAGCAACAGTGGAGTTTGGAGATAGTACTTCTACAGGAAAAAAAGTGAATTTCACTCTACCTGATGGAATGCGTTTTGTCACCGTTCCAGTACCAAGTAATTATCAAGCTACTTCTAATGTAGATTCAAGCATTTTGAGTTATTTAGGTGCAAGCGATCCACTAAGTGTAGCAATTACTTCTGCTACAGTACCTGACCTTGAAACAACTTATAATAAAGCAACTTTTGGTACAGTTAGCTATGACCTAGATAAAGGAACAGAAAAAGCAAGTTTTACATTCTCTGTTCGTTTAGATGCAGCAAAATACTATGGTGCAACAGATTTGAAAACACCAATTAAAGCAGATGCTTTCGTAAACGGAGATACTACACCAGTTTCTTCAGCTGAACAATCGATTCATGCAGAAGGAAATAAAGTAGTTGGTTATGCGAATCAAGACCACGTAAAAACGATGTTCCGTAATTGGTATGATTCGAAATGGCTAAAAGAAGTAACCGCAAGTTCTGGTTCATATGAATCCTATAATTATACAAAACCTTATTCTGTAGTTAATGCCTTGAACCAACAAGATGCTCGTGGTGCGCGTGTTTTCATGGCAAAACATGTAACAACAACACTTTATTATCCAGCAGGTATGGAATTTGTCGGCGTTGCTGATAGTAATGGTAATTTATCCCCAAGCAATGCTAACAAAACCATTACGAACTATCCTGAAGAAAATAAAGTAGTGATTGAATTTGATCAACTGAATTATAATGGGGTAAATGATGCAGTATACTCCGTGAAATATAAAGTACCAGAAGGAACGCCAGCTGGAACTTATACGGCTGCTAAAGCTCCACATGCCGTAATTACCACTTATGATGGGGAAGTATTTGAGTCAGATGCATTAACAAGAGATGCATCGGATCTAACTACAGTAGCAGATTTAGACAACTGTGTAGTAGTAGACCCTGGCGAAAACAAAATGAATTTAGTTGCCAATGACGGAAGTCTCAACCCAGATAATGAAACATGGGCTGGTAGTATTAGAATTGATAATAAACAAATTGCCGGTGTAAAAACGGATCAAATGTATCAAATTGAATTTGATCCAAATTGGGAAGCTTATATGGTAAATCTACCATTTGATAGCACCATGCCAGATAATGAAATAACTGGTGTCTTGTATAAAACTAATTTAGATAGCGACTATAGACCGTACACAGGAGCACTTACTAAAAACAACAACCAATCCTATAGATTAGATGCACAGGCAGCAGGACTTAAGGATGGCGAGTATTTCACAGCAGTAAGAGCAAACGTAGGTGCTTTCTCACCAGGTTATGTTAGCTCAGAAGGTTCTGCTATTTATCGCTGGAACTCCACAACTTCTTATGGTAAGGCTAAACCAGGTATTACTTCAGTTAAATTTACAGGATCTGTTTGGGCTACTGGTCATCAGGATACAACGAAATCCACTGGCGTATCCACGTACAGTGTTCCTGATACAACTACTTCTGCTGCAGATGGGACAGCTACTTTCTATAATACAGACGGTACAGCTATCCAAACAGCAAAAGCTGGGGATACTGTAAGTACTAAAGCAACATTATCCTTAAATGATTATCCATTTGGAACAGCAACTGTACTCAATAACCCAGATGTATATTTACAAGAAATAGACGGTACAACGATTAAACCTTCCACGATTAAACTTACTGACCAAGATGGAAATAATGTTGATTTCACTGTCAAACAAGAAACAGCAAGTAATGGTAACAAAGTATATGTATTGAAAACAACCAATGCAACTGTGGGTGCATATGTTGGCTACCCAACGAAAAAACAATATTTAAATCTAAGTTATGATACAGTCTTTGATCTTACAATAGATAGCACAATTAGTATGGATGCAAAAGATGTCATTGCTTGGGGCGGACCAGATGTTGCTTCTGCAGTATCTTATAACAGCTTCGATGATATGGGTATAGACATCAACCAAAATGGTGTAACAGATGAGAAATTACTTTCTGTTCAAGCTAGTCCACTAAATATTTCCAAACAAGATACTGTAGTAGTTCAAACATTCTTAAGTCTAGCTGGAGAAGGGGCTAAAGATCCGTATGTAGAAGGAGAAGACAGCACAGTTTCTTACTTCACTCCTGGAACGGATGCAGATTACACGGTTCAAATTACAAATACAGCCAGCAGTGCAGCTAATACTTTTGAACTTTATATTCCAATTCCAAAAACAGGTCAGAATTTTGGACCACAATTGCAAGATGCAGCTTTCAATTGGGATATGAAATTGAGTGGAGCATTACCATTAACTACAGATCAACAAGCACAATTTGAAGTTGGTTATGCAACGGCAGCAACAGCGGACGACTATGAATCAGCAGGACTTTACACGGATACAGTGTCCGATTTCAGTAAAGTAAATATGGTTCGCATCAAAGTGAAAACGCAAATTAATGCAGGCGAAACACAAACATTCGAAGTACCACTAAATGTAGATGAAACATTTGACTCAGCTACATCTGATAATAAAATCGGTGAACGGGACGTTTATAACCCTTACTACCGTGTAGTTACCAATACTTTCTCTGGTTCTCTATCAGGAACAAAAGTAGGTGCGGAACTTGTTATTGGTGAAGTATCAGGAACATTATTTAATGATAAAGATGCTAATGGAATTTATGAAGGTGCACAAGGCGATACAGCACTTGCAGGCGAAACTGTAGAGCTTTACAAATGGAATGAAGCTACTTCTAGTTATGAGCCAGCAACATATAATGGTGCCAATGTGACAACCAAAACGGATGCCAATGGTTCATATAAATTTGATTACAATGATGGCGTTGGTTATGGAACTTATGCGGTGAAATTCCCAGACAAAGCAGGTTATCAATATTCACCAAATGGTAAAGGTAACGATGGTTCTATTGATAGTGATGTAGTAGCTAGTGGAGCTGATAAAGGTTGGGTTAAAGGAATTGATTCCACTATCCCAGAATCCCAATATATCAATGCTGGATACTATGACTACACACCAGATCAAGATTTAAAAGTGAATTTAAATGAAAAATTAGTACAAGCAGGAAATAGTTTAGAAATCACCTTGCCAAAAGTTGCTTCTACAAGCGGACAAGCGGCAGAAGACACAATCGAACCAGAATTCTTCAACAATATCCAAGCAAGCACAGATGGATATAAATGGACAGTTGCTGATTCAAGTGTAGCTACAGTACAAACACAAAGTGATGGTTCTGCAGCGGTTGTCGGCGTTTCTGCTGGCGATAAAACCATTGCGGCAACTGATTTAACAATTGCACTTCAAGACATTTTCGGAACAACACAAAGTTCCACAGCACCAGTATATGTAACAGCACCAGGTGGAACAGTTACACAAAAAGATGGTTATACAATGGGTGCTACTGATTTCAATATGACTTACAAAGATTCCGTTGCATTAACAGACACACAATCGATGGATCTAGGTAAGACTGCAGCGTTTGAAGAAGTGAAAAGTGGTGTAAACTCTAGCGCTGAAGACCGTACAAGTTTAGTGGAAGTAAATCAAACACAATTAGATGCTATTAAAAATGGTCCAAATACAGGCGGAACATATCCACTAACATATACGTTAACTAAAGATGGCAAAACTACCGAAGTAACCATTCAAGTAACTGTTGCAGCTGACTTAACTGCAGTTAATGCCCATGATTCTACTATTTATGTAGGTGATACATGGACAGCAGAAGACAACTTTGACAGTGCGCTAAATAAAGCTGGTGAAACAGTAACATTTGCAGATGTCACAGTTTCAGGAACGGTTGACACAAATGTTGCCGGAACATACCCAGTAACTTACTCTTATAATGGCGTTTCTAAAACAATTAACGTAACAGTCAAGGATAAACAAAGTGCCATCAATGCCCATGATTCAACAATATATACTGGGGACACATGGACAGCAGAAGACAACTTTGATAGTGCTTTAGACAAAGATGGAAACCCGATAGACTTTGCAGATATCACAGTTTCAGGAACAGTTGATACTACTAAAGCTGGAACATACGACGTCACTTACACACATGACGGAGTATCTACAGTCGTTACCGTTACTGTCAAAGAAAACAAAGAAGGTATCAGCGCGCATGACTCTTCTATTTATGTGGGAGATGCATGGACAGCAAAAGATAATTTCGATAGTGCTTTTGATAAAGATGGTAATGCAGTAACATTTGATGACGTTACTGTTACAGAAAAACCAACCGTAGATAATAATAAAGCCGGTGCTTATGAAGTAACTTACACTTATGGCAAAGTATCTAAAACGATCACGGTAACAGTAAAAGATATCCAAACAGCTGTTAATGCACATGACTCTGCTATTTATATTAATGATAGCTGGAGTGCAGAGGACAACTTCGATAGCGTACTAGATAAGGACGGCAACACAGTAACATTTGCTGATGTAGATGTGAGTGGCACTGTAGATACCGATAAAGCAGGCGTTTACCCAGTAACTTACACTTATGATGGCGTTTCAACAACAATCAATGTCACTGTAAAAGACCCATCAACAGCAGTTATAGCTCATGATTCGGTCATTTATGCAGGTGATAAATGGAGTGCAGAAGACAACTTTGATAGTGCAACAGATAAAGCTGGCAATAAAGTTGATTTCAAAGATATTAAAGTAACAGGTGCTTCCAAAGTGGATGTGAATACGCCAGGTGTATATCAAGTGACTTATAGCTATGATGGCGTTTCAACAACAATCAATGTCACTGTAGAACCAAGACAAACTACCGTGAAAGCACATGATAGTACCATTTATGCAGGTGACAAATGGAGTGCGAAAGATAACTTCGATAGTGCAGTGAACAAAAAAGGTGATAAAGTAGCCTTTGCAGATGTAACTGTCACTGGAAAAGTAGATCCAAATACTGCTGGAACTTATGAAATCAGCTATAGTTATGACGGTGTAAAAACAGTTGTACATGTGACTGTACTAGAAAACAAAGCACAAATCACTGTTAAAGACAGCGTTATTCAAAAAGGTGATAAATGGAGTGCGAAAGACAACTTCATTAATGCAATAAATAGAGATGGAGAAGCTATTCCATTCTCTAAAGTAACAACAAGCGGTACAGTTAATACAGATAAAGTAGGGACATACAAAGTTGTTTACACTTATGATCCAAATGAAGGAACAGCAGATGCTGGTAAAGAACTACTTTCTGTTACAGCAACCATTCGTGTAGAAGCGAAAGATGCAAGTTCAGACAATCCAAATATTAATATTAATAATAATGATCAAAACTCCCACAAAGCAACATATCTAGAAGCAAAACCACTACCAAAAACTGGTGACCAAACAAACCTATGGACAGTTTGGGCTGGTGTTGCGTTACTAGGACTTGGCGTGCTTTTATGGGCAACAACAAGAAGAAGAAAAAGACATCAATAATTAAATAGTAGAACGAAGAAAAAGGTAGGGTATGGGTAACAACGACATACCCTATCTTTTTTTAAGTGCAGATAATGCTTTTCTAAAAGTTGTTAAAGAAAAAAGGAAGAAGTGATATTAAGATGGATTTTATGGAATTTCATCAATTTGTTAAACAAGATTTACTAATTTATTCGTGGATTACAAAAAATTTCCATCCTATAAAAAAAGAACTAAAGAAAAGGCATCAATTTATCTTGGACTCAAGCCAAATGCTTATCATCGAGAGTGGCTTGGTAATACAAGAAAGAATGACAAGTCAATATAATGGCTGTCGAATTGTTGGGGAGCAAGAAATTATCTACACTACACAAGGAAGTCTTACTATATATGGGTTGGAAGATACAACCTATAGCTTGGTTCCGGTGCATGAGGTTTTTGCTAAATTGGAAGATCAAAAACTATTGTCTAATTTCTTTTTGCAAATAGCAGAGGATTTAGAGAAAGATTTAGAGTGGGAAATACAATTAAGCGCAGGTAATGCAAAAGAACGAGTGGATATGGTTTTAAAAATGCTTATTGATAAATATCAGCTCAATTATCATACAAACCCTGAATTTCCAAGATGGTTAAAAATTTATGTACTAGCAAAGTTAGCAAAATGTTCTGTTTCCACAGTGTCTTCGATTTTGAAAGTGCGAAATTCTAATAGAGTGCTTAACAGAAAATCCACACCTTGGTTATTACTAGAGGATTATCAAACGTTATATAATTAAGTCTCAGGGAACACTAATGGATTGTGTCTAAGTCAAGCTACATAAAATGACTAAACCAATTCAATTTATTATTTTAAAGAAAATTAGTATCTAGATTATAGGAAAGTATTTAAAAAGCACCTCCTGTTGAATTCGAGTAAAATGAATTTAACAGGAGGTGCTTTTTATTTTGTCCCACATTCGTAGGTCAGTTCCAGAAATAAATCTGGTAAGAAAAGTTTTTTAATGGAATAACTAGTGAGAATTAGCTTTTTAACAGATGGCTAACTTTTCTGCACGTTGTTTCTTTTCATAAATACGTAATAATAAAAAAGCGATGACTGGAAGAATTGAAAGGAGTAGTAAACTCATATTAACAGAAGTATATTTTGTTAGTGTACCGGCAATCACAGGAATGATGAGAGAAGAAACACCTGTGAAAATACTGAGTGCAAATAATTGGGCAGTCGATTGGAGTTTTGCAGAAAAATTTTGCAAAATTAACTGCTTTGAAGCAATCATCAAAATCGGAGTCGTTAAAAATTGAAGACAACTAATAAGGATAATTGCCCACACATTACTCGCTAAAGTAAACAAGACAAATTGCGTAGTCAGCGTGATTGCGGTTATACGCAATAGTGTGTAGTTGCTGAAATGCTTCATGATTTTCTGTCCGAAGAAGTAAGCTGGAATCTCAAAAATGGATTGGACTGACCACTTATAACCAATTTGAATATCTGAAGCGCCAAGAGTTAACATTTTATCAATTACAGTGATATTGTTGGCAATAATTACGCTATAAAGTAAAAATAATATTAAAATAAGTAAATCATAATTTTTATCTGCAATGAGTGCTTTGAAGTCAGCTGCTTGAAGTTTCTTATGATTTAATGACGGTTCTTTTTCGATATCGCTCAAACGAAAAATAAAGAAAAGTGTCAAAAGTGATAACAAGAAAATTCCAATACTAAGACCAAAATAGCCATTTGTGGATAATAAAAATGATAAGAGCACACTACCAATTGCCCATCCAATGGATCCAAAAGCTTTGATATATGGAAAACTCATCTGAACAGAATAACTACTTTTTAATACCCATGTATCAGTAAGTCCCGTACAGGTATTGATTAAGCCTCCGCTAAAGGCAATTAATGTTAAGTGTATGCCTAAAAGCGGCGTATCTGTAAGGTAAAAAACGCATGTGGTAACTAGAAAAATAATAATGAATAAAAACATGAATTTCTTGATAGTTTGAAACTTATCAGCAAAAAAACCAATGGCAATTTGTAACAAAATGGTTGTGATTGCATAAGAAGATAATAGGATCCCCCGTTCCATTTCATCATAGCCAATTTTGGAAAGAAACGGAGTGAACTGGGTCATTGAAAAAGAAAAAGCCATATACATGCATAAATAAAGTAGCGTAAATCTGCGTCTTTTCTTGGCATCTTCCACGGGGATACCTCCTGTTTAAATTTGCGTACAGCTGATGATTGCAGTTTGATTAGCAACCACTTTCGCACCAATTGCTAGTGGTGTGAGGGCAAGGTTTTTATTCTCCAGTAGAATAATCGGTGTCATCAAGTTTAACTGGGAATTTTCTAAAAATGCAGAATCAAAAGAGAGCAATTGTGTGCCCGCTGTGACTTCTTGTTCCGGAATAACATCCAGTGAAAATCCTTCTCCATTTAGTTCCACTGTATCTAATCCAACATGAATCAATAATTCATAGCCATCAGTTGTTACGAAGCCAATCGCATGTTTTGTTTCAGCAATAAAAGTTATCTTACCATCTGTTGGAGCAAATAATTTATTGCTAGTGGGCTGAATAGCTACCCCGTCTCCCATCATTTTGCTTGAGAATACTTCATCTGGTACTTCTGATAAAGCGACACAGGTACCATCAATAGGTGCAGAAAGTGATAATACTGTTTTCTTTTTTTTCTTGAAATTAAATAACATTGCACACAGACCTTTCTAATTTATTTTTAGTATTAAACGAAGAACAAAAATGAGTAGCGACACTACTAGAATGTAGCATGTGATAATAAACGACCAACTTTTAAATTTTACTGATTGTTTTCTCAAGGTTATCTTAAAGATATTTTGCCCGTATTCGCGTTGTATATACCAGACCAAGAGCGCTGTGCCAAAAAGATTTAGAACAAGCAACTGTGATCCTGTCAATAGGAGAAGTTCCAGTTTCAAAAGCGGATTTTCTTTATTTATGTGGCTATCCTTTCGAATAAAGTGGATAACAAATCCGCAAAAAAAGAAGCTAAGAAACATAATAAAATAAAGCGTATAGACAGGGTTTTGTTTAATTGGTTCGAGCATATCTAAATGTGTTTGCCAGGAAATTAGTAACAAATACGATAAGAAAAGAATCGGAGCTACAAAAAAAAGTATTTCAGTAAATTGTAAAACTCTAGCAGAGATGTTATTTCTCTTAATAGAGCTAAACAGTGTTAAAAAAGCGCTTCTCATTTTTATCTTCCTCCAAGGATAAGCGAGCTGGTTTTGTAACCAACTCGCTCTGAAATTTGAACTTATTTTAATTCAGGCCAATATGGTTTATTTACTTCAATTAAATCATCGAGAATTTCTTTGGCTACTTTAGCGCTAGGAACGGTTTTATTTAACGTGATGGATTGCCAAACTTTTTGGTAAGAACCTTCAATCCAACCTTCTACAGCTAATTTTTCAGAAGCAACTTGCTGTTCCATTAGCCCTTTTTGGAAAGTAGGGATTTTACCCATTGTGAGTGGTTCAAAGCCATTTTTTCCTACAATACATGGGACTTCCACCATTGCATCCGCAGCAAAGTTTTCAATTGAGCCGTTATTTTCTGTAATTAGTAGCATCCGTTCTTTTGTATTAAATGTGAGCGCTCTTGCCAAATCAACAATAAAATTAGCATGCTCATTGGAATGGAATGTAGTATCTTTAGCGGTGTTTTGTTTTACAATACGTGCACATTCACTAAAGACTTCTTTTTCACGACCATCAATAATCTCATTGGCACGTGTGTAGGATTTATTTGCATGAGCAACAGTTTCATCTGCCATCAAGTAGTATTTCAAATACGTGTTAGAGAGGAAGGCAGGCTCAATTTCTAGTAATTGCTCACCTGCTCGCATTGCCTCAAGCCAGCTCTCTTCTTTATGCTGTCCAGCAGGAGTGTTTTCTGTGTAACCTTGTTTTGCTACATGTGCTTTGATTTGTGGCATTAAGTCATTACCGGAATGATCTTGAATGCTTGTCCACCAGCCAAAATGATTAAGTCCAAAATAGCGAACTTCCATTTCTTTTCGATTTTTTAGTCCAATTGCTCGAGCCATAATATCTTCTAAGCAAATTGGCATGTCACAAATGTTGATAACTTTTGAATTTGGACGCAGTCGTCGTGTACCTTCAGCAACAATTGCTGCTGGGTTAGAATAATTTAATAACCAAGCATCTGGCGAATAGCGCTCCATATAATCAATAAGTTCAATAATTGGTCCGATAGAACGAAGTCCGTAAGCAATTCCACCAGGGCCACAAGTTTCTTGCCCAACTACACCGTGTTTAAAAGGAATTTTTTCATCTTGTTCACGTAAAGCGTATTTACCAACACGAAGTTGCGCCATTACAAAATCAACATCAGTAAAAGCTTCTTCTGGATCAGTAGTGTAGGAAAAAGCAACTTCTGGCGCGCGTTCGCGAATAATAATTTCGCAGGCCTCAGCGACTTTTTTCTGTCTTTCTTTGTCATTGTCATAGAATTTAATTTGTCGGACTGGGAATGTTTCTTTTGCTTCTAGTAACATGACCACGATTCCGGCTGTATAAGTACTTCCTCCACCAGCTATTAATATAGAACTTTTTTTCATGATTCTTCATCCTCTTCTTTTAATAAATTTTCAAATTCTGAGCGAACAGATGGGACAGATAATCCCACGATAATTTGAATTGCTTGACCATTTCGAACGACTCCATGAGCACCAGCTTGTAAAAACTGAGCATCTGGTCCCATAAGGTTAGGGTCTTTCAACGTAAGGCGTAGACGTGTTGCACAGTTAGTAACATCAGTGATATTTTCAGAGCCTCCTAGTGCTCCTAAAAACAGACCAGCTTTTTTCAAGTTAGGACTTTCCTTTTTAGTACCTTTTTCTTTTTTCTCTTTATAGTCTGCTTTGGTGTAGAATTTTACTTCGCTATCCTCAGGTTCACGACCAGGAGTTTTTAAATCCATTTTTTTAATAATGAAAACAAAGATAATGTACCAAAGAAAAGCGAAAATTAATCCGATAATAATTTGTGTTATATAGGTTGTCCAGTGGTATTTCCAAAGCGGTAGCCAATTGACAGCAAACCAGTTAATTAAACCACCACCGAAGTCTCCAACGACGCCAAATGCATAGGCGACTGTTGCAGTAGTTGCGGCTAGCACAGCATGAACGATAAACAGTACCGGCGCAACAAAAAGAAAGGTGAATTCTAGTGGTTCAGTAATACCCGCAAAAACAGCTGTAGCAGCAACAGGAATCATCAAACCAAGGACAGCTTTTCTTTTTTCTGGACGTGCTGTTTTGTAAAAAGCAAAAACGATACCTATTGAACCAAACACTTTTGACATACCTGACAAAGCAAATCCACCAGCCGGATACATTTCTTTCAGTGATTGAGAAGAAGTTTGGAAATCTCCCAGATGAGTCGCCCAGTAAGCAGCCATTCCCCCAGGAACTACTGCATTGTCATAAGCAAATGGTGCATAAATAAAGTGATGTAGTCCAGTTGGAATCAGGATTTCTTGTAGGAAAGAGTAAATCCAAACGCCAATATTCCCTGATGAAATGAAGAAACTTTGTAGGCCAAGCATAAATGATTGGAAATGTGGCCAAATAAAAGCAAATAAGAAAGCGATAGGTAACATAACAATAAAACCAAGGATTACAACAAATGAAGTTCCTCGGAAAACACCTAGTACTTCAGGTAGTTCTGTATCGAAATAGCGATTGTGAAGATAGACAACTATTCCAGAGATAATTAATGCACCAAACATCCCAGTATCAATCGTTTTAATACTCGCAATCTGTGCAAGCCCACTCGTACCACCAATATCTTGTGTCATATCAACTCCGAAGAAACTTCCCCAGGTTGTTAAGATGGCAGAAAGAAAATAGTTGAAGGTTATGTAGGTAACGAGAGCCTCTAAACAAGCTCGCCCACTTTCTTTTTTTGCAAGTCCAATTGGCAAACCGATAACAAAGAGAAGAGGCATTTGCCGGAATACAGTCCAAGCACCTTCTGCGATAACGTTCCAAATTTGGTACCATAGACTATCTGGACTAGCAAGGTCGCCCATGATATCTTGATTCATGAATAAAATAGCGAACCCAACAACAACTCCGGCAAAGGAAAATAGAAGTACTGGCGTGAGCATGGCCCCACCGAAACGTTGCACTTTTTTCATCATATAGGTAAAACCTCCCTTTTTTTTTTTATAAGACGTCTTAATAAACTTAAGTATAGATGGAGTGAAAGCGCTTTACAATACGTAGAAGAGATTTATCTCGTGATTTCACAATTTGGGACATTTCACAAAAAGTGGGATATTTCACAGCCTGCTAAAAAGGAACCTTGAGCTAGCTGTTTGTTAGTGCTACAATAATGAAGGAAAATGTTACCAATTATCTGAGAAGAGGGATTGCAAAAATGAAACTAGAAGAATTAGTCAACTCATTTTATGATAAACTTAACTACAATGATCTTCATATCTGGCAATATATTCGTGATAATAAGGAGAAATGTAGTTCTATGAGCATTAATGAATTGGCTTCAGAATGCAATGTTTCACGAACAACCATCCTTCGTTTTGCCAAAAAAATTTCTTTTGATGGCTATAGTGAGTTAAAAGTGCATATCAAACTTGATCTTGAAACAGGGACAAAAATGGAGAATGACTCCGTGGAACTTATTGCAGAAGGATACATAAGGACAATTGAAGAAATCAGCAAAAAAGATTTTTTACCGATTTGCCGTCTTATCTATCAAGCAAAGCGAGTATTTATTTTTGGATCAGGTGATTATCAAATGGCAGTCGCTCGCCAGTTGAAACGCCTTTTCCTGCATAGTGGAGATTGTTTTTATGATTTTGATGCAATCACATTGAATAAGGAGTTTTTTAATATTGTTAAAGCAGATGACTTGGTAATTTTGATTTCACTTGACGGGGAATCTAAAAACGTTGTCTCAGTTGCTAAACAATTGAAATTGATGAACGTATCAGTTATTTCAATTTCTAAATTAAAAAATAGTACGTTGGCAACCTTAAGTAAAGAAAATATTTATATAAAAAACACTAGTATTCATTTTGATAATAAGAGCACACATAGCTTTGAGTCTACTGCTAGCTTGTATTTAGTTGCGGAGTTATTATTTGTCAAATATAATTTATATAAAAACCAACTAGGAAGCACAGAAACTACACAAAGTATTCTATAGATAGGAAAAGGATTTGCAAAAGTCTGAACAGAAAAGCAAACTGTCAAATAACTATAAAAAAGAAATTCTTGAAGATTTAGCATCAGCAAGAATTTCTTTTTTCGTTTTATTCACTTAAAACCAAGCTATTAAGTAAATCGGCAATTCCATCTTCATTATTGGACAAAGTAACCATATCTGCTGCTTCTTTCAATTCAGGAACAGCATTTTGCATGGCAACGCCTTTCCCAGCATAGTGAACCATTGTTATATCGTTATGGCCATCCCCAAATGCGATTAAGTTCGCTGCACTAATTCCCATTGGTTCTAAAACTGTATGAAGTGCCTTTGCCTTGTCAATACCTTGTGCAGTGAATTCAAAATAAAAATCTGCTGTAAAAACACAATTTAAAGTATCTTTGAAAGGGGCCATCATTGCTTGATAATTTTCTTGTAAATATGCTGGATCTCCTGCCGTCAATATTTTACTTATTGGGTAATCTAAGAAAGCGGCCAAGTCATCTTTCTCACACAGTTTGAAATTTCCACTTCGAGATTCATATTCGATAATATTAATTTCTTCACCACGATAGGGAACAAAGCAATTAAAAACATTATTTACATACATATAGTCAGCTTTATCAATCATTGCTTTTACGTCGAATTGTTTGATATGCTCTAGCACTGCTTTACCTTCAGAAACAGTTAATGCTTGGCTGAATAGTTCCTCATTGGTTTGGCAATCTATTACTTTGGCACCGTTATATGAAACAATCAAACCGTGATATTTATCCATTTCTAACTGTTCTGCATACTGTTGCATTGCCGTTGTAGGTCTTCCAGATGCGAGGATTAGCTTAATTCCATTTTCTTGTGTCCTAATAAGCGCTTTTTTTGTAGCTGCAGTAATTTCTTTATTATCACTCAAAAGTGTACCATCAATATCTAAAATAATTGCATCAATCGTCATATGATAACTCCTTTTTTTCTTTATTGTATCATTTAAAAGTGAGTGTGGTTCAACATTAGGAAATATTAAAATTTTCATCATTAATTAGCAGCATCTATCTAACAGGTTTATTAGCTAGATAGGTGCTGCTTTGTTATGCAGATTATTGATTAAAAATAAATCACAATCCCTTTATTTAACTTCAATCGTTTTTAGATTTGCTGCGATTACTTCTGATTTTTCATCCATTTGAATTTGGGCAGCAGTTGCATAGGCACCTTCAAGAATTGGCGCATTAAAAAGAATAATTTCTTTATCACTAATCTCTTCAACGGTTTCTATGTTCATTTTGGCACTTCCAAGGTCATAGAATGTATAGACTTTATCAGCTTTATTTTGTTCGATAGCATCATTCACCGCATCAAAACTTGTGCCAATTCGTCCGTCTTCCGTTCCGCCAGCATAGGTGATTGAAACATCTGGCGCAATTTCTTTTATAATATCATGTACGCCTTTTGCAACATCTTTAGAGTGAGAAATAATTACAACGCCATAAGGTTTGCTCATAAGTCAGTGCACCTCCGTTTGAAGCATTGCGTGAAATAGTAGAGCTGAAGAGTAAGCGCCAGGATCTAAATGACCAATTGAACGTTCGCCGAGGTAGCTAGCTCGTCCTTTAGTTGCTTTTAAATCTTTGGTTTTTTGTAACGCCGCTTCGACTACATCATCTGTTAAATCTTCTTGATGAAGTGCATGAACAACTGGTTCCCACACATCAATCATCGTTTTCTCACCAGCATGCGATTTTCCTCGTTTTTCAATACCTTCTAACCCAGCTTCAATGACTTTCGTTAAGCCAACTGAATCAATTGTATCGGAATCAACCACTTTACTCATATTCAAAAATGCCGTGCCATAAAGCGGTCCTGATGCGCCACCTACTTTACTAACCATTGTCATTCCAGCCGTTTTAAAAACATCTTTTAAATCACTAGGTTCTTTATCAGCAAAAGCTTTTTTGAGTTCACTTAGGCCACGTGCCATATTTATGCCATGATCTCCGTCGCCAATCGCTTGGTCAAGATCGCTTAGTAACTGTTTATTTTCTTGCACACGTTCCCCAAAATCATTTAACCAACGAAGCGCCCAATCCTTATCATAAGTCATTTTCATTCCTCCAAATCTTTTTACCAAGCAATAGTTTCAACAGGAAGTTTTAGCATATCTACCCATTTTTCATCTTCTAATTTCAAAATGGTTAAAGATAGTCCAGCCATTTCTAGGGAAGTCATATAATCACCGACTAATGTTTTTTCAACACTAATACCAGCATTTTTCAAAAGTTCATGGACATCGTTTGCGAAGACATATTGTTCCATTAATGGAGTTGCGCCCATTCCATTAACTAGCACAACAACCTTATCACCTGAGATGAATTTTCCTTCACGTGCAATTCGTTCATAAAGTTGTTTTGCTAGACTTGCGGAAGGCATAATTTTTTCTCGAGTAAAACCAGGTTCTCCGTGGATACCAATTCCTAATTCTATTTCGTCACCAGCAAGCTCAAATCCGGGATGTCCAACTTCAGGAACTGTACATGGAGATAGAGCAACACCAAGCGTTTTGATAGAAGAAATCACTTTTTCGCCGAGTGCTTTTAGTTCATCAAGAGAGGCACCTGCTTCTGCTGCGGCACCAATAATTTTATGCACTAGAACGGTTCCAGCAACTCCGCGGCGACCGGTAGTAAATGTACTATCTTCCACGGCAATATCATCATCCACAACAATTTGCGCTACTTTAATATTATCAGCATCTGCTAAATCAGCGGCCATTTCGAAGTTCATTACATCACCAGTATAGTTTTTTACGATTAAAAGCACACCAGCACCTTGATCAGCAGCTTTTATACCTTCATAAATTTGATCAGGAGTTGGAGAAGTGAACACATCACCGCACACTGCTGCAGATAGCATTCCGCGCCCAACGTAACCAGCATGAGCCGGTTCGTGTCCAGAGCCACCACCACTTACAAGGCCGACTTTTCCTTTACGTTTATCATTTCTTGCGATGACTCGAGTGCCTTCCACACGGTGAACAATATCTGTATGCGATTTAACTAAACCTTCTACCATTTGCTCCACTACTTGATCTGTACCGTTAAGAATTTTTTTCATCTGACAAAAAACCTCCTTTAAAATATTCTTATTACCTCAATTTCCCTTTACTAGAAAGTCAAAACGTGGTTGTTAATTTTATTATACCGCTTCTAAAATGAAAACGCTTTAAAATTGCAAGAAAGTGTTATAAATCGGGCAAAATGGTACAATAATAGAGAGAATTTAAAAAGGAGCGTTCGCCATGCAAAACCAATCTAAAATGCCTTTAGTAGAACAGCTAGATGCGCATGCCCAGTCTTGCCCAATATCCCTTCACGTACCCGGTCACAAAGGAGGAGCTATCTCCCCAGAAGTATGGCAGAAATGTTTAAAATGGGATGTGACAGAAATCACTGGAATGGATGATTTGCATCACGCAGAAGAAGTGATTTTAGAAGCAGAACTGTTACTTGCTGAATGTTATGGGGTGAAAAAAAGCCGTTTTCTTGTAAATGGTACGAGCGGAGGAAGTTTAGCCGTTATTATGACTACTTTACGACGCGGGGAGAAGGTTTTAATACCGCGTGATTCGCATAAGTCGATTTTGCATGGAATTGAGCTGGCGGGAGGAGAACCGATTTTTTTAACACCGCAACTACATCAGGAAATTGGCACTTCGAATGGGGTGACACCAGAGCTAGTAACGGAAGCCTTACATAATCATCCGGAAGTGAAATTATGTATTTTCACCTATCCAAGTTACTATGGAACAACTTTTAATTTGCAAAAATGTATTCAAATTGCTCATCAATTTGGTGTGATAGTTTTTGTTGACGAAGCGCATGGGGCCCATTTTTTAACTAGTTCTGAATTCCCAAAAAGTGCGGTAGATCTTGGTGCGGATATTGTGGTTCAATCAGCACATAAAACATTGCCAGCACTAACGATGGGATCCTATTTGCATATTGTGCATGATTTACCGATTTTTGACAAACTAGATTACTATTTGCAAGTATTTCAGTCAAGTAGCCCGTCATACCTTATTATGGCTTCGCTTGATGCTGCTAGAAAGTATGTAGCAACCTATTCAGATGCGGATATAGAGGCGTTTTGGAAAATGCGGGCAAAATGGTTGAAATGGCTGACTAAAAATAAATTTGAGCTTATTTTACCAGATGATCCACTGAAAATAATCGTCCGAAAACCAGGCTATACAGGCTATGAACTTCAAGAAATTTTTGAAGCAAACTCGTATTTTCCAGAACTTGCAGACGAAAAACAACTATTACTTATTTTGCCGTTAATAAAAAAAGGAATGGATTTCACACCAATTAATCGAATTTATTCTCCAGAAAGAAAAGCTGTAGCAACACTTCCTTATGAAGAAGGGGAGCCTGGTACGTCAAAACTAGCATTGGCCTATGAAAAAATGCATGATCACCCAACTGATTTTGTATTATTAGATGATGCGATTGGCTTAATATCAGCTGAAACTATCTCGCTTTATCCACCTGGAATTCCAACGATTATCCGCGGGGAAAGGCTAACTGAAAAACATCTTCCAGAACTAACTAATCTTCAAAAACACCACTACCAAGGTGGCGAAAAATTAGCAACGAATTACATCCGTGTTTTTCGCTAATTTATGCTATAATCAAACAGAAAGCGACACGTAAAGGGAAAGGAAATAACTAAATGAAAGCAATTTTTATTACACTTGAGGGTCCTGATGGCTCTGGAAAAACCACTGTAAGCACACTACTTACTAAAAAAATGGAAGAATCTGGCATTGATTTTATAAAAACTCGTGAACCAGGTGGCAGTCCTATTTCAGAAAAAGTAAGAAATATTGTTTTAGGAATTGGTAATGAGGAAATGGACCCGAAAACAGAAGTGCTTCTTATTGCTGGAGCTCGTCGTCAACATGTAGTTGAAACAATTCGGCCAGCTTTAGAAGCAGGAAAAACAGTTCTATGTGATCGTTTTATGGATAGTTCACTTGCATATCAAGGTGCTGGACGTGACATGGATATGGAACAAGTTTTACAAGTGAATTTGTATGCGATTGAAGATACGATACCTGACCGCACGTATTACTTAGATGTCCCCGCTGAGGTTGGTTTAGCAAGAATCGCTGCGAATAAAGGTCGTGAAATCAATCGGTTAGATAAAGAAGATATTACTTATCATGAAAAAGTGCAGGCAGGTTACGAAAAAATTATTGCGATGTTTCCAGATCGTTTTATGCGTGTGGATGCAACAAAGTCTCCTGAAGAAATTACAGATGTGATTTTAACAGATATTTTAAGCAAATTAAACTAACATCTGGTGTGAGGTGCACGTGTATCCCTTGGTGCATATTGTTCTTTAAAATGTGATTTATTTGATATAATGGAAAAAAGATAGATTTTTAGGAAGGGTTGATTTCTATGAAACTGATATTTGCGATTGTTCAAGACCAAGATAGCAACCGTCTGTCTGATGCACTTACCAAAGGCAAATTCGGTGCGACAAAACTAGCTACTACTGGTGGGTTTTTAAAAGCCGGGAATACAACATTTATTATCGGCACAGAAGATGAGCGCGTGGAAGAAGCCCTAGCAATTATTAAAGAAAACTGTAAAGCACGCGAACAAATGATGACCCCATCTGCGTCTCTCGGAGTTACAGTAGATACCTATGTTCCTTATCCAATCGAAGTTCAAGTTGGTGGTGCGACTGTGTTTGTAATGCCTGTGGAGAATTTCCATCATTTTTAGAAACCTACAAAAAGCCTACTCATTTTAAAATGAGTAGGCTTTTTTTGTAGGTATAAATTGTTTCATGTGAAACAATTTTATTTTATTATTAACTTCTGCCCAACATAAATCGTATTGCTCGTTAATTTATTCCACGATTTGATTTTATCTACGGTTGTTTTATGTTGTCTTGATACCGACCAAAGGGAATCTCCTTTTTTGACTGTGTGAGTTTTGGTTGCGGAACTACTTGGTTTATTAGTACTAGGTTTGCTAGTGTTAGTAGTCTTGGATTTGCTTACTTTTAATTTTTGTCCGATTTTAATATTATCGGATTTAAGGTTATTCCATGATTTAAGATTAGCGACAGTCACTTTATATTTACTAGCAATCTTCCAAAGTGAATCCCCTTTGCTAACAGTGTAAGTTTTAGCGTTTGTACTTGTACTTGTGGTAGGTTTGTTAGTGCTGGTACTAGGTTTAGAAGTATTTTTGTTAGTTGAAGAGGAAGAAGCTCCAACTTTTAATTTTTGTCCGATTTTAATATTATCGGATTTAAGGTTATTCCATGATTTAAGATTAGCGACAGAAACTTTATATTTACTAGCAATCTTCCAAAGTGAATCCCCTTTGCTAACAGTGTAAGTTTTAGCGTTTGTACTTGTACTTGTGGTAGGTTTGTTAGTGCTGGTACTAGGTTTAGAAGTATTTTTGTTAGTTGAAGAGGAAGAAGCTCCAACTTTTAATTTTTGTCCGATATAAATATTGTCTGATTTAAGGTTATTCCATGATTTAAGATTAGCGACAGTCACTTTATATTTACTAGCAATCTTCCAAAGTGAGTCTCCTTTGACAACAGTATATGTGGCGCTATTTGAGCTGTTGCTATTGGATGTATTAGAGGTGCTTGTTGAAGAGCTACCTTTATCAAATTGTGTTAGATTATAAGTACTAATAAGGTTATTTAGTTTAGTTGCATAAGCTGTATCAGTAGCATAAGTACCAGTTAAGGCTTTTGTTGCATCTTTATAGGAATTTGTATTACTTTTCCATACTTTAGAATAGTAATTTGGGTTCCAACTAGGACCGTTATGAATAACTCTCGCATAGTCTTCTAAGGATTGATGGTAGGATGGATATTTTCGGAATTTAGCAGTAATCGTGTAGTAATTACCTGAACCATCATCTTCTAGCGTTTGTTTAGTATAAGATTGCCCATTATAAGCACCTTTTATACCAAATAAATTGTAATTTGGCGCCGAACCTAATTCACTTGTTCCATAGGCGCTTTCTAAAATAGCTTGTGCAATCATTACAGAGGCATACAAATCGTTACTTGCGGCAATTTGTGAAGAAGACGCTTGAATAGATTGAATGAATTGTTGCACACTTGCTCCAGAACGTAAAACTGTTTTTTGCACTGAACTATAATTTGCTGGGGTAGAGGAACTAGTCACATTATCAGGATTGCTAATAGTAGCAGTTTCTTCTTTCTTAGCAGCTGTTGTAGTTTCAGAATTAGGCTGTGTATTTGTTTCTATTTTAGGGATTTCTGCCTCTGCTGTAGTTTCTGTTTCTTTTTGATCATTGGCATTATTGGATGCTGTATCTGCAGGAGCTGTTTCATCAGCATGAACCATTACTTCAATTCCAGGGACAGTGATAGAGGTTGCGATTGCAGTAACACCAGCGATTGTTGCCCCAGTTTTTAGTTGTTTGCTTTTTTTATTTTTCTTTTCATCTTTTAAGGCTTCAAGAATACGTTCTTTTCTAGTTTTATGCATGATAAATCACTTCCATTTCTTCTAAATGAATATTCTATGCTTATTATGGCACACTTCTTTGATTTCATGTAATAGTAATACAAATTGTAATTAAATTGTCAAAAAGGTTTGTCTTTGTTATACTTAATATAAGCAAGTGCTTACTTAGTTGAACGGAGGTATATGAATGATTACAAATGAAACCATCATGGATGCAACGCTTTGTATGATGGCCAAACATGGCATTAAAGGCTCTACAACTAGGCAACTAGCAGAAGCAGCTGGAATAAATGAAGCCACTATTTTTAAAAAATTTAAGAATAAAGATAACTTAATCCATATGACACTTGAAGTCCAATTTGAGAGTATGAAAGCAGAAATTAATCAATTTTTTGATAAAGATTTTGAAAGTGAAAAAGTATTTTTACGTCAAGCAAGTCAATTTATCTCGGATATTTATGAAAAGTATCGTGATTTTATGGTGATTTCTGTTCGTGAAATGGGTAGTAAAGATATGGAATTTATTGATCCGTCGATTGTAGAATATTTATATGAGCGTGTTAATGAAAAAGTGAAAGAAATGTTACCAAATCAAAGTTCTACGCAAGAAGCAGATGCAATTTCACTAATTTTAAATAGTGTTATTTTATTAATTATGGTTGAAAAGGTTCGCGATGATATATACAAACGCCCACCAACGATTACAACAACGGCAGATGCCTTAGCAGAAGTGCTATTGAAATTATTGAAATAGATTACAAAAAGTTAAATAAAAGAAGTGTTTACAATCCTTGGTATCAATTTTATAGTCCAGGACTTGATGTGAAAAAAACGAAACTTTCAAAAACCAGCTCTGGTTCGAGTGCTAGTTATGTATTTGATTGTAAAAATAGGCTCACTAACTGGAATGTTACATTAAAAGCTTCAGTGAGTGGGAAGAAATTAACAACAAGTTTTAAATAAAGGAGGTAAAATTATGGGATGGATAGCGCCTTATATACCAATTATATTAGAAATTATTTTAATTATTGGTATTGTTTTTGTAGGATTTAAGCTTTATAAAAAATTTCGGTTATCGAAAAAATGAATATAATAACCATCACCATCTGTGTGAGTGGATGCTTTGCTTTTCAGTTAATTTGAAGGGATATTTTACTGTATAAATATGGGAAATACATCATTGTTTGAGCTAAACTTTTCGTGCAGTAGTTTCAGTATGCTCTTAAATGCTATTGTCACAAAAATATAAAAAACCAGCTGTCAGAATAACGACGGCTGGTCTTTTTGGTTTTATTTATTCTTATACAGATCAACAATTTCTTTCGCTAAATCTTTGAAAGTAATTGCATTCATTAAGTGATCTTGTGCGTGAACGAGTAGAAGGGATACTTCTGTTTTTTCGCCACGTGCTTCACCTTGTATAAGTTTTGTTTGAGAATGATGCGCTTCAAGTAGTGCTTGCTCGGCTTGGGCGATTTGTTCGTCTGCTTGAGCAAAATCGCCTTTTTTAGCGGAATCAATTGCTAACATAGCGTCACTTTTGGCATTACCACCGAACACGATCAAGCTCATAATTGTTTGTTCTAAATCCATCTGTACACACGTCCTTAAAGATTTGGTTTTTAAAAATTATTCTGCAGTAACGCCTTCAGCAGCAAGTGCTTCTTTTTCACGACGTAGCTCTTGGATTTGAGCAATTTTCGCGAATGGAAGGAAGATTAGAATAGATAATCCTAAGTTTACAGCTGCAAGTACGCCACCAGCGATACTTTGTGTTGCAAGTGCTCCACCGATAATTGGTGGTGTAGTCCAAGGAGTTACGATAGTACAAGCTGGTACCCAACCAATAGCTGTTGCAATATAAGCTACAGTTACAAGTACAAGTGGTGCCAAGATGTACGGAATGAACATAATTGGATTCAAGACGATTGGAAGACCAAACATCATTGGTTCGTTAATATTGAAAAGTCCTGGTGCTGCAGACAATTTAGAAACTGTCATGTAGGCTTTATGTTTACGAGCTACAATAAAGATAGCAATGATTAAACCGATAGTTGCCCCAGTTCCGCCTAAGTTAACGAAAGAGTCAAAGAAAGGTTTGTTAACGATATAAGGTAGTTCTTTTCCTGCTTCTAATGCTTTTACGTTAGCTTCGATAGCTGGAATGTTAATTGTTTGCATGAATGGGTCGATAATGTTCGCACCGTGCAAACCGAAGAACCAAAGGAATGCAGAAATGAATGCCAATAGAAGTGCTGCTGGCAAGGAGTTCGCAAGACCCATGAACGGTTCCTGTACTAATTCGTAGAAAGAAATAACTAGGTTACTTACACCTGCTGCTTGGAAGAACGCAGTGATAAGACCAAAGATTGATACAGTTATCATCGCAGGGAATAAAGCTGCAAATGAACGAGAAACTGCTGGCGGAACCCCATCAGGCATATTGATAATTAGTTTAGGGCTACCACTTAAGCGAGTGAAAATTTCTGTAGAAAGAATTGCGATAATTAAAGCTAAGAAAAGACCAGTTGATCCAAGGCCACCAGTATTTGGTACGCCGTCTGCACCAGGAGCGATTGCGCCAATAGTGAAGAAAGAAGCAACAGATACTACACCAGAGGATAGAGCATCTTTGTCATATGATTTAGCTAAGTTGTAAGCTACAGTGAAAGCGATGAGTAATGCTAAGATAGCAAAAGTACCGTTCCAAACGTTTTGACCGAATGCTTGCCAAGTTCCTTCACCAAATAAGTTATTCATGAATTTTTGGTATGCTGGAATTGGGAAGTTGTTAATTAATACGGCGAAAGACCCTAGAATCATTAGAGGCATAGTTGTGATAAAACCATCACGAATTGCGACTAAATGACGTTGCCCACCAATTTTGGCTGCATAGGGAATGAAGTATTTCTCCATAAATGCGATAAAACCATTCATTTTTTATTCTCCTTTTTTGAGGTAAAAGTAATAACGTCGGTTAAGATGAACACATAAATTCTAAATCTTGACGTTAATACTATTCCTCTTCATTTTTTTATAATTCTCAGCTAGTTAGCTGTAATTACCCTCTTTTTACTTCATTAAATCTAATGCTTGATCTAAAACTTTGTCGCCTTTCATCATTCCATAGTCAACACTGTTAATAACAGCTAACGGAATACCTTTTGGCTCCAATTTTTTCTTCATGTTTCCTTCTAAGAAACGTACTTGAGGTCCAAGTAATAAAACATCAATTTCATCTAAATGGTTAGCTGCTTCAGCTTCGGCCACTGCAAAGATTTTTGCTTCTAGACCTTTCTCTTCTGCTGCTTTTTCCATTTTAGTAACTAATAAGCTGGTAGACATACCTGCTGAACATACTAGCATGATTGTTTTCATGATTAAATTCCTCCTTCAAATAATTCTTTTAACACTTAGTATATATGCAAGTACTGTGCCAACTTTAAATGGGGCTATAAAAGGGTTTTCATTTCGTAGATTGCTTACACATTGAATTTTAATGTGTGTAATTTCTACACACATTAATTTATTAACGGAATCTTTATGCGTGCGGTTAGAATCTTAACACTGTCTTTATACAAATGTTGTTAGGATTAAGGTTGAAAAGAGTACTTGGAGAGGGTGAACTAAAAATGGGTATTGTTCTAGTTATCGCTGGAATAATTGGTTTGGGTCTGTTGGTATATTTATTTTATGTGTTATTTCGAGGTGAAAATCTATGAAGTATATAGTAATGCAAGATGTGTTCTTCTTAGTTTTACTGCTAATTTTAGCGGTACCTCTTGGGATTTATATGTATAAAGTAATGATTGGTCAAAAGGTGTTTTTATCAAAAGTACTTGAACCAGTAGAACGTCTAGGCTATCGCTTGATGGGAGTTAATGGTGCAGGGATGTCTGCAAAACGTTATGCTCTTTCGGTTCTTGCTTTTAGTGCTATTGGATTTTTATTTATAATGGCCATTTTGATGTTGCAAGGATTTTTGCCGTTAAATCCTGAAGGTATGGATGGGCTTAGTTTTAGTTTGGCGTTTAATACGGCGGCGAGTTTTGTTTCTAATACGAACTGGCAAGCTTATTCTGGTGAAACGGCTTTATCCTATTTCTCTCAGTCTGTTGGTTTAACTGTACAAAATTTTGTTTCAGCAGCGACAGGGATTGCCGTTTTATTTGCAGTTATTCGCGGCTTTATATGGAAGAAAGAGAAAACGGTAGGTAATTTTTGGCAAGATTTATTTAGAGTAACGCTTTATATATTATTACCGCTATCGCTTATTTTAGCGCTTGTTTTAGTATCACAAGGTGTGGTTCAATCATTTGCTGGTTATTCTGTAGTAGAAACGCTTGAAAATGGTGCTAAACAATTAATTCCACTTGGACCAGCAGCAAGCCAAATTGCGATTAAACAGCTTGGAACAAACGGTGGTGGATTTTTTGGTGCGAATTCGGCATTTCCATTTGAAAACCCATCGAGCTTTACTAATTTATTGGAAATGCTTTCGATATTACTTATTCCAGTGGCGCTAATTGTGATGTTTGGTCGAGCTGTAAAAGATAGTAAACAAGGTAGAGCCATTATGTCGGCCATGCTGATTGTTTTTGTTCTCGGCTTACTAGCGATTACTGTTTCAGAACAATTTGCTGGTCCTAGTTATCAAGGTGTTGCCACTTCTGGAAACATGGAAGGGAAGGAAGTGCGATTTGGTGTTGGAAGTTCTGCATTATTTGCTGCTTCCACAACGGCTGCTTCTAATGGTTCCGTGAACGCGATGCATGATAGCTTGACTCCGCTCGGTGGTTTAGTTCCAATGTTCTTTATGCAGCTTGGAGAAGTCATTTTTGGTGGTGTTGGTAGTGGGCTGTATGGAATGATTGCTTTTATTATTTTGACAGTGTTTATAGCTGGATTATTAGTTGGTCGAACCCCAGAATATTTAGGAAAGAAAATTGAACCATCTGACATGAAAATGGTTTGTTTGCTTATTTTGGTTCCACCACTGTTAACTTTATTTGGCACAGCGGTAGCAGTGATGATGCCTAGTGTACAAGCTTCTGTTTCAGCTAGTGGGGCGCATGGATTCTCTGAAGTCCTCTATGCATTTACTTCCATGGGAAATAATAATGGTAGTGCTTTTGGCGGTTTTTCAGCAGACACGACATTTACAAATATAGTTGGTGCAATAATGATGCTTCTTAGCCGTTTTATTCCATTAATTGCGGCGCTTTATTTAGCTCAAAATATGGCAGGGAAAAGTCCGGTTGCAGCTAGCAGTGGGACATTGTCGACAAAAAATGGGATGTTTATTGGTCTTTTAATTGGTGTAGTTATGTTAGTTGGGGCGCTTAGTTTCTTGCCGGCACTTGCACTTGGACCAATTGCGGACTTTTTTACAACTTTCAAATGAGGTGAATAGAAATGATGGAAAAAGATATTTGGAAAGACGCACTAATTCAGTCGGCGAAAAAATTATCTCCAAAGTTGCAAGTGAAAAATCCCGTGATGTTACTTGTTTATGTAGGAGCTATTTTAGCAACGGCGCTTTATTTCCTTGGTTTTTTTGGGATTTCAGATGAAAAATCTGGTTATACATTAGCAATAGCATTAATTTTGTGGTTTACAGTTTTATTTGCGAATTTTGCAGAAGCGATTGCGGAAGGGCGTGGTCGGGCACAAGCGGATAGTCTGAAAATGGCGCGGAAAGACGTATTGGCTCGGAAATTAAAGAAAGTAGAAGATAAAACGGATGTTATCGAAATAGCTTCAAATGATTTAAAAAAAGGCGATATTGTATATGTGCTAGCGAATGAGCAAATACCAATGGATGGAGAAGTTATTGAAGGAGCAGCTTCGGTGGATGAAAGTGCGATAACTGGAGAATCTGCACCAGTAATTCGTGAGTCTGGTGGTGACCGGAGTGCTGTTACTGGTGGAACAACGCTAGTTTCAGATTGGTTAGTTATTCGAGTAACAGCTGTTTCAGGAGAAAGTTTCTTAGATAAAATGATTGCAATGGTAGAAGGCGCTTCACGGAAAAAGACACCAAATGAGATTGCCTTACAAATTTTACTGGTGACACTTTCCATTATTTTTCTAGCGGTTTCTGCCACTTTATTACCTTTTACAGATTTTTCAAGTAAGCAGGCAGGTTCAGGATCAGCAATTTCAATTACAAATGTGATAGCATTACTTGTTTGTTTAGCGCCAACTACAATTGGAGCATTACTTTCATCAATCGGAATTGCTGGTATGAGTCGTTTAAACCAAGCAAACGTCCTTGCGATGAGTGGTCGAGCTATTGAAGCAGCAGGTGATGTAGATGTCCTTTTATTAGATAAAACAGGAACTATTACACTTGGCAATCGAAAAGCCAGTGAGTTTTTGCCAGTCACAGATGTAACAGAACAAGAATTAGCAGATGCAGCCCAGCTTTCGTCTATTGCAGATGAAACGGCGGAAGGGCGAAGTATTGTTGTATTAGCGAAGGAACGATTTGATATTCGCGGACGAGATTTTGCTGAAATGCATGCAGAATTTGTTCCATTTACTGCTGCTACACGAATGAGCGGAATTGATTACCAAGAAAATACGATTCGAAAAGGTGCGGCGGATGCAGTACGTACCTATGTAACAGCAAATGGTGGAACGTATCCAAAAGAATGTGATGAAATTGTAAGCAAGATAGCTAGTGCGGGCGGGACTCCACTGGTTGTTGTTCGAAATAATAAAGTACTGGGCGTCATTTATTTAAAAGATATTGTAAAAAATGGTGTAAAAGAACGTTTTCTTGATTTGCGGAAAATGGGTATTAAAACAATTATGATTACAGGAGATAACCCAATGACTGCAGCCGCAATTGCAGCCGAAGCAGGGGTGGATGACTTTCTCGCAGAAGCAACTCCAGAAGCAAAATTAGAGCTAATTCGTAAATATCAACGTGAAGGTCATTTAGTTGCGATGACGGGTGATGGAACCAATGATGCGCCTGCTCTTGCACAAGCAGATGTGGCGGTTGCTATGAATACAGGAACGCAAGCAGCAAAAGAAGCTGGAAATATGGTGGATCTTGATTCTAGCCCAACAAAGTTAATTGATATCGTTCGAATCGGTAAACAACTTTTAATGACTAGGGGAGCGCTGACTACGTTTAGTGTTGCCAACGATTTAGCAAAATATTTCGCGATAATACCAGTCCTTTTTTACGGGATATTTCCAGAACTTGATGCACTTAATCTTATGAATTTAACGAGTCCAACTAGTGCGATTTTATCCGCGATTATATATAATGCGCTAATAATTATCGTTTTAATTCCATTATCTTTAAAAGGAGTAAAATATCGAGAAATGCCTGCTGGGAAATTGCTTAGCCGAAATATGTTAATTTATGGGCTGGGTGGTTTGATTGCACCTTTTATTGCGATTAAATTAATAGATATGTTATTAACTGTTTTAGGAATTGTATAGGAGGGGAGAAAGTATGAAAATATTTATGCAAATTTGGAAGCCTGCCGTTGTTGCTTTTTTACTTTTGACATTGGTGTGTGGCGTCATTTATCCAGGTGTTGTAACGATTATTGCAGGTGCGGCTTTCCATGATAAAGCAAATGGCAGTATAATAGAAGAGAAGTTAGCGAATGGTCAAACAGCGAAATATGGTTCTAAGGAAATTGGTCAAACATTTTCGCAGCCGGAATACTTGATTGGACGGGCACCGAATGATGGTGTAGCAACAAATCAAAATCCAACCGGTGAGGAACAAAAGAAATTAGTAGAGCAGCGAATTGCTTGGTGGCATAAACTCGATCCAACTAACAATCGTGTTATTCCAATGGATCTTGTAACAGTTTCTGGAAGTGGTGTAGATCCAGATATTTCTAAAGAAGCTGCTGCCTACCAAGTGGACCGGATTTCCAGAGTTCGCGGTATTTCAACTAAAAAAGTAAAAGAAATAATTGAGGAACATACGAGTGAACGATTATTAGGGTTTTGGGGTGAGCCAACTGTCAATGTACTACAAGTTAATTTAGCATTAGACGGTTTGAAAATGTAATTAGTTGGAGGCGAAAAATATGGAGACGAATCGTCCAAGTCCGGATGCGCTCCTGGTGAATTTACAAGAAGAAACAGATTCTTCCACCGGGAAATTAAAAATATATTTTGGGTTTGCGGCAGGTGTTGGGAAGACTTATGCGATGCTAAATGACGCAAAAGATCAGCTTCTTGCGGGTGTGGATGTAGTAGCTGGTTATATTGAGCCGCATGCGAGAGAAGAAACAATTAAAATGTTAGAAGGAATCCCAGTAATTCCGCCAAAAATGGTTAACCATAAAAATATTGCGCTAAAAGAATTTGATTTGGACGAGGCGTTGAAACGAAAGCCAGAACTAATTTTGGTGGATGAACTTGCGCACACTAATGCAGAAGGAGTGCGCAATAAAAAACGTTTTCAGGATGTGGAAGAGCTTCTCCAAGCAGGTATTGATGTATATACTACTGTGAACGTACAGCACATCGAAAGCTTAAATGATATTGTGGAAGGCATTACGAAAGTTGCAGTCCGTGAAACCATTCCAGATTATGTTTTTGATGAGTCTGATCGTGTAAAATTAATTGATATTGAGCCAGATGAACTTTTAAAACGGTTGGAACAAGGTAAAATTTATCAACCAGAACGAGCCTTAACTGCAATGCAAAATTTTTTCACAAGAGAAAATTTAAAATTACTACGTGAAATCGCGATGCGGAAAGCGGCTGACCGAATTAGCCATGAGTATAATCAAACGGGAATTTATCCAGAAAAACGAGCAAGTACTAAATGGTTAGTTTGTATTGGAACGTCTCCCTCTTCTGCTAAACTTATTCGCTGGACTGCTCGGACTGCTGAAGCTTTTAGAGCGCCATGGACAGCGTTATATATCGAAAACGAAGAAAACGATTATATGTCAAAAGAAGAGAAAAAGTGTCTCCGTGAAACAATGGAACTGGCTGAACGACTTGGGGCTGAGATTGTTACGCTTGCAGGTCATGACATTGCGGAAACTGTGGCTGAATACGCACGTCTGGCGGGTGTAACGAATATTGTAGTTGGTAAATCGCGACGTCGTATGGGACTGCGCTCTTTGTTTGAAGATGATTTTGAAGACCAACTTATTACACATCTCGATAACGTAGATATGCATATTATTCCTTCTAGCAATCCACAAACAAAAAAACGACGAATGAAAATACGCTTTAAAAATTTTCTTTCCTGGCATGATATGGCAAAAATGGTTTTACTACTCAGTCTAGCAACAGCGATATGTATTGGACTAAGTGAATTTGGCATCGGGGATCAGAATGTTATTATGGTATATATTTTATCTGTATTAGTTATTTCCCGAGTGACAAGTGGTTATGTATACGGTGTGCTAGGCTCAATTATTGGTGTGATGCTATTTAATTTCTTTTTCACATCACCACTTTATACTTTTAATACAATTCAAGCTGGTTATCCAGTAACATTCGGCATTATGCTGATAGTTGCATTAATTACAAGTGCTTTAACAGTGCGAATAAAAACGCAAGCAAGTTTGGCCGCAGAACGAGAACGTCGAACGGAAGTACTGTATGAAATCAATAAGCGCCTTTTGGTAACACGAAATCTAAAGGGAATTATTGATTTAACTAATGAATATATTTTGCATTTATTTAATCGATCAGTTATTTTTTATTCAACAGATCCAGCTAAAAGTAAGAAAGGGATTTTTGTCCAAGCAGAAGGCAAGGAAGATGCGAGCAAACTCTTAAATTCAGATGAAGAAGCAGTTGCCCACTGGGTTTTTAAAAATAAAAAAAGAGCAGGAGCAGGAACAGATACACTGATGGGAGCATTTGGCTATTATATGCCTGTAATGTCGCAAGGAAAGGTACTTGGAGTGATTGGTATTTCTTGTTCAGCAGAAGATGGAGCACCCACACAAGACAACCGAATTTTCTTACGGATGATTAGTTCTCAAGTAGCTCTTGCTCTAGAACGGCAATATTTATCAGAAGAACAACGCCAAATCATTATTGAATCTGCCAAAGAAAAAATGAGAAGTAATTTGCTTCGAGCGATTTCTCACGACTTACGAACACCATTAACTGGAATAATAGGTGCTAGTTCAGCGCTACTTGCTAAAGAGGCAGAATTAGACAAGGAAACCCAACAAAATTTAATCAGAGGCATTAAAGATGATGCTGGTTGGCTAATTAGAATGGTTGAAAATTTACTTTCCGTTACTCGAATTAGTGAAGGTTTGGTGAGTTTAAAACGAGAGCCAGAAGCTGTAGAAGAAATTATCGGTGAAGCGGTTGGGAGAATTAAAAAACGTTTTTCCAATCGGATAATCCACGTAAAAGTGCCTAATGAATTGCTAATGGTACCTATGGATGGCACACTGATTGAGCAAGTTTTAATTAACTTAATGGAAAATGCCCTACGACATGCAGGAGATAAAGCGGAAGTTTGGGTAGATGTAGTAAAAACAAGAGAAACAGCGATTTTTAGCGTGCGAGATAATGGTGTAGGTATAGATGCCAATCGTTTGCCGGAATTGTTTGATACATTTGCAGTCGAAGCTCGTGAACGTTCGGACATGTCACGCGGGCTTGGACTTGGCTTATCAATTTGTATGTCAATTATTCGAGCGCATGAAGGCACACTAGAAGCTAAAAATAATGAACTCGGTGGTGGAGCGACATTCTGGTTTACTTTACCACTAGATGGAGGAGAGGGAAAATGAACAGTAAGCGACTTGTGTTGATTGTTGAGGATGAAGAAGGCATTAGCAATTTTATCTCTGCTGTATTGACTGCTAGTGACTATGCGGTGATTAAAGCAGTCAATGGAAAAGAAGCGCTTGAACAGACAGCGAGTCATTCACCAGATGTTATTTTATTAGACCTTGGTTTACCTGATATGGAGGGATTAGATGTACTTCGAGCTATTCGTGTCTGGTCTAGAGTTCCGATTATTGTAGTGTCTGCTCGTGATCATGAACGGGAAAAAGTGGCGGCGCTAGACCTTGGCGCGGATGATTATATTACTAAACCATTTGGCACATCTGAACTATTGGCGCGAATTCGAACTGCACTTAGACATATTCAATCTAGTAATAAAGAATCGCTAAACGACCATATAATTCGCATTCAAAACCTTTCTATTGATGATAGTCGCCGCCTTGTTAAAATGGATGACACGGAGATCCATTTTACGCCGATTGAATATAAAATCCTACTACTCTTAGCGCGTCATGCAGGAAAAGTACTTACTCATGACTTTATAATTCGGGAAATCTGGGGACCTTATTCAAGTGAAAATCAAGCACTGCGAGTGAATATGAGTAATATCCGTCGTAAAATCGAAAAAAACCCAGCCGAACCAGCCTATATTTTGACAGAAGTGGGGGTTGGTTACCGGATGGCAGAAGAATAATATGGTATGATAAAAGAAAACGCAAGGAGGAGAAATATGCATAAAACAATCCGTAGCGTAGACGTTTATTATGAAAAATATGGTGAGGGTATTCCAATAATTATGATTCATGGTTTTTCGCCTGATTCACAATTGATGATTGGTTGCATGGAGCCTGTATTTGATGAGAAAAGTCCTTTTTCACGGATTTACTTAGACTTACCAGGAATGGGAAAAACCGAGAATTACGACTCTATTCAAAACGCAGATGAGGTACTTTCACTTTTGTTGGAGTTTATTGAAGCCGTGATTCCAGGGGAGTCATTTTTACTTGCAGGAGAATCTTATGGTGGTTATTTGTCCCGTGGAATTGCTGCTAAAATGCCGGATAGAATACTTGGCGTCTTGCTTATTTGTCCGGTTATTTATCCAGAAAAGGAAAAAAGAACTATTCCAGAACAAAAAGTGATGTATCAGGACACGCCATTTGTTCAGTCGCTATCTAAGGAGGATCAGGCATACTTTTCAAAAAGCGGGGTTATTTTAACTGCTAGAAATTGGAATCGTTTTTTAGCAGAAGTAATGGCTGGAATGATTAACGCCGACGGGGAATTTTTAGACCAGTTGGCAGCAAATTATTCGCTGAGCTTTGATCCAGATGCAAATATTTCCCTTGATGTGCCGGCGTTATTCTTCTTTGGTCGGCAAGATGATCATGTTGGATATGCGGATGGGCTTTCTTTGCTTGAAAAATATCCACATGCTTCTTTCGCAATTCTTGATTTTGCTGGACATAATTTACAAATTGAACAACCAGAAATTTTTACAACGATGGTGCGCGAATTTTTATTTCGGGTAAAGCCTGAATAGCTATCCTTTATGTCCACCAACCATTTCAGAACTTATCAATACCAAATTTGAAGAAAGTCGATAATACTAGGCTTTGCAGTAGGCTGAACATATCCATTCTATGAAAAAAGACAGAAACGATTGACAGTATATAGATGATCGTCTATATTGTATACATAGATGAACTTCTATGTAAGGAGGAAAACAAATGAATTACGATGAAATGTCGGTCATGCTGAAAGCCCTGGCAGATCCTAAACGATTAAAAATTATTGATATGCTGTCTTGTGGCAGTTTATGTGCGTGTGATATCTTAGCTCACTTTGACTTTACTCAACCAACGCTTTCCCATCATATGAAGGTTTTGGAAAAAGCAGGTGTTGTCTTGGTGACTAAAGAAGGTCAATGGCACCACTATCAATTAACCGAAAGCTTTGTAGATAAATTTATGGGTTCAATGATGCATTTATTTTCTGATGAAGATGAATGTGTTTGCCACAATAAAAACTGTAGTTGTAAAGGAGAAAAGAATGATGAAAAAATTGGAACTATTTGAACCGGCGATGTGTTGTTCAACTGGCGTTTGCGGACCATCTGTTGATGAAGAATTACTGATGGTTACCTCAGTCTTCGAGACGTTTGAGGGATTAGACTCTATTGAAGCATCACGTCACAACTTAACAAGTGACCCAGATGCCTTTGTTAACCACCCGACCATCTTGAAATTACTTCAAGAAAAAGGCAACGACATTTTACCGGTTACTCTATTAGATGGTGAAGTTGTAAAAGAAGCTGCTTATCCTACCTTAGAAGAATTCGGTAAATATGCAGAAGTTCAATTTGTCACACAAGCTGCCAACAATTCTGGCGGATGCTGCGGAGGCGAAGGCTGTTGCTAAACAGCCTTTTCCTAAGCCATGATTTATAAAAGGAGGAAACAAAAAATGATTCAATACCTTCCCGAGCGAATGGGATTAACCAAATATCTATTCTTTACTGGAAAAGGCGGTGTGGGTAAAACAACAACTGCTTGTGCTACGGCCACTTCGTTGGCCCAAGACAATAAAAAAGTTATGCTGGTAAGCACCGATCCGGCTTCTAATTTACAAGATGTTTTCCAAACACCCTTAACCAATAAGCCAACACCGATTGAAGGAATCGACAATCTTCAAGTAGCTAACTTTGATCCGATTACGGCTGCGGCAGAATATAAAGAAAGTATCGTTGGCCCTTACCGTGGAATACTTCCAGACAGTGCATTAGCGAACATGGAAGAGCAGCTATCTGGTTCCTGTACAGTAGAAATTGCGGCTTTCAATGAGTTTGCCAATTTTTTGACTGATCCTGAAGTTGCCGATCAGTTTGATTATGTCATTTTTGATACTGCACCGACGGGGCACACATTGCGTATGCTACAGCTGCCTTCTGCTTGGAATAATTATCTGGATGAAAATACCACCGGTGTTTCTTGCTTAGGTCAGTTATCAGGACTAGGCGATAAAAAAGATATGTACGAAAAAGCAGTAGAAACGTTAACAGACGCTGAACAAACAACCTTAATTCTAGTTACTCGCCCACAAAAAGCACCACTGATTGAAGCTGAGCGTGCTTCAGAAGAGCTGAGAAAATTAGGGATTCAAAATCAAAAATTGGTTGTGAATGGGTTGCTGGAAGTCCATGATGACGAAATTTCTCAACTTATCTATCAAGAACAGACGCATGATCTAGAGAATATGCCAGAACCACTAAAAGACTTTGATACCTTCTATATCCCACTACGGCCTTACAATGTGACTGGTATTGATAAGCTTCAAATACTATTAAGTGATCAACAGCCTGCACTTGAAGAACAAGAAAAAGAAGTGACGGATTTTCCGAATTTAGATACAGTTGTAAAAGAATTTATCCGTTCAAATAAGAAAATTATCTTTACAATGGGTAAAGGCGGCGTTGGTAAGACAACTGTAGCGATCAAGATTGCTAAAAAGTTGGCCCAGGAAGGCAAAAAAGTCCATTTAGCGACAACTGATCCGGCGGATCATTTAAACATGTTCATTTCGGATGATTTACCAATCTCTATTAGCCATATCGATGAAGAAAAAGAATTGGCTGATTATAAAGAAGAGGTCTTGTCCAAAGCAAGAGCTACTATGAATGACGATGATGTAGCTTACGTTGAAGAAGATCTGCGTTCTCCATGTACCCAGGAAATTGCAGTATTCCGTGCCTTTGCTGAAATTGTTGACAAGTCTGATGATGAAATTGTCGTGATTGATACGGCACCGACCGGTCATACTTTACTGTTGTTGGATTCGACTCAAAGCTATGCTCGGGAAGTGGAAAGAAGTTCTGGTGAAGTTCCAGTCTCTATTCAAAAACTTTTGCCGCGCCTTCAAAATTCTGATGACACGGAAGTGTTGATGGTTACTTTACCTGAAACAACACCGGTTTATGAATCCATGCGTTTAGATGAAGATTTGGATCGGGCAAAGATTTCCCATACCTGGTGGCTGGTTAACCAAAGCATGTATGCAGCTGATACACAAAATGATGTATTAAAAGCTCGTTCTTTCAATGAATTAGAATGGATTGAAAAAGTTGCGGAGCTTTCCAATGGCAAGTTTGCTGTTGAAGAATGGCAACCAGACTTTAGCCCTGTTGGGGTATAAAATTTTTTGGCCAATACATAGAAAACTATCTATGTATTGGCTGATATTGATGATGGAGGGTTCAAATGGAAAACACAGAGAAACAAGGATTAGGTGTTTTTGAGAAGTATCTAACCTTGTGGGTAGTCATATGTATGGCACTAGGAATTTCAATCGGAAAGTTTTTACCAGTAATTCCCGCAACACTTAGCCAGTTCGAATATTACAACGTTTCTATTCCTACAGCTATCTTAATTTGGTTAATGATTTTCCCAATGATGTTGAAAATCGACTTTGGCAGTATTGTTAACGTGTCAAAAAAGCCCAAAGGATTGATTGTCACTTGCGTAACTAATTGGCTGATAAAGCCATTCACTATGTACGCGATTGCTGCTTTTTTCTTTTATGTAGTGTTTAAAAGTTGGATACCGTTAGACTTGGCAAAAGAATATGTTGCCGGAGCGGTTATTCTAGGAGCCGCCCCATGTACCGCAATGGTCTTTGTTTGGAGTCACCTCACCAAAGGTGATGCTGCCTATACTTTGGTTCAAGTAGCGGTGAATGATCTAATTATCTTAATTTTGTTTGCGCCAATTGTCGCTTTTTTACTAGGTGTTGATAATGTAGTCGTTCCAATGGCAACTTTGCTATTATCCACTGTTCTTTTCGTAGTAGTTCCCTTATTCTTAGGCTTCCTTACTCGCTCATTGATTATTAAAAGGAAAGGCTTAGCTTACTTTGAAACAGTCTTTTTAAAGAAATTTGATTCCGTAACGATCATTGGATTACTGTTGACACTAATCATTATCTTTTCTTTTCAAGGGCAGAAAATATTAGCCAATCCGCTACACATTTTATTGATTGCGATCCCTTTAACAATTCAGACATTACTTATCTTTTCAATTGCTTATGGTTGGGCAAGATTGTGGAAACTCCCCCATTCTATTGCGTCACCTGCCGGAATGATCGGTGCGAGTAATTTCTTTGAATTAGCAGTTGCGGTAGCTATTTCATTATTTGGGCTCCAGTCAGGAGCGACTTTAGCCACAGTAGTGGGTGTACTAGTAGAAGTACCAGTTATGCTTTTATTGGTTAAGATAGCCAATAATACGAAACATTGGTTTCCTAATGATACTGAACAAACAGCACGTCTTAGAGGTGAAAATATATGAAAAAAATCTATTTTCTTTGTACAGGAAACTCTTGTAGAAGTCAGATGGCTGAAGGGTATGCGCATAAGCTCTTACCAAAAAGTCAATTTGAAATTAGAAGTGCCGGAATAGAAACGCACGGTCTGAATCCAAAAGTCGTAAAAGTGATGGCTGAAGACGGGATTGATATTTCTGAACAAACGTCAGATTTGCTTGATATGAGCTATTTTAATAAAGCTGATCTAATCGTCACTCTTTGCGGGGATGCGAAAGATAAATGTCCGGTAATTCCCAAAGGGAAAGAACATTTTCATTGGAACTTATCGGACCCTGCCAAAGCATCCGGTAGTGAGGAAGAGATTTTAGCGCAGTTTAGAAAAACTAGAGACTTAATTAAAAGAAATGTTCTAGCCATAAAAAATTAGTTTCACTTTAAAAGATGCCATTAGCACTAGTCCGTAGCTGCTGGCATCTTTTTTGTGGTGTGAATAACGAGATTTTCTTGACTTAGGGGAGTAAATCAAGGTACTATAATAACGAACATGTGTTCTTTTTGGAGAAAATACTTAGTTTGATAAGGTGATTATGATGAACTTTAACTATGATTTAGAACCCACTGGTGACTATGCCTTTATCGATATGAAATCTTTTTACGCCAGCTGTGAGCTGGTAGCGCGGGGGCGCCACCCCTTAAAGGACCTTTTGGTTGTAATGAGTCAGGCGGATAATACTTCTGGTTTAATTTTGGCCAGCAGTCCGATGGCGAAGAAAGCGTTTGGAATCAGTAATGTCACAAGATCTTGGGAACTACCTACGGTAGAGGAAAATCCAATGATGAAAAAACTTATCGTAGCTCCTCCTAGAATGCGTTATTACATAGTGGAAAACCTAAAAATTCAAAAAATCGTTCGCAAGTACGCAGCGGATGAAGACATTATGTGGTACTCCATCGATGAAGGGGTTGTTGAACTAACCCACAGTTTAAACTACTTTGTACCAGACAAAAGTTTAACTAGGAAAGAAAAACTAAATATTGTCAGCCAAATGATCCAAAAAGATATCTTGAGAGAAACTGGGATTTATTCTACCGTTGGTATGTCAAACAGTAATCCCTTACTTGCTAA
Source organism: Listeria immobilis (assembly GCF_014322845.1). Taxonomy (NCBI): domain Bacteria; kingdom Bacillati; phylum Bacillota; class Bacilli; order Caryophanales; family Listeriaceae; genus Listeria; species Listeria immobilis. The sequence goes on along the minus strand of NZ_JAASUA010000003.1, from coordinate 4,615 downwards.
ACTGGCGCTGGACAACGAGGCTAAAAGCACAGTAAATATGCGGGCTTCTTGGAACTATTCCGATGTAGAAACAAAGGTTTGGGCTATGCCTGAGATTAGCGACTTTTGGGGGATTGGTCACCGTATGAAGCAAAACCTGTATAATATGGGTGTCTCCACAATCTATGATTTGGCTCATGCTACGCCTTACCGATTAAAAGAAAAATTTGGGGTAATCGGTTTGCAGCTGTACCATCATGCCAATGGCATTGATCGGACAAAAATCCAAGAACGCTATGTCCCCAAGTCTGAAAATCTAGGAAACAGTCAAATTTTACCACGATACTACAAGGGTGATGAAATGCCTTTGGTGATTCGGGAAATGGCCGAACAGGTTGCTATTCGTTTGCGCCGCAGACAAGCTAAAACTTCAACGGTCAATTTATCAATTGGTTATTCTAAGGACGAATTAGAGAAAGGATTTAGCCGGCAACTAAAGATTACCCCTACTGATAACACTGACAAGTTAGCTGGACACCTATTGTATTTATTCAATAAATTTTATACCGGCTGTCTAGTTAGAAATATCGGTGTGTCTTATTCAGGACTGCTTTATCATGCAGGAAGCCAACTAAACCTGTTCGAAGAACCGGAAGAACAGATTAAAAATGAGAAGCTGGATCAAATAATGGATCAGATCAGAGAAAAGTATGGCTTTGTCTCAATTGTCCGTGCAAGTTCTACTTTAGAACACGCTAGGAGCTTGAGTCAAGCGAATTTGGTGGGAGGTCATGCTGGCGGTGCCGGTGGTTTGGATGGCTTGTAGTCACTATAAAACTGTAGAAAGAGTACCTAACCTATGAATGAACTACTTTTTATTAAAGAGAACTTCAATGTTGTTTCTATTTCATTTATGAGAAATGGTGAGATTCAGAAAAAACTGTATGATTGGTATTTACCCTATGATTACTTAGGAAAAATCCACCTTCATACGAAAGCCACGATCACTATCAATGGATGGAAAAAGAAAGTCTTCATTGCTAACCTTTCTTATCATCCAAAGGCAAAAATGTTGTACAAACCATTTCCGTTGGTTCCCAGCCAACAACCGAGTTGGCAGATTCAACTCATTTGCCAACTAATGAATTACTATGGGATTAAATACGACCGTGAAAGGATGTTCAAGGGTCTTACTACTATTGAAAATAGACCACTACGTGTTGATGTAGCTTTCCAAAAATCCAATCAGTGGCACATCATTGAGTATCACGGTACACACCATTACTTCAAACGAGGTTGCAGTACAAAGAGATTTCAAAATATCCTAAGAAACATGGAAATCAAGCGGCAGTGGTGTAGGAAAAACAACGTTCGTTATTTGGAAATTCCTTTTTTTAGACAAAATGATATTCAGGAAATGGTAGAAACTTTTTTGGAAACTCCGTTTCCTGAAGAGGTTTAGTGGAGGTGTTTAAAACATGGGAGAATCATTTATGTCTTATCATCCTGATCCACTTATTCGCGACTACGATGATCGAGGAATGGCAAAGTGGATGGGCTTTTATTTAAGTGAACATACCGCAGAAATGGATATTGAAAAAAAGGGAAGAAATACATTTTGGTCTAGGAAACCGAAGATGAGCGAAACGGAAATCTCAGAAATGCTAGAATCCTCTTATACTACCAGAGATGTTGTTGAAATTCAGCTTAGCGAGCTGAATACTGAAGGAAATGCTTATGCAGATATTATCGGAGTTGTCGAAGGTTTCAGGGACACAAGTATTTTTGTCTCACATCCAGATACTGGAATTCAAGTTATTCCCAGTAATTCAATCAATCATATTCGTATGATCAATCCAAATAAGTGGAGTGATCTTTCATGACGTTGAATGTGGAAGGTGCTGAATTTGACTACCATACTGAAAACTCAGAAAAATTGACAAAAGACTTTTTGAACTTCGTTCTGATAGATGTGCCTTTTTTTGCATTACAAGACGAACTGCTCTATTTGATGAATAAGAGAAATATTACCCGGTTTAGGATACCTAGCTATATGACAGTAGACAGTAAAGACCATATTTTTTACTTTCAACTTAGAACAGTAGAAGGAAACGATCTTTTAAGGATATACCGATACCTTGGAATGGACTTGGAAAAGAAAGGGTTGAACTCGTAACAGCACATTTTTCAATGCTGCGAGTTCAACCCTTTTAAATTGATTTAGTCAGTATTTTCAAAAACTTGGCCGTATATATGCTTGATTTTAAGTTTCAGTTCTTTGTTCTCTGTTTCTAGCGTTTGAATCTTTCGCTTTAAGGATTGAATCACACTAGTATCCTGCTCTTTTTTTACTTTTTGCGTATAACTCTTTCCTAAAGACACCTCACGGAAAATAATTATTCGATCTTTTACTTCTGGAATTGAATACAGTGTCGATTTCCCAACACCAGATTGTTTTGCTATCCTCGAGAAATTAATAGGCTGCTTTGTTGCTTCAAGATAGTAAATAGCTTGTTCAACTTTTTCAAGAGTTTCGGCACGTCTTTTCTTGTGTAACATCTTCAGATGTTTCCTTTGATCAAAGGTCATAATTTTCTCCTAATCTGTCCGGTTTGATCTTCCATAGATAATACTTCCTTGCGTGATTTTGCGTTCAATATCAGTGTATTTTTCTAGAAGATGCTCATTTTTTTCAACTAGATCCATTCGCCCATTGCTCTTTAAAAGTTCGATCGTTTTTGTCATGGTCTTTATGTGCAACTGATATTTTTCATTATCTAAATCAGATAAACCGATAGCTAAATCCTTACATGGATTCCCATTATTACAGCTTAAACAAGGTGGTTCATTAATAAACGGACACTTCCCATTTAAACGAGCCATACAAGTCCCGTAGGGATTATCGATAGCGTTCAATTTGTGATTCTGCCAAAGAGAATCAAGATTCTCTTTATTCAACTGATCCGGTTCTATTTTTTGCAATAAACCATTTTGACTAAACTCGAATGTGCCACTTGCTAGAACTTTTTCGAATTCTTTTCTTTTATTGTCATCAGAATACCTTGCATAGACCATCGTCATTTCTGGGGATGCGTGGGCCAATAGTTCTTGGACTGTTAAAATATCCGCTCCATTATTCAGTAATTTAACAGCGTAGGTATGACGAAATTCATGCATTCGGAAATGATAAATTTCTCCATCTTCACCAGCAATATTTTGTTTAATTGCCAAAGTATTCAATTCTTCTCTTACAAAGCCTTGCGTAAAAGGACGTCCTTTTCTAGTTCCAGATAAACGTGGAAATAAGTATCTCTTAGGATTATTGTCCATATTTGTTTCTAGCTCACATCTCTTCGCTAAAAAGGTGATAATGTCAGCTATGCGGGTATCAATTGGTATCCGATGGTTATGCACTTTTGTTTTTGAAATGTCTAGTTGCAGATAGGGACTCTCGTTGACAGTTATCAAACACTTATTTGTTAAGGTAAGAACGTCAGATATCCTCAGACCTGTTTTGAACGTAATCCAGACAATTGGAATGACCTCTGGATGTAAATAATTTAGATTGCTGAAAAGTTGCTCTAAGACGCTATCAGGGATACTATTAACCTGTCTGTGTTGAGTATATTTAGGGAAATCACCAGGATTAATTAGTTGCCGGATCGATTTTCTAGGTGCTTCTTTATGTTCAAGTAATTGTAATTCTTCCAAGAATTTTTGTAGTACTCCCATGCAACGATTCAGGTGATTCTCCAATCCTTTGCGATTATTCTCTGCATAATAACAACGCGTCCACTCAATAAAGGCTAGTATATCTTTTCTTTCAAGATTACGAATAGCCTTTTTTTCAGTCCCTGTCGGTGAAATGATGTTAAAAAAGCGGCTGAGTATTCTAGAGTATGCTTGCGCACTATGCCAGCTCATGTGCCGTTTACCTAAAAGCCGATCTTTTATATAATCTTTTGCCATTTGTTTTAACTCGTTATTTTCAATGCTATCAAAGCGAACAAATCCTTGCGGACTTGATTTATGGTACTCAAAATCAAAGCTATCTTGGAAGTCTTTTAAACGCCATACATCTCTTACCCATAATGGACGATCGTCCAAGTAGTGCATGATTGAATTGTAGGCTGATCTGAGGAAGGCTGCTGTTCTAACTTTTCTAATTTCTACGGGACGACCATGTCTAAATTTTTTTTCTTCCGTTACTTCAATTCCTGTTTCACGTAACCAGGCAATATATTGTTCTTCAGCTTTATCAATATCTAGTTCTTTTAACGAGCTGGATTCAGGATAGAACAATTGCATAAAATTAATAACTCGATAACGATGCGTGTGCTTTTGAAAGCTGGAGTAAGCTGTCCACTCATCATTGAATATTTTCAACTTGTATAGACATTTCAACTCTAGATTTATGATAGGGTGAACCGAATTAAATGTTATTATGAATATATGATTGACCGGATTTTCTCTATACTCCGTTAGGCGTTCACGGAATTGCGGAATATTGACAAAAAAATCAAGTTTCCAAATATCATTTACTAAAAGATAGTCATCTTTGTTAAACGCAACTGAAAAAGGGGCCATCGGATGATTCAAAAAGGGGCCAAAAAATTATTTTAGCCAATTCTTGGTA
>NZ_JAASUA010000033.1:0-510 GCF_014322845.1 Listeria immobilis | reverse complement strand
TGTTTCTAATAACCAACCTTCAATGTCTTTGGCTGTCGAAGTATAGGTATCACCTACATTTCCGCTTAATATGTCTGTCGGAGCTAGTTCGTTGCCCGCTCCATCTACATATCGAATTGTCACACCTTGGCCAGCTACTACTTCTTTTTCATACACATATGTGACTGTTTGTGCTGTATCACTGAATGTACCTATAGCATTTTCTGGCGCTGTTTCTAATAACCAACCTTCAATGTCTTTGGCTGTCGAAGTATAGGTATCACCTACATTTCCGCTTAATGTGTCTGTCGGAGCTAGTTCATTGCCTGCTCCATCTGCATATCGAACTGTCACATCTTGGCCAGCTACTACTTCTTTTTCATACACGTACGTGACGGTTTGTGCTGTATCACTGAATGTACCAGTGGCATTTTCTGGCGTTGTTTCTAATAACCAACCTTCAATGTCTTTGGCTGTCGAAGTATAGGTATCACCTACATTTCCGCTTAATATGTCTGTCGGAGCTAGTTC
>NZ_JAASUA010000032.1:0-526 GCF_014322845.1 Listeria immobilis | reverse complement strand
GCTCGATCATTTTTCCGAAACTGCCAGCTAACTTCTTCCACAAATCGGAGTCCTTGTCGCAAATGGATGTCATAGGCCTCTTGAAGTTGCTGGACAGCTCGCCTTTTTTGTTGATTTTCGTCTTCTTTTCCCATTAATCGCCGTTCCTCTTGTTGCCACTCGGTCCACGTCTTCATGGTGTTGAACCTCCAATTGTTGAAAGGTTGGCCCCCAGTTCCGCATCTTTCGCAGCAAAGGCCTCTGCGACACTATGTAAATTCGTACTTGCCATCGTTAACGCACTCGCAATCTGAGTGGCTGCTTTGCCTTCTGCTTGGATTGCCGTGTGTGCCTGTGTATTCCCCCCAACCGTTGTTTCTTCATCTTTCGCAATGGTTGTTCCTTGTTTCTGAAGAATCGAAACAGCTTGTTGAAGCGCAGTGGCTTTTTCTGTGGCTTTCCCTAAATCACTTGCTACTGTACCCATTTTTCTTCATCCCTTTCTGCTCATTTTTAGAAAAAAACGCCACTTACGAGAATCTCATAA
>NZ_JAASUA010000031.1:0-571 GCF_014322845.1 Listeria immobilis | reverse complement strand
TTTGACCCCATGAGTACGATTCAAGCAACGGATAAAGAAGACGGCGACATCACAAGCACAGTAAAAATAACAAACAACACAGTAGATACATCGAAACCAGGCAATTACGAAGTGACGTATGAGGTAACCGACAGCGATGGCAATAAAGCAACGTTCACCCGTACCGTGACTGTAACCGAAGCACCCGTAATTTCTGGAGATAACGAAACACATATCACACCAGGAGATCCCTTTGATCCAATGGATGGGATTACCGCAGTAGATGGAGAGAATGGGGACTTAACGAAACAAATAAAAATTCTTTCTAATAGTGTGGATATTAATGTTCCAGGGACCTATCAAATAGTTTATGAAGTGACAGATAGTGATGGAAACACTACAACCTTTACTCGTATAGTTGTGGTAGATTCAATCAAACAACCTTCTGAACAACCAAAAGATACAACTAATCCACCGTCAGATAGACAATCTGGAAAAAATGAAGTCAAAGAAAGTACAGCAGAAAAACAACTTGATGTGAAGCCAGAAGAAAAAGCTGCTCTTCCAAAAACAGGGGATCAATCAAATGCTT
>NZ_JAASUA010000030.1:0-598 GCF_014322845.1 Listeria immobilis | reverse complement strand
GGAACGTTTGCTGGAATGTTTACTGCTAATGGTTCAGCGAAATTAAAAGTGAATCCAGATATGGTTATTCAACAAGCAAGTCGATTGGATGATGTGTTAGCGATTATGCAACAGACTCAATATCGTATGCAAGATTTAGAAGAAGAAGTCATGAAAAGGTCTCGAAAGCTTCGAGCAGATTTAGAAGATGATACGAGTGAAGGCGCTCGTTTTAGTGAATTAACGGTATGGGATGTGGATGAAGCGTTAACAGAACGTGCGGTGAAGTATCATGAGGGTGTTTATACGTTTCATGACCCAGCTAAATTTGAAGCTTTTTATGCGTTAAATGAACAACAAATGAGACGTTTACGTGGTTTTCAAGAGGAATTAATTCAAGCGGCACAATCGATACGAGAGAAAGATATTTCTTTAGGGGATTGGATAGCTCATAATCAGCCATAGGAGGTTTATGTATGTATCAAAGTACGTATCAACGAGGCATGGAAATGGCAACAGGCAGTCGTTCTGGTGAATTATTGTATCAAGCAAAACAATTAAGAGAACGGCTAGATAAAGGGGATTTAAGTGACAAAGAACGAAGCAATTTAGTGATGGC
>NZ_JAASUA010000029.1:0-623 GCF_014322845.1 Listeria immobilis | reverse complement strand
ACACGGTAGTTAAGCTTCTCTGCGCCAATGGTAGTTGGGGGCTTCCCCCTGCGAGAGTAGGTCGCTGCCGGGCAATATTTCTGGAGGTTTAGCTCAGCTGGGAGAGCATCTGCCTTACAAGCAGAGGGTCAGCGGTTCGATCCCGTTAACCTCCATTTTTTATGCCGGCTTAGCTCAGTTGGTAGAGCAACTGATTTGTAATCAGTAGGTCGCGAGTTCGACTCTTGCAGCCGGCACCATTATTATTTTCTTTGTAATAGATATATTATTATAGAGAGCCGTTAGCTCAGTTGGTAGAGCATCTGACTTTTAATCAGAGGGTCGCTGGTTCGAACCCAGCACGGCTCACTTTTGCGGGTGTGGCGGAATTGGCAGACGCACCAGATTTAGGATCTGGCGCCGCGAGGCGTGGGGGTTCAAGTCCCTTCACCCGCACTTATATGATATGCGGAAGTAGTTCAGTGGTAGAACATCACCTTGCCAAGGTGGGGGTCGCGGGTTCGAACCCCGTCTTCCGCTCCATATTTTATAAGCAACGCCGGGGTGGCGGAACTGGCAGACGCACAGGACTTAAAATCCTGCGGATAGTGATATCCGTACCGGTTCGATTCCGGTCCTCGGCA
>NZ_JAASUA010000028.1:0-771 GCF_014322845.1 Listeria immobilis | reverse complement strand
AATTATCTATGACACAAGTAACCGAGAATCATCTGAAAGTGAATCTTTCATCTGATAAGAAGTATCATCGCTGATACGGAAAATCAGAAAAACAACCTTTACTTCGACGAAGTAAATTGGTTAAGTTAGAAAGGGCGCACGGTGGATGCCTTGGCACTAGGAGCCGAAGAAGGACGGGACTAACACCGATATGCTTTGGGGAGCTGTACGTAAGCGTTGATCCAGAGATTTCCGAATGGGGGAACCCACTATCTTTAGTCGGATAGTATCCTTACGTGAATACATAGCGTGAGGAAGGCAGACCCAGGGAACTGAAACATCTAAGTACCTGGAGGAAGAGAAAGAAAAATCGATTTCCTGAGTAGCGGCGAGCGAAACGGAAAGAGCCCAAACCAAGAAGCTTGCTTCTTGGGGTTGTAGGACACTCTATACGGAGTTACAAAAGAAAGTTATAAATGAAGCGGTCTGGAAAGGCCCGCCAAAGACGGTAACAGCCCGGTAGTTGAAATGGCTTTCCCTCCAGAGTGGATCCTGAGTACGGCGGAACACGTGAAATTCCGTCGGAATCCGGGAGGACCATCTCCCAAGGCTAAATACTCCCTAGTGACCGATAGTGAACCAGTACCGTGAGGGAAAGGTGAAAAGCACCCCGGAAGGGGAGTGAAACAGTTCCTGAAACCGTGTGCCTACAAGTAGTTAGAGCCCGTTAATGGGTGATAGCGTGCCTTTTGTAGAATGAACCGGCGAGTTACGATTTGTTGCAAGGTTAAG